>NZ_JAXAXM020000003.1:269833-339188 GCF_047500745.2 Stenotrophomonas sp. FR024
GGGTCAGATCCCTTTTCCTGCGGAAAAGGGATCTGACCCTGGAAGCAATCGGCTGTTGCCTTTGCTTCTGCTTTTTCCTTTTTTTGATCTTCCGTGGCTGGCGCGCACGGAAACTTTCAGAGGTCGGGCGGGGTGGGCTGCGCAGGGGCGTGAGCCGCATGGATGCGGCGACCGAGCTTACATGGACGTACTTGCAGCGTCCCCTGCGTGGCCCACCCCGCCCGGCCACGCGCGGCTGTTGCTTTCATGACCCCTCCACCAGCCACGAGGGGCTCCGCCGTTGGCCGTATCCGCGCCGAAGGCGCGATAATGACCGGATGGAAACCGTCCGCATCGCCACCCGCAAGAGCCCGCTCGCCCTCTGGCAGAGCGAACACGTCGCCGATCGCCTGCGCCAGGCCCACCCCGGCCTGCATGTGGAACTGGTGCCGATGAGCACCCGCGGTGACGAGGTGCTGGACCGCTCGCTGGCCGCCATCGGTGGCAAGGGCCTGTTCCTGAAGGAACTGGAGCTGGCCATGCTGCGTGGCGAGGCCGACTGCGCCGTGCATTCGCTGAAGGATGTGCCGATGGAACTGGATGAACCCTTCGCGCTGCCGGCGATGCTGACCCGCCACGATCCGGCCGATGGTTTCGTCTCCAACCTGTACGCCTCGCTGGATGCGCTGCCGATCGGTGCGCGGGTTGGCACCTCGTCGCTGCGCCGCCAAGCCCAGCTGCGCGCGCTGCGCCCGGACCTGGAACTGCTGGACCTGCGCGGCAACGTCAACACCCGCCTGGCCAAGCTCGACAACGGTGGCTACGACGCCATCGTGCTGGCCGTGGCCGGCCTGGAGCGTCTGGGCCTGGGCGCGCGCATCGTCGCGCGCCTGCAACCGCCGCAATGGCTGCCGGCCCCGGCGCAGGGCGCGGTGGCGGTGGAGTGCGACGGTGGCAATGCGCGCCTGATGGCGCTGTTCGCGGGCCTGGATGACGCGGAAACCCGTGCCTGCGTGGAAGCCGAGCGAGCGATGAACCGTGCGTTGCATGGCAGCTGCCACGTGCCGGTGGCGGCGATCGCGCAGTGGCAGGGCACCGACCTGCACCTGCAGGGCCTGGTCGGCAGTGCCAGTGATGGCCAGGCGGTGCGTGCCGAAGCGATCGGCCCGGCCAGTGACCCGGAAGCACTGGGCCAGCGCGTGGCGAAGATGCTGCTGGATGCCGGTGCCGGCGAACTGCTGAACGTCTGAGCCATCGCAGCTAGTGCCGGCCGCTGGCCGGCAACCTCGTGCTCCGATTGAATGCAGTTGCCGGCCAGCGGCCGGCACTGCCGAAAGAAGAACGGGCGCCTTTGGCGCCCGTTTCTTATTTGAATTTGTAGACCACGTTCATCGTGGTCAGCGTATCGGTCTTGCGCTTGTCCTCGGCCACGTCACTGTTGTAACGCGCCTGCCAGCCGGCCTTCAGCGCCAGATGTTCGTTCATGCTCACCGAAACACCGAAGTCGTTCTGGCCGAAGGTGTTGTAGGAACCCGACTCGACCAGCAGGGTGTTGACCAGGTCGGTGTTGTCGGTCAGCGAGTACTTCATGTCGAACAGGCCGCGGCCGATCATGCCGGTGCGGGTGCGGTCGTCCTCGGTGCTGTGGGTGCGGCGCACACCGGGGCCGATCTGCGCGTCGAACGAGAAACGCTCGGTGTTCCACAGGCGGGTGCCGTAACCCAGACCGAACGAGCTCTGGCGGTCGTAGGTGGCGAAGTCATCGCGCTCGGTACGCACCGTGGCCGTCAGCTGGCGGTGCTCGCCCAGCTGCAGCGCGCTGCCGGCACTGCCGGTGTAACGGTTGGCGGTGGTGTTGTTGCGGCGGCTGGTGGAGCCGTCGTCGCGGGTCTCGATCACCTTGGAGCTGGAACGCAGGCCAGCCAGATCCATGCTGTGCACCCAGTCACCATCGGTGTAGCGCAGGCGCAGGCGGCCGTTGAAGCTCTCGGTGCTGCTGTTGCCGCGTGCCGAAGCGAAACCGAGCTCGCCGCCACTGCCGCTCCACGGCGAGGACATCGCCGCCAGTTCGGAGGCATCCTGCGCATACGCGAGCGGTGCGCACAGCAGCAGGGGGATCAGCAGGGACACGCGCAGGGACATCGGGGCTTCTCCGAAGCGGTTGACAGCCGGTGATGATACTGGAAGCGTGATGGCGGTCCGAATCGATCCAAACGGTTTCTTCAGCAGACGTTGCCGCGATCGCCTATTCAGGGCAGATCGACGCGCAATGCCGGGTCGTTGAAGCGCGAATAGCGCAGGCGCAGCTGGAAGCTGCGGCCATTGCTGCTGCCGCTGCGTACGATCTGCCGCGGCAGGCCCTGCGCGTCCACCCAGTACTCCAGGCGTTCGCCGGGCTGCGCACCGCGCAGGCGGTAGTGACGCGTCTCGACCCCGTCCAGCGACTGGCTGCCCAGGTCTTCGGCCTGCAGATCGGCGGGCAGGGCATCGGCCGGCAGCGGGTTGCGCCATTGCTCGAGCAGGCCCGGCGGGGTCGGCACCTGCCGGATCGCGTCGTCGGCCTGCAGGAACATGGTGTCGCCGATGATCGTCTGCGGACCGGCCGGGGTCTGCACCCGGAAGCGGTCGGGGGCGACGAAGTCCATGGCGCTGCGCACCGGCTGGGGCGCGCCCAGCACCTCCAGTTCGGCGTGGAAGCTGCGCAGGGCCGAGAAGCGCTGGCTGGCGCCCAGCACCGCCTGCGCCGGATCCGCCGCAGGCACGGGCGCTTCGGTGCTGGCCGGCGCGGGCGCGCGATCACAGGCGGCCAGCAGCAGGCAGGCCAGCAGGGACAGGGCAGGCAACCGGCGCATCGGGTGTTCCAGAGGGGGGGGGGCGACCACGATAGCCCAAACGTCCCACACAAGACCCGCGACTCGGACATAATCGGGGGTATGGACCGATACGAACGCATCACCGCCCTGCATCGTCTGCTCAAGTCCGCACGCTATCCGGTGACGGTGGCGACCCTGCAGGACAAGCTCGGTTGCTCCCGTGCCACCGTCTACCGCGATCTGGCCTTCCTGCGCGATGCGCTGATGGCACCGATCGAGGGCGACGGCGAAGCCGGCTTCCGTTACCAGGCCGACGAGAGCGACCGCTTCGAGCTGCCCGGCCTGTGGCTGAGCTCGGAGGAGCTGCATGCCCTGCTGGCCTCGCAGCACCTGCTGGCGCGGACCGGCGGCGGCGTGCTGTCCTCGGTGCTGGCACCGCTGCAGCAGCGCATCGAGAGCCTGCTGGCGGCCCAGGCTGGCGTTTCCAGCTGGCCGGTGGACCGGGTGCGGGTGATTCCGCACCGTGGCCGCAAGTTCGATGAAGGCAGCTTCCGCAGCGTGGCTTCGGCGGTGCTGGAGCGCCGCCAGCTGGCGTTCGAGTACCGCGCCCGTTCCACCGACGAGCCGACCAAGCGCACCGTTTCGCCGCAGCGCCTGACCCACTATCGCGACAACTGGTACCTGGATGCCTGGGACCATGACCGCGAGGCGCTGCGCAGCTTTGCCGTGGATCGCATCCACAAGGCGCGGGTGATCGACAGCACCGCCCGCGACGTGGCCGACAGCGAGCTGGACGAGCAGCTCGGGGCCAGCTACGGCATCTTCTCCGGTGCGCCGAAGGGCTGGGCGACCATCCTGTTCAGCGCCAAGGCCGCGCGCTGGGTGGCCGACGAGCACTGGCATTCCAAGCAGCAGGGCCGCTTCCTGGCCGATGGCCGCTATGAACTGAAGGTGCCGTACAGCGTCTCGCGCGAGCTGCTGATGGACGTGCTGCACTACGGCTCGGATGCCGAGATCGTCGAACCGGTGATGCTGCGCGAGCAGGCCAAGGCGCTGCTTGAGCTCGCCCTGAGCAACTACGACAACTCCTGACACTCCCCCCCGAGAACCCTTCCGCCCATGAAGAAGACCCTGTTGCTGCCCCTGCTCGCCGCTGCGCTGGCCCTGACCGCCTGCGGCAAGTCCGGCGAGCCCTCGCAGAAGCTGGTGGTGGCCGCCACGGCCGTGCCGCATGCCGAGATCCTTGAAGTGGTCAAGCCCATCCTCAAGCAGGAAGGCGTGGACCTGGACGTGCGCGTGTTCAACGACTACGTGCAGCCCAACGACCAGCTGGTGCAGAAGCAGGTGGACGCCAACTACTTCCAGACCGAGCCGTATCTGGATGCCTACAACCGCGATCGCAAGACCGATCTGGTGAAGGTGATCGGCGTGCACATCGAGCCGTTCGGTGCGTACTCGCGCAAGATCAAGTCGCTGGCCGAGCTGCGCGAAGGTGCCGACGTGGTGATCCCGAACGACCCGAGCAACAACAGCCGTGCACTGATCCTGCTGCACAAGGCCGGTGTGATCGAGCTGAAGGATCCGACCAACGCGCTGTCGACCCAGCGCGACATCACTGCAAACCCGAAGAACCTGAAGTTCCGCGAGCTGGACTCGGCGATGCTGCCGCGCGTGCTGGACCAGGTCGACCTGGCCCTGATCAACACCAACTACGCACTGGATGCGGGCCTCAACCCGACCAAGGATGCACTGGCGATCGAGAGCAAGGACTCGCCGTACGTGAACTTCCTGGTCGCACGCCCGGACAACAAGGACGACGCCCGCGTGCAGAAGCTGGCCAAGGCCCTGACCAGCCCGCAGGTGAAGGCCTTCATCGAGACCAAGTACAAGGGCGCGGTGCTGCCGGCGTTCTGACGGCCGCTGACCATGTGGTAGTGCCGGCCGCTGCCGGCAATCTGCAGACGCCTCCAAGGATCATGGGGTTGCCGGCCAGCGGCCGGCACTACCGTCAGTCGACGTGGAAGGCGAGGGTGGCCGCCACGGCCTGCTGCCATCCCGCGTACAGTTTCTCGCGCCGCGCCACCTCCATCTGTGGCTCGAAGCGCCGGTCCAGGCCCCATTGCGCGGCGATCTGTTCGCGGCTGGTCCAGAACCCCACCGCCAGGCCGGCCAGGTAGGCCGCACCCAGTGCGGTGGTCTCGGTCAGCCGCGGCCGCAGCAGCGGCACGCCAAGGATGTCGGCCTGGAATCCGGCCAGGAAGTCGTTGCCGATCGCACCGCCATCGGCGCGCAGCTCGGTCAGCGCGATACCGGCATCGGACTGCATCGCATCGAGCACGTCGCGGGTCTGGTAGGCCATCGCCTCCAGCGCGGCACGCACGAAGTGCGCCTTGCCGGTGCCACGGGTCAGGCCGAACATCGCGCCGCGCACATCACTGCGCCAATAGGGCGCACCGAGGCCGACAAATGCTGGTACCAGGTAAGCACCGCCACTGTCGGGCACCTGCGCGGCCAGCGCCTGGCTGTCGCTGGCGCGTTCGATCATGCGCAACCCATCGCGCAGCCACTGCACCACCGAGCCGGCGATGAAGATCGAACCTTCCAGCGCATATTCCACGCGCCCGTCCAGGCCCCAGGCGATGGTGGTCAGCAGGCCATTGCGCGAACGCACCGCCTGCGCGCCGGTGTGCATCAGCATGAAGCAGCCGGTGCCATAGGTGTTCTTGACCATGCCCGGCTGGAAGCAGGCCTGGCCGAACAGCGCCGCCTGCTGGTCACCGGCGATGCCGGCGATCGGAATCGGGTGATCGAAGAAGAACTGCGGCCGGGTATGCGCGTACACCGCGCTGGAATCGCGCACCTGCGGCAGCATCGCGCGCGGGATGTCCAGCAGCGCCAGCAGGTCGTCATCCCAGTCCAGCGTGTGGATGTTGAACAGCAGCGTGCGCGCCGCGTTGCTGTAGTCGGTCACATGCGCCTGGCCACCACTGAGGTTCCAGACCAGCCAGCTGTCGATGGTGCCGAACAGCAGCTCGCCGCGCTCGGCACGCTGCTGCGCGCCCTCCACGTGGTCGAGGATCCAGCGCACCTTGGTGGCGGAGAAATAGGCATCGATCAGCAGGCCGGTGCGCTCGCGGATCAGCGCCTCATGCCCTTCGGACTTCAGCCGCTCGCAGATGGCGTGGCTCTGCCGCGACTGCCAGACGATGGCGTTGTGGATCGGCTGTCCGGTGGCACGGTCCCAGACCACGGTGGTTTCACGCTGGTTGGTGATGCCCAGTGCGGCGATGTGGCGCGGGTCGATCTGCCCGCGGCTGAGCAGTTCGGTCAGCGTGGCATAGACGCTGGTGAGAATCTCGCGCGGGTCATGCTCGACCCAACCCGGCTGCGGGAAGATCTGCGCGAATTCGCGCTGCGCGCTGCCGACGATGTCGCCGGCGCGGTCGAACAGGATCGCGCGCGAACTGGTGGTGCCCTGGTCGATGGCCAGCACGTAGCGGGGCGTCATGCAGCGTCTCCGGTAGCGATGGTGTTGGTAGAGTCGAGCCTGCTCGACTGCTTTTCATGTCAGTCGAGCAAGCTCGACTCTACCGTCTATCGATCCACGCCTGCAGCCGCGCCACCTGCGCAGCATCCAGCCGCAACCCCAGCTTGCTTCGCCGCCACAGCATGTCCTCGGCGTCCCAGGCCCATTCGTGGTCGCGCAGGAAAGCCACTTCCCGCGCATGCAGGCCGCCGCCGAAGTCCTCTCCAAGATCGTCCATGCCCCGTGCACCCTGCAGAAGGGCGGCGCTGCGGCTGCCGTAGGCTTCGGCCCAACGCCGTGCGATCTCCACGGGCAACCACGGTGCCAGCGCCTGCAGGCGGGAGCGCGCCTGTGTGGCGTCACCCCAGTCGCTGCCCGGCAGCGGGTCTCCGCCTGCCGTCCAGGCCGGTCCCATCTGTGGCAGGGCAGGGCGCAGCAGGTTCAGCGCTTCCTCGGCCAGCACCCGGTAGGTGGTCAGCTTGCCGCCCAGCACATGCAGCGCCGGCGCCGGGTTGGACTGCAGCTGAAGGCGGTAGTCGCGGCTCAGCGTTGCCGCACGCGGGTCCGGGTCGGCCAGCAGGGGACGTACACCGGCGAACTGCCAGACCACGTCTTCCGGAGTGATCGGCTCACGCAGATAGCGGCTGGCGGCCGCGCACAGATAGCTCACCTCGGAAGGCAGCACGCTGCAGCGCGCCGGGTCACCGCGGTAGTCGGTGTCGGTGGTGCCGACTAGCAGATGCTCGTGGGCGAACGGCAGCAGGAACACCACGCGGCCATCGGGCTGCTGCAGCAGGCAGGCACTGTCATCGGGCCAGGGGCGGCGCATCACGATGTGGCTGCCCTGTACCAGCCGCAGCGCGGGGCCGCCGCTGCGGGCCTCCATCTGCTCCAGCAGGCCACCGGCCCATGGGCCAGCCGCATTGGCGACGGCGCGCGCGGTCACATGCTGCTGGCCATCGGCGGATTCCAGCACGGCCAGCCAACGGCCCTGCACAGGGCGCAGCTCGATGCAGCGGCTGCGCACATGTACCTGTGCGCCACGCCAGGCAGCATCCAGGGCATTGAGCAGTACCAGACGCGCGTCATCGACCTGCGCGTCGGCGTAGCTGAAGGCCTGCCGCAGATCCGGGGAGAGCCAGGGGCCGAGCGGATCACGTTGAAGGTCCAGGGCGCGCGAGGCGGGAAATGCCGGGCTGCGTGGGCCCAGGTGGTCGTACAGCCACAGTCCCACGCGCAGCATCCAGCGTGGGCGCAGGTGCGGTTCCCACGGCAGCACGAAACGCAGCGGGCGGACCAGATAGGGTGCCTGCCGGCGTACCACCTCGCGTTCGCCCAAGGCCTTGCGTACCAGACCGAACTCGCGCTGTTCCAGGTAGCGCAGGCCACCGTGGATCAGCTTGCTGCTGGCGCTGGAGGTATGCGCAGCGAGGTCGTGCTGCTCGCACAACAGCACGCGCAGGCCGCGGCCGCTGGCATCACGGGCGATGCCGGCACCGTTGATACCGCCACCGATCACCAGCAGGTCGACGTCGTGCATCGCGCCTCCGCATCCTGTGTGTGTAGAGTCGACTGTCAGTCGACTGCTGTTGCAAAAGTCGAGCAAGCTCGACTCTACGAAAGGCAGTCGAGCAAGCTCGACTCTACAGAACGCGGGTGACGGAAACGACGACGGGCCCCGAAGGGCCCGTCGCGTTACATCAGTGAAGCAGGTGCAGCCTGGATCAGAAGCGGGCGCCGATGCCGAAGCCGACGGTCCACGGATCCATCTTGGCTTCGCCGATCTTCTCGCCGCCAACCTTCACGTCCGGGCGGGCGCGCATGTAGCGGGCGTCAGCACGGGCGAACCAGGTGGAGTTGATGTTCATGTCCACGCCGACGGTGCCGATCACGCCCTTGGCATCCTTGAAGCGGATGTCGGTGTCAGCGCCGTTGCCCAGCTTCTCGTTGCTGAAGCTCGACTGGTAGTAGCCCACGCCCACGAACGGACGGAACACGTTGTCAGCCTGGCCGAAGTGGTACTGGCCGCTCAGCGCGATCGGCTGCTGCTCGACCGAGCCCAGGCGGGCGTTGTTCGGGCCCTTGAACTTGTTGTCGAACTTGTCGGCAGCGCCCCACAGTTCAACGGCCCAGTTGTCGTTGATGTAGTAGCTGAAGCTGACGGTCGGCGCCGGGCCACCATCGGTCTTCTTGACGCCGGTGATCGGATCGTTCTTCGGTTCCAGCAGCGAGATGCCGCCAACAACGGCAAAATGCTTGCCCGAAGCGGTGTCGGTGCTGCTGTCCTGGGCGAAAGCGGCCGGCGCGAAGGCGGCGGAGGTCAGCAGGGCGAGACTCAGGATACGGATGGAGCGCATGGGGGTATCTCCTAATGTTTCTTGTTTTGGGCCCCCGGTTGCGGGGCGAGCACACCGTAGTCGCCCCAACATGAATCGAATCCGACGCACGTTAAAAAATAGTTTCCCTTGTTCAGCGACTGGAGCGAAAAGCCTGTTTTCATGGGCTTTTCGGCCTTCGGCGACATTCATGCAGTTGGAGACGATGTGAGCGAAGCAACGGTGTGCATCGGCCTGCAAGCGCAGGTGAAGGCGGATTGCAGGGTGCTGCTGCTGGGTTCGATGCCCGGCGTTGCGTCATTGCAGGAGCAGCGCTACTACGCGCATCCGCGCAATCGCTTCTGGCCTGTGCTGGCCGATATCTGTGGCTTCGATGTGGCCCTGGCGTACCCGCAACGGCTGCGCGCACTGCAGGCAGCCGGTGTGGGTCTGTGGGATGTGATCGGTCAGTGCGAGCGGCGTGGCAGCCTGGATGCCGACATCGTGCGTGGCACGGAAGTACCCAATGCGCTGCCGGCATTGATCGCTTCGCTTCCTGAGCTGGAGCTGATCGGCTGCAACGGTGCGGCATCGCTGAAGGCATTCCAGCGTTGGGTGCTGCCCGGCCTGGAGGCGCCGCCAAGGCTGCTGGCGCTGCCGTCCACCAGCCCGGCCAACGCGGCCTGGTCACTGCCGCGGCTGCGCCAGGCCTGGCAGCCGGTAGCCGACGCACTGGCGACATGAAGCGGACATCGTCCGGACAATACGCTACCGACTGGTCGCGGCCGCAACCCATGAGCAACAGCGTGTCCCGGCTGCGTGAGTACTGAAAACACCTGTAACGGTTGGCGCTGGCCCCCGCTGGCCGCACAATAGACGTTTCCCTACACCAGATTGCCGGAGTTATCCCCATGGCCGAAATCAAGGAAGCACTTGTCCCCGATATCGGTGACTACAGCGATATCCCGGTAATCGAGGTGCTTGTCGCCGTCGGCGACACGGTCAAGAAGGACCAGGGCCTGGTGACGCTGGAAAGCGACAAGGCGACCATGGAAGTGCCGTCGGCCGTCGCCGGCGTGGTCAAGGAGATCAAGGTCAAGGTCGGTGACACCCTGTCCGAGGGCAAGGTCGTGGCGCTGATCGAAGTGGCTGAAGGCGAGGCGGCCAAACCGGCCGCTGCCGCCCCGGCACCGGCCAAGGCCGCAGCGCCGGCCGCTGCCACCCAGAGCACGCCGGCCCCGGCCGCAGCTGCGCCGGCCGCTCCGGCTGCCAGCGGTGGTGCGGTTGAAGCGCTGGTGCCGGATATCGGCGACTATTCCGGCATTCCGGTCATCGAAGTGCTGGTCGCCGTCGGCGACACGGTCAAGAAGGACCAGGGCCTGGTCACGCTGGAAAGCGACAAGGCCACCATGGAAGTGCCGTCGTCGGTGGCTGGCGTGGTCAAGGAACTGAAGGTCAAGGTCGGCGACACTCTGTCGCAGGGCAATGTGGTCGCCATCATCGAGGCCGAGGGCGCTGCCGCGCCGGCGCCGACCAAGGCAGCCGCTGCTGCCGCTCCGGCTGCCGCCGAGACCGCCACCAAGGTCGAGCCGGTCGCTGTGCCGGCGCAGCCGGACAAGCTGGCGGCCCGCGAGGTCGCCTCGGCCGGTACCCCGTCCAGCCCGCCGGTGCAGTTCAACGCCGATGGCGTGCTGCCGGCCAAGGTGCCGTATGCCACCCCGGCGGTGCGTGTGTTCGCCCGCGAACTGGGCGTGGACCTGCTGCAGATCAACGGCACCGAGAAGGGTGGCCGCATCACCAAGGGTGACGTGCAGAAGTTCGTCAAGGCCGCACTCAGCGGTGGCGTGCCGGCTGCCGGCGGTGCTGCTGTTGCTGCCGGTGGTGGCCTGAACCTGCTGCCGTGGCCGAAGGTCGACTTCAGCAAGTTCGGCGAGACCGAAGTCCAGCCGCTGTCGCGCATCAAGAAGATCTCCGGTGCGAACCTGGCCCGCAACTGGGCCATGATCCCGCACGTCACCCAGTTCGAACAGGCCGACATTACCGACCTGGAAGGCCTGCGCGTGGCGCTGAACAAGGAAAACGAGAAGGCCGGCATCAAGCTGACCATGCTCGCCTTCCTGATCAAGGCCAGCGCCGCGGCGCTGAAGAAGTTCCCGGAGTTCAACGCCTCGCTCGATGCCAGCGGTGAAAACCTGACCCTGAAGAAGTACTTCCACATCGGCTTTGCAGCCGACACGCCGAACGGCCTGGTCGTGCCGGTCATCCGCGACGTGGACAAGAAGGGCGTGGTGCAGATCGCGCAGGAAACCGGCGAACTGGCCAAGAAGGCGCGCGACGGTAAGCTGGGCCCGGCCGACATGAGTGGTGGTTGCTTCTCGATCAGCTCGCTGGGCGGCATCGGCGGCACCGCGTTCACCCCGATCGTCAATGCACCGGAAGTGGCCATCCTCGGCGTCTCCAAGTCGTCCATCCAGCCGGTCTGGAACGGCAAGGAGTTCGCACCGAAGCTGATGCTGCCGCTGTCGCTGAGCTACGACCACCGCGTCATCGATGGCGCGCTGGCCGCGCGCTTCACCACGTACCTGTCGCAGGTACTGGCCGACATGCGCCGCGTGCTGCTGTAAGGCACCGCTTCGCCCCCACCGTGCGGCCGCCGCCCCTGGCGCGGCCGCGTGAACAGATGCAGTGACAGCCCGCCGGCACCGCCGGGCGGGCACGAGGAAAACCCACCATGGCCACGATTGAAGTCAAGGTTCCCGACATCGGCGATTACAGCGATGTGCCGGTGATCGAAGTGTTGGTCGCCGTCGGCGACACGGTGAAGAAGGATCAGGGTCTGGTGACCCTGGAATCGGACAAGGCCACCCTGGAAGTGCCGTCCTCGGCTGCCGGCGTGGTCAAGGAAATCAAGGTCAAGCTGGGCGACACCCTGTCCGAAGGCGCCGTGGTCGTGGTGCTGGACGCCGAAGGTGCCGCCGAAGTCCCGGCCAAGGCCGCCGCGCCGGCCCCGGCAGCGGCCGCTCCGGCCAGCAAGCCGCCGGTGACCCCGTCGCACCGCGCCCCGGCTGAACCGGCTGCGCCGAAGCCGGCGCTGTCCAGCGGCAAGCCAGCCGACATCGAATGCGAAATGGTCGTGCTGGGCTCCGGCCCGGGCGGCTACACCGCCGCTTTCCGCGCTGCCGACGTCGGCCTGGATACGGTGCTGGTCGAGCGCTACGCCAGCCTAGGCGGCGTCTGCCTCAACGTGGGCTGCATTCCGTCCAAGGCGCTGCTGCACGCTGCAGCGGTCATCGACGAAGTGGCCCACGCCGGTGATTTCGGCGTCGAGTTCGGCAAGCCGACCATCACCCTGGACAAGCTGCGCGAGTACAAGGAAAAGGTCGTCAACCAGTTGACCAAGGGCCTGGCCGGCATGGCCAAGCAGCGCAAGGTCCGCAGCGTGCAGGGCGTCGGCAAATTCGTTTCGGCCAACGAGCTGGAAATCACCGCCGCTGATGGTAGCACCCAGCTGCTGCGCTTCCAGAAGTGCATCATCGCCGCCGGTTCGCAGGCGGTGAAGCTGCCGAACTTCCCGTGGGACGACAAGCGCGTGATGGACTCCACCGACGCGCTGGAGCTGGCCGAAGTGCCGGGCTCGCTGCTGGTTGTCGGTGGCGGCATCATCGGCCTGGAAATGGCCACCGTGTACAGCGCGCTGGGCAGCAAGGTCACCGTGGTCGAGTTCATGGACCAGCTGATGCCGGGCGCCGACAAGGACCTGGTCAAGCCGCTGGCCGACCGCCTGAAGAAGCAGGGCATCGAAGTCCACCTGAAGACCAAGGCCTCGGGCGTCACCGCCGATGCCAAGGGCATCACCGTGACCTTCGACGCCGCCGAGGAAGGCCAGTCGCCGGCCCTGGCGCAGGGCACCTTCGACCGCGTGCTGGTGGCCGTGGGCCGCTCGCCGAACGGCAAGAAGATCGATGCCGAGAAGGCCGGCGTGCAGGTCACCGACCGCGGCTTCATTCCGGTCGACCGCCAGATGCGCACCAACGTGCCGCACATCTTTGCCATCGGCGACATCGTCGGCAACCCGATGCTGGCCCATAAGGCCACGCACGAGGGCAAGCTGGCTGCCGAAGTGGCTGCCGGCCACAAGAAGGAGTGGGTGGCCCGCGTGATTCCGTCGGTGGCTTACACCAACCCGGAAATCGCCTGGGTCGGCGTGACCGAAACCGAAGCCAAGGCCAAGGGCCTGAAGGTCGGCGTGGCCAAGTTCCCGTGGGCCGCCAGTGGCCGCGCGATCGGCATCGGCCGCACCGAGGGCTTCACCAAGCTGATCTTCGACGAAGAGACCCATCGCATCATCGGTGGTGCCATCGTTGGTGTGCATGCTGGTGACCTGCTGGCCGAGATCGGCCTGGCCATCGAGATGGGTGCCGAAGCCGAAGACATCGGCCACACCATCCACGCGCACCCGACGCTGAGCGAATCGGTGGCGATGGCCTCGGAAATCTACGACGGCACGATCACCGATCTGTACATGCCGAAGAAGAAGTAAGGCGCCCGCGCCTTCGCGAACGAAAAGCCCCGGCATCTGCCGGGGTTTTTTGTTTCTCCGCTCCGGATTTTTGCGAGCGGTGGGGCCGCTGCGCGGGTGGCAGGCGTTTGGACAAATGTCCCCCGTCGTCCGCCTGCGGCGGTCGCCTCCTCCTTTACTTTGTCCAAACGCCTGCCACCCGCGCAGCGGCTCGGCTTGCGGATAGTCGAGAGCCACAGCTTGGCCCGCCTGGATGCCTGACACGCGGGGGAAGAGGGGCTTGCGTGCGAAGTAAAGGAGGAGGTGACGGCCGCAGGCCGGTGCCGGGGGACATTCGCACGCAAGCCCCTCTTCCCCCAGCGCTCGACCAACCTGCTTCTCTGCTCGACGATGCAAAGAAAAAGCGCGGCCCCGATGTTCCGGAGGCCGCGCCAGGAGAGAGAGTGCCGTGGAAGGGGCGGGGGATCAGAACACGAAGCTGACGCCGGCCACCGGGCCCTTGAATTCCTGCTTCAGGCCGATGGTGCCGTCGCTGCCCTTCTTGTCCGCGTCGAGCTTGAACCAGTCGTAGCCAGCGAACACACCGAAGTTCTTCGTGAAGCGGTAATCGACGATGGCGTTGGCGCGGCTCAGGTCGCCCTTGTAGTCATCGAAGCTGCCCCAGCGCGTGTTGAGATACTGGCCCTGCAGCGTGATCATCCACTTTTCCGACGGGGTGAAGCTCAGGCGCGCACCGACCACCGGCGCCACGCCGTCCGTCTTCTCATTGAGGAACTGGCCTTCGTAGACGGTACCCAGATCGGCGTAGGCCTTGGTGCTGACCTTGGCGTACTCCGCACCCAGCTGCAGGCCGAGGTCGAAGGTATCGGTGTCCACCACCGAGTAGTCATAGACCAGGCTGGCGACCTGGTACTTCAGTTCGCCCTTGACGAAGCTGCCGGATGGCACGTTGACGTCTCCGAAGGAGATGTCCTGGCCAAGGGTCTCGCGGCGGTCCTTGTCGTACTTGAAGTAGTTGAACAGCAGGCGCTGGCGGTTGCTGATGCGGAACATGCCGTCGATGCGCGGTTCCCACTCCTTGCCACCCAGCTTGAAGTCCTCGGAGAAGCCGATGTCCTGGCCGGCGACGTTGGTCTTGCCGCGAAGGGTGTTGTCCGAGTCGATGTTCATCGCACCCAGGCGCAGGGCGAAGCGGTCGTCGCCTTCAGCGGCGTGGGCGGCAGTGGCGAACGAAGCACCAGCGGCGAGCAGGGAGAGGGCGAGCAGGGTGGGTACGGGGCGCATCGAAGAGTCCTTGCAGTGGTTCATCAGAATGAAGACCACTGTGCCGGACAGGCCCGTCCACCATCCGTGAACGTATGGTCCACGAAGTGTGCACGGTTCAGCGCTGTCGCGACGATGCAAAAAGATGGCCCCGGAGCCGGGCTTCGGGGCCATCGTGGGACCTGCGGGGCGGAGCGTCGACGAGGTTGCTGCAGGCAGGTCGAAAGATCGGACCGGCGCATTCGGTGAAAGTTCCGCGGCCTGCGACCAAAGTTCAATACTGCGCTGCAACATCATGCGGACGTCATTGTCCCCTGGGTGGCACGCAAAAATGTAACCGTTACCGCAACTTGCGGCCTCCCGGGATGAACAGGGAGCGGTTGTCTCGCAAATTGTCCCATTGCTATAATTTGGCGGCTCGATGAGGCCCCCCTGCTGTAGTCGCCTCAGCCCTCCACTTGCAACCACGCGGGACGTCCTGTGCTGAACTCCGTTGATGCGGGTCGGCGACTGATGCTGCGCGCCGCGGTCTACCCGCTGGCCGCAGTGGCTGTCCTGGCCCTGGCCTTCCTGCTGGTAGGTCCGAAATATGCCCTCGGCGCGCTGGCGTCCGGTGTGGCCATTTCGGCCGGTGGCTGGGTGGCGGCACGGATGGCCCTGGGCGGTGGGGCACTGGCCGCAGGTTCGGCGATGGCTCGCCTGATCATTGCGATCGTGGCCAAGTGGGTGGTGGTTTTCGGCGTCCTGCTGGTGGGGTTTCTGGTCTTCAAGCTGCCTGCATTGGCGCTGTTGGCCGGTATCGCCGTCGGCTTGATGTTCCAGGTCCTGGCGATGGCCAGGCGTTGACAGAATTCAATTAACTGAAGGTTCCGGACACATGGCGGGCGAGGCTCTAACCCCTACCAGCTACATCCAGCATCACCTGCACAACCTGACCGCGCCGGTCGGCAAGGGTGAGGGTATGTTCTGGCATATCCACGTCGATACCTTCCTCACCGCTGTCCTGATGGGCCTGGTGATCGTTGTCGCGTTCTGGCTGGGCACCCGCAAGGCCACCGCCGGCGTGCCGGGCAAGTGGCAGGCCTTCGTCGAGATCTGCCTGGAGTTCGTCGACCGCCAGGCCAAGGACACCTACCACGGCAAGAGCAAGCTGGTCACGCCGATCGCCATCACGATCTTCTTCTGGATCCTGTTGATGAATCTGCTGAAGATGATCCCGGCCGATTTCATCGCCAAGCCGCTGGAATGGGTGGGCGTGCACTACTGGAAGCCGGTCCCGACCGCTGACGTCAATGCCACCCTGGGCATGGCCATCAGCGTGTTCTTCCTGATGCTGTTCTTCGCGCTCAAGTCCAAGGGCCTGGGCGGCTTCATCAAGGAATTCCTGACGGCGCCGTTCGGCAAGTGGATGATGCCGTTCAACCTGATCCTCAACATCGTCGAGTGGCTGAGCAAGCCGATCTCGCTGGCGATGCGACTGTTCGGCAACATGTTCGGCGGCGAAATCGTGTTCCTGCTGATCTGGGTGCTGGGTGGTGCCGGTTTCTTCGGTGCCATTGCCGGTGGTGTGTTCGGCCTCGGCTGGATGCTGTTCCACCTGCTGGTGATCCCGCTGCAGGCCTTCATCTTCATGATGCTGTCGATCGTGTACCTGAGCCTGTCGGAAGACGCTCACTGAGTTTCAAGCTTCAACGCGTTTCAACCTTCATCCGTTTCATCACCCTTAGCAACTTAAGTTCCTGGAGATAACCATGTACTTCGCCGTCCTGACCAACTTCGCGCAGATTCAGAGCTCCACCGCCCTTGCCGTCGGCATCATGATCGGCCTGGCCGCGCTGGGCGCCGGTCTGGGTCTGGCCATCATGGCTGGTAAGTTCCTGGAGTCGGCCGCCCGCCAGCCGGAACTGATCCCGGTCCTGCAGGTCCGCATGTTCATCACCGCCGGCCTGATCGACGCCGCGTTCATCATCTCGGTCGCCGTTGGCCTGCTGCTGGCCTTCGCCAACCCGCTGTCGGCTGCCTTCGCTGGCGCCGTCACCAAGGCTCTGGCCGGCTGATACAGCGGTTTGAGACGACCGGGTGCTGATGCACCCGGTTTCGGATGAAGGCCGGATGTGCCGCTACGGCGGCGCGTCCACCCCGAAACCAGCGATCGAGCTAACCATGAATATCAATTTCACCCTTCTTGCGCAGGCGCTGGCCTTCGCTGGTCTGATCTGGATCATCGCGACCAAGATCTGGCCGCCGCTGATGAACGCGATCGAAGAGCGCCAGCAGAAGATTGCTGAAGGCCTCGCTGCTGCCGACCGCAGCCAGAAAGATCTGGCCCAGGCGCAGGAGAAGGTCAACGAAGCGCTGAAGGAAGCACGCACCAAGGCCAACGAGATCATCGATCAGGCTCACGCGCGTGCCAACCAGATCGTTGATGCTGCCCGTAACGAAGCGATCACCGAAGCCACCCGTCAGAAGGAACTGGCCCAGGCTGAAATCGACGCCGCCGCCAACCGTGCCCGTGAAGATCTGCGCAAGCAGGTGTCCGCGCTGGCCGTGACCGGTGCCGAAAAGCTGCTCAAGCGCGAAATCGACGCCAACGCCCACAAGGCGCTGCTCGACGAGCTGGCCTCGGAGATCTAAGGATGAGCCAGGCCCTCACGCTTGCCCGCCCGTACGCCCGCGCCGCGTTCGCGACCGCGCGCGACGAAGGCGCGTTCGCGCCGTGGTCGGACGCCCTGGCGTTCTCCGCCCACGTCGCCGCCGACCCGCGCGTGGCGGCCCTGCTCGCCAACCCGGAGCTGGGTCGTGACGACGCCGTCGCCCTGCTGGCGCCGGTGTCCCACGGCGAGACCTACTCGCGCTTCCTGGCCATCCTGGCCGAATCGCATCGTCTGCCGCTGCTGCCGGAGATTTCCGGCATGTTCGACGCCCTGCGCGCCGAAGCCGAGCACGTGGTCAAGGCCACCGTCACCTCGGCCGCCGAACTGTCGGCCGGTGAGCTGGACGCGATCAAGGTCGCGCTGCGCAAGCGCTTCAACCGCGAGGTCGACGTGACCACCGCGGTCGATGCCTCGCTGATCGGCGGCGCCGTGATCGACGCCGGCGACGTGGTCATCGATGGTTCGCTGAAGGGCAAGCTGGCCCGTCTGCAGACCGCGCTCGCTAACTGAATTCATTTAACGTCCGGCCCCGCTGCCGGCACTAGGACTTGACGATGGCAACCACGCTCAACCCCTCCGAAATCAGCGAACTGATCAAGAACCGCATCGAGAAGGTCAAGCTGGCCGCGGAATCGCGCAACGAAGGCACCGTGACCAGCGTGTCCGACGGCATCGTGCGCATCTTCGGTCTGGCCGACGTGATGCAGGGCGAAATGATCGAACTGCCGAACAACACCTTCGCCCTCGCCCTGAACCTGGAGCGCGACTCGGTCGGCGCCGTGGTGCTGGGTGACTACGAGCACCTGCGCGAAGGCGACGTCGCCAAGACCACCGGCCGCATCCTGGAAGTGCCGGTCGGTCCGGAACTGCTGGGCCGCGTCGTGAACGCGCTGGGCGAGCCGATCGACGGCAAGGGCCCGCTGGGCACCGACCTGACCGCTCCGGTGGAGCGCGTTGCGCCGGGCGTGATCTGGCGCAAGTCGGTCGACCAGCCGGTGCAGACCGGCTACAAGTCGGTCGACTCGATGATCCCGATCGGCCGTGGCCAGCGCGAGCTGATCATCGGTGACCGCCAGACCGGCAAGACCGCGATGGCGATCGATGCGGTGATCAACCAGAAGGGCACCGGCATCAAGTGCGTGTACGTTGCGATCGGCCAGAAGGCTTCGACCATCGCCAACATCGTGCGCAAGCTGGAAGAGAACGGCGCGCTGGCCCACACCATCGTGGTGGCCGCGACTGCTTCCGAATCGGCTGCCATGCAGTACATCAGCGCCTACTCGGGCTGCACCATGGGTGAGTACTTCATGGACCGCGGCGAAGACGCGCTGATCGTGTACGACGATCTGTCCAAGCAGGCCGTCGCCTACCGCCAGATCTCGCTGCTGCTGAAGCGCCCGCCGGGCCGTGAAGCCTACCCGGGTGACGTGTTCTACCTGCACTCCCGTCTGCTCGAGCGCGCTGCCCGCGTGTCCGAGGAATACGTCGAAAAGTTCACCGAAGGCAAGGTCACCGGCAAGACCGGTTCGCTGACCGCGCTGCCGATCATCGAAACCCAGGCCGGCGACGTGTCCGCCTTCGTTCCGACCAACGTGATCTCGATCACCGACGGCCAGATCTTCCTGGAAACCGATCTGTTCAACGCCGGCATCCGCCCGGCCGTGAACGCCGGTATCTCGGTGTCGCGCGTCGGTGGCTCGGCCCAGACCAAGATCATCAAGAAGCTGTCCGGCGGCATCCGTATCTCGCTGGCCCAGTACCGCGAGCTGGCTGCGTTCGCGCAGTTCGCCTCGGACCTGGACGAAGCGACCCGCAAGCAGCTGGAGCGTGGTCAGCGCGTCACCGAGCTGATGAAGCAGAAGCAGTACGCGCCGATGTCGATCGCCAACCAGGCACTGTCGATCTACGCCGTCAACGAGGGTTACCTCGACGACGTGCCGGTCAACAAGCTGCTGGCGTTCGAAGAAGGCCTGCACGCCCACTTCGCCAACACCCAGGGCGAGCTGGTCAGCAAGGTCAACGCCACCGGCGGTTGGGACAACGACATCGAAGGTGCCTTCAAGAAGGGCATCGCCGAGTTCAAGACCACCGGCAGCTGGTAATCGCGGTCCTGTAGAGCGGAGCCGCTGGCTCCGCTGGACCAGATGACAAACGGTTGAACAACGCGGGGCAGCAGCCCCGCGCCACGGGAAACAAGAGATGGCAAGCGGACGCGAAATCAAAACCAAGATCAAGAGCGTGCAGAACACCCGCAAGGTGACGCGCGCCCTGGAAATGGTCTCGGCCTCCAAGATCCGCAAGGCGCAGGATCGGATGAAGACCTCGCGTCCGTACGCGCAGGCGATGAAGCAGGTGATCGGTCACCTGGCCCAGGCCAGCACCGACTACCAGCATCCGTTCCTGGTCGAGCGCGAGCAGGTCAAGCGGGTCGGCTTCATCGTGATCTCCTCCGATCGCGGCCTGGCCGGCGGCCTGAACAACAACCTGTTCCGCAGGATGCTGGGCGAAGCCAAGGCATGGCAGGACAAGGGCGCGGAAGTGGACCTGGTGACCATCGGCCAGAAGGCATCGACCTTCTTCCGCCGCGTGAAGGTCAACATGGTCGGCAGCGTGACCCACATCGGCGACGTGCCGAAGCTGGAATCGCTGATCGGTGTGATCAAGGTCATGCTCGACGCCTTCACCGAAGGCAAGATCGACCGCGTGTACCTGGTCTACAACCGCTTCGTGAACACCATGGTGCAGAAGGCCAGCTTCGATCAGCTGCTGCCGCTGCCGCCGGCTGAGAAGCAGGTCGCTCACCACGACTGGGACTACCTGTACGAACCCGATGCCGCGACCGTGCTCGAGCACGTGATGACGCGTTACATCGAGTCGCTGGTGTACCAGGCATTGCTGGAAAACGTCGCCTCCGAGCATGCGGCACGCATGGTTGCGATGAAGGCGGCGAGCGACAACGCCAACAAGCTGATCGGCACCCTGCAGCTCGTCTACAACAAGGCGCGCCAGGCAGCGATCACCCAGGAAATCTCCGAAATCGTCGGCGGCGCGGCAGCAGTCTGACCGCGTTCGTTCAAAGCACACATTAGAGGATGCAGCAATGAGTCAGGGCAAGATCGTTCAGATCATCGGCGCGGTCGTCGACGTCGAATTCCCGCGTGAATCGGTGCCGAAGGTGTACGACGCACTGAAGGTGGAAAACACCGAGATCACCCTCGAAGTCCAGCAGCAGCTGGGCGACGGCGTGGTGCGTACCATCGCCCTCGGTTCCACCGACGGCCTGAAGCGCAACCTGGTTGCCGTCAACACCGGCCGTGGCATCTCGGTGCCGGTCGGCGCTGGCACCCTGGGCCGCATCATGGACGTGCTCGGCCGTCCGATCGACGAAGCCGGCCCGGTGGCCGCCAGCGACAGCTGGGAAATCCACCGTGCGGCCCCGTCGTACGAAGACCAGTCCCCGGCCACCGAACTGCTGGAAACCGGCATCAAGGTCATCGACCTGATGTGCCCGTTCGCCAAGGGCGGCAAGGTCGGCCTGTTCGGCGGCGCCGGCGTCGGCAAGACCGTCAACATGATGGAGCTGATCAACAACATCGCCAAGGCGCACAGCGGTCTGTCCGTGTTCGCCGGCGTGGGTGAGCGTACCCGTGAGGGCAACGACTTCTACCACGAAATGAAGGACTCCAACGTCCTCGACAAGGTGGCGATGGTGTACGGCCAGATGAACGAGCCGCCGGGCAACCGTCTGCGCGTCGCCCTGACCGGCCTGACCATGGCCGAGTACTTCCGCGACGAGAAGGACGAAAACGGCAAGGGTAAGGACGTCCTGCTGTTCGTCGACAACATCTACCGCTACACCCTGGCCGGTACCGAAGTGTCGGCACTGCTGGGCCGCATGCCGTCCGCCGTGGGTTACCAGCCGACCCTGGCCGAGGAAATGGGCGTTCTGCAGGAGCGCATCACCTCGACCAAGAACGGTTCGATCACCTCGATCCAGGCCGTCTACGTTCCCGCGGACGACCTGACCGACCCGTCGCCGGCGACCACCTTCGCCCACCTGGACTCGACCGTCACCCTGTCGCGTTCGATCGCCTCGCTGGGTATCTACCCGGCCGTCGATCCGCTGGACTCCACCAGCCGCCAGATGGACCCGCTGGTCATCGGCCACGAGCACTACGACACCGCCCAGCGCGTCCAGCAGACCCTGCAGAAGTACAAGGAACTGAAGGACATCATCGCGATCCTGGGCATGGACGAGCTGTCCGAAGAGGACAAGCAGGCCGTGTCGCGCGCCCGTAAGATTGAGCGCTTCTTCAGCCAGCCGTTCCACGTGGCCGAAGTGTTCACCGGTTCGCCGGGCAAGTACGTGCCGCTGAAGGACACCATCCGTGGCTTCAAGGCCATCGTCGATGGCGAGTACGACCACCTGCCGGAGCAGGCGTTCTACATGGTCGGCGGCATCGAAGAAGCGGTCGAGAAGGCCAAGAAGATGGCCGAGAAGGCCTGATCCGGGACGGGCGGGAGCGATCCTGCCCGACCTGACGCCGGCGCCGGGCAACCGCCCGCGCCGGTGGACTCCCACGGTGGCATTGCGCCGCCGCGAACAGCGAAGAGATTTGCATGAGCACGATCCGTTGCGACATCGTCAGCGCCGAGCAGGAAATCTTCCGTGGCGAAGCGACCCTGGTCGTGGCCACCGGTGAGCTGGGCGAACTGGGCATCGCGCCCAAGCACGCGCCGCTGATCACCCGCCTGAAGCCGGGCAAGGTGGTGGTGACCACGCCGAACGGCGAGCAGCTGGATTTCGCCATTTCCGGCGGCATCCTGGAAGTGCAGCCGCAGGTGGTGACCGTGCTGGCCGACACCGCGATCCGCGCGCAGGACATCGACGAAGCCTCTGTCCGCAAGGCCAAGGAAGAAGCCGAGCGCATCCTGGCCAACCGCGGCGAGGCGATGGAAGTGGCTGAAGCCCAGCAGAAGCTGGCCGAAGCCGTCGTCCAGCTGCAGGCGCTGGAGCGCCTGCGCAAGAACCTCAAGCACTGAGGTTTCTCGCGCTGCATCCACGAGAACGCCGGCCCTGTGCCGGCGTTTTTGTTTGTGCGGGGTAGAGTGTCGGCTGGGTAGAGTCGACTATCGCGCGCAGCGCGGGATTTCCGCATTCTGATGGAAGAGCAGTCGACCAACAGTCGACTCTACCGATCCCGATCCCGATCCCGATCCCGATCCCGATCCCGATCCCGATCCCGATCCCAGCGCCGTATCAGCGGTAGACCACGCAGCGCATCAGCAGGAAGGAAACGCACGCCAGCCCGCCTTCCACCAGCGGCTTGGCCAGCCAGGTGTACTGCAGGCCCAGCGCGTGGTCGACCAGGCTCACCAGCAACGTGCTTGTCGCGGTCAGCAGCAGCCACAGCCCGAAGAAGCGTGAAAATCGACGCCAGCCAAGGCGCGCATCACCTGCATTGGCAAAGGTGTAACGGCCGTTGAGCCAGAAGCCCAGCAGCATCCCGGCCAGGCGACCGGCAATGTTGGCAGGCACCACCGGCAGGCCCAGCGCGGTCGCGGTGACGAACACCAGCCAGTCGAGCAGCAGCTGCACGAGCCCGATGATGAGATAGGTGCTTCCCTGGCGGACGAGGCCCATCAGTGCGGTGAAGGAGGTGGGATGCACATGTTAACGGCCCACGCTCTAGAATCATCGGCAACGAACCACGGACTGCCGTTTCCATGACCCAACCCCTGCACGTCATCATCCTCGCCGCTGGCGCGGGCAAGCGCATGAAGTCGGTGCTGCCGAAGGTGCTGCAGCCGATCGCCGGCCAGCCGATGCTGGCACACGTGATCGCGGCCGCCCGCGAACTGGAACCGGCGGCGATCCACGTGGTCTACGGCCATGGTGGTGAAGCGGTGCGCCAGTACTTCGCCGACCAGCCCGACCTGCAATGGGCTGAACAGGCACGGCAGCTGGGCACCGGCCATGCGGTGGCCCAGGCGATGCCGCAGGTGCCTGACGCCGCGCAGGTGCTGGTGCTGTACGGCGACGTGCCGCTGATCCGCGCGCAGACCCTGCGCGACCTGCTGGCGCAGCCGGGTCGCCTGGCGGTGCTGGTCGCCGATGTCGATGACCCGACCGGTTACGGCCGCGTGCTGCGCGATGCCGAAGGCAAGGTGGGCTCCATTGTCGAGCAGAAGGACGCTACCGATGACCAGCTGCGTGTGCGCACGATCAACACCGGCATCATTGCCGCCGAGTCGACCGCGCTGCGGCGCTGGCTGTCGCAGTTGTCCAACAGCAACGCGCAGGGCGAGTACTACCTGACCGACGTGTTCGCCTTTGCCGCGCACGAGTACACCCCGGCCGAAATGGCACTGGTGGCCGACGCGCAGGAAGCCGAAGGGGCAAACGATCCCTGGCAGCTTTCGCAGCTGGAGCGTGCCTGGCAGCGCCGCGCGGTACGGGCCCTGTGCGCGCAGGGCGCGCGCGTACGCGATCCGGCACGTCTCGATATCCGTGGCACTGTCACCGTGGGCAGTGACGTGCTGATCGATGTCGATGTCGTTCTCGAAGGCAATATCGTGCTGGGCGATGGCGTGACCATCGGTCCATTCAACCGCCTGAAGGACGTTGCTCTCGGTCCGGGCACCGAAGTACGTGCGCACTGTGATCTGGAAGGCGTGGTCACCGAAGGCGCAGCACTGGTCGGTCCGTTCGCGCGCCTGCGCCCGGGTACCGTGCTGGCCGATGGCGTGCACGTCGGCAACTTCGTCGAGACCAAGAAGGTCACCCTCGGTGTTGGCAGCAAGGCCAACCATCTGACCTACCTGGGCGATGCGGTGATCGGCAGCAGGGTAAACATCGGTGCCGGCACCATCACCTGCAACTACGACGGCGTGAACAAGTCGACCACCACCATCGGCGACAACGCCTTCATTGGCTCCAACAGTTCGCTGGTAGCACCGGTGACCATTGGCGACAGTGCGACGATTGCCGCCGGTTCGGTCATCACCCGCGACGCCCCGGATGGCAAGCTGACACTGGCACGTGCACGACAGGAAACCATCGATGGCTGGAAGCGCCCGCTCAAGAAGTCCTGAGCCACGCATCCCGCATGCCGACGAACTCGGCATGCTGCCGGCAATTGAACAACGTGCCGGTGAACTGCTGAAGGGTCACCAGGCCTACCCGGTGTTTGCCGGGCATGGTCTGGACCTGCCGACGCTGCAGGATGGCCTTCAACGTGGCCAGTTGTGGGTGGTGGATGCGGCTGACGGTGGTATCGCGGGTTACCTGCTGGCCGGTGAACTCTGCGGTGAATTCCATGTGCTGCAGATGGACGTGGATCCCGCACACGCGCGGCGTGGCCACGGCCGCGCTTTGCTGCGCCATTCCTTGGCGCAGGCGAGGGCGGGAGGCTACGCGGCCGCGGTGCTGACCACGCTGTCCGATGTGCCGTGGAATGCGGCCTTCTATGCCAGCGAAGGATTCAACGTAGTGCCCGAGGCGCAGTGGAACGATGGCCTGCGCGCGGTGATGGCCGAAGAGGCTGCGCTCGGGTTCCCGATGCACCTGCGGGTGGCGATGCGGCAGGTTTGGTAGGTGCCGAGCTTGGTCGGCACATCCGCGCATGGCGTGGACCTACCCGCTCAACCCACCGGCAACAGGATCGACACGCACAACCCGCCATCGCCGCGATTCTGCAGTGATACCCGGCCGCCATGCGCTTCCACGATCTCGCGGGTCAAGGCCAAGCCCAGCCCGGTGCCATTGCGCTTGGTCGAATAGAACGGCATCAGCGCATTCTGCAGCACCTGCTCGTTCATGCCCTTGCCGCGATCCAGTACGTCCAGGCGCAGCCACTGCGGCAGCCGCGTGAGTTGCACCTGTACGTCGTCGTTGGGCGGTTCTGCTTCGGCGCAGGCTTCGTGCGCGTTCTTCAACAGGTTCAGCAGTGCCTGCCCGAACTGGGCGATGTCGATGCGGCTGCTCAGTTCCTCGTCCGGCTCACGTTCCATGCCGAATGGGATCTGCTGGCGCAGGCTGGACAGGAAGGGGGCCCAGTGCACGGTCTGCAACTGCGGTTGCGGCAGCTTGGCAAAGCGCGCATAGCCGCGGATGAAGCCTTCCAGGTGGCGTGCACGATCCTCGATGGTGGTGAAGATCTCCGGCAGCCGGTCAAAGCGCTCACGCTGCACCAGTACACCGCCGGAGTGGGCCAGCGAGGCAATCGGTGCCAGCGAGTTGTTGAGCTCGTGGCTGATCACCCGGATCACCTTCTTCCAGGTCTGTACTTCCTGGCGGCGCAGCTCGGCGGTCAGCAGGCGTACCAGCAGCAGGTCGTGCGGACGACCATTGAGCTGGAAGGCGCGGCGCGAGAGGTGGTACACCTGCTCGTCGTCCTCATCGCCGTCCTCGCCCTCGGCATGCACCGCGAACAGGCTGTCGCCACCGCGGGCGATGGCATCGCGCAGCTCCACCGGCACCTGTTCCAGCACGTCCTCCAGGTGCTGGCCTTCCAGCTTCCAGCCGCCATGCAGCAGCTTGCGCGCAGCCAGATTGGAGAACACCACGCGGGCGATGCCATCACCGCCCGAGGCGATCAGCAGCATCGCCACCGGCGTATTCTGCACCATCGTGTCCAGCAGAAGTTCGCGTTGCACCAGGCCCTGCCGCTGTGCACGCAGCACATCGCCCAGTTCGCGGTGTGCCTGCACCAGGTCGCCGAGCTCGTCATTGCCGGGCCAGTGCACGCCGAAGTTGTATTCGCCGTCGCGATAGCTGCTGGTGGTGCCCGCCAGGGCCCGCATCAGTGACCGCACCGGGGCGGTAGCGCGACGCAGGGTCCACCACATCAGCGACAGCAGGATCAACGCCGACACCGTGGTCACCACCCAGCCATGGTCCATCCAGTAGGCCAGCAGCCACGGCAACGCGGCGGCCAGCGCCAGCACCGGCAGCAGGCGCAGGAACAGGCGGAAAGTGAACGAGCGCCGTTTCATTCGCGCGGGATACCGTGGCGGTCCATGCGCCGGTACAGCGCCTGGCGGCTCAGGCCGAGTTCGGCGGCGGCCTGGGCGATGACGCCATGGTTGCGCGCCAGTACCTCTTCGATGCGCGCGCGGTCGGGGTCATTGCCCGCACTGGGGGCCGGGCGCGGTGCTGCGGCTGCGCGCGGCAGGTTCAGGTCGGCCACTTCAATGCGGTTGCCGATGGCCAGCAGTTCGGCGCGCTGGATCACGTTGCGCAGTTCGCGCACGTTGCCTGGCCACGGGTGCCGCAGCAGGGCGGCGGTGGCGGCGCTGGACAGGGGTTTGCCAGCGGTCAGGAAGCGCTCGGCCAGCGGCACGATGTCGCCCGGGCGATCGGCCAGCGGCGGCAGCACCAGTTCCACCGTGTTGAGGCGGTAATAGAGGTCTTCGCGGAAGGTGCCGTCGCGGATCATCGCCGGCAGGTCGGCATTGGTCGCGCTGACCACGCGGACCTTGACCTGGCGTTCGCGGTTGGAGCCCAGGCGCTCGAAGCGGCCGGTTTCCAGCACACGCAGCAGCTTCATCTGCCCGCCCAGCGACAGGTTGCCGATCTCATCCAGGAACAGGGTGCCACCATCGGCGGCCTCGAACTTGCCTTCGCGCGCCTTGTTGGCGCCGGTATACGCACCGGCCTCGGCACCGAACAGTTCGGCCTCGATCAGTTCCGAAGGCAGCGCGCCACAGTTGACCGCCACGAATGGACCCTTGGCCACCAGGGAATTGGCCTGGATGATCTGCGCGATCTTCTCCTTGCCGGCACCGTTCGCGCCGGTGATCAGTACCGGCAGTTCCGAGCGTGCGACCTGGCAGGCGAGGGCGATGACGCGCTCGCTGGCGGGGTCGGCGAAGACCGCGCCGCACAGGTCATACTTCTCTTCCAGCGCATTGCGCTGGCGCAGTTCACGGCTGCGGCGCCGGTCCAGTTCGCGGCGCGCCTCGGACAGTTCCAGCAGGTTGTTGACCGTGGTCATCAGCTTGCGGTCGTCCCAGGGCTTGGCCAGGTAGTCGGCCGCACCGGCCTTGACCAGATCCACCGCGCTGCTGAGGTGGGTCCAGGCGGTCAGCAGGATCACCGGCAGATCGGGATGGCGCGCGCGGATCTGCGCGAACAGGGCCTCGCCTTCTTCGCCGGAGGTGGTGTCCTCGCTGAAGTTCATGTCCTGGATCACCAGGTCGACCGGCTGCGACTCCAGCAGGGCCAGCCCTTCGGACGGGCTCTGCGCCTGCAGGGTGTCGATGTCGTGCAGGGAGAACAGCACGTCCAGCGCGGTACCCACGCTGGCGTTGTCGTCGATGATCAGGATCGCAGGCATCAAGCGGTTCTGCAGAAAGGGATGGGCGGCGCCGTTGGAGCCGTTCGTGTCCACGCACCGGGAGAGCCCGGCGCCACCCATCAAGCATAGCCAAACCCGTGGCTGTGCAGGAGCGGCCCTCGCTCAGCGCCGGGGAGGCGCCGGGGGCCGTGGCGGCGCAGGTGGCGGCGGCACCTCCAGCGCCTGGCGCCAGGTTGCGGCGTCGACCGCCACCGTCAGTTCGCGCTTGTCGCGGCGCAGCAACAGATAGGCGGTGGCTGCGTTGGAATGACGCAGGGCCTCAGCAAGGTGTTCGACCCGGCGCACCGCCGTGTCGTCCACGCGCAGGATGCGATCGCCACTGCGCACGCCGAAGCGCATTTCCGGGCTGGCGGCCTCCACGCGCACCTGGCCCTCCGTTGAGCGCAAGGACAACCGCGCGGCATCCTGGCGCCACTCCAGTGTCTGCGCACTGCCACCGCCGGCCAGCGCCGGCAATGGCAGGAGCAGCATCAGGCACATCGCGCGGGCACGCATCTCACGCGCCCCGCGTGGCGACCGCAGGCGGCACCGCTGCCGCACGCCGCGCCGGCCCGAACACGGCGATCTGGCCCAGCACCCACAGCAGCAGTGCACCCAGCGGCAGGTAGTACAGCGGCATGCGCGGCAGCTCGTACAGGTTCATCAGCGCCAGGTTGATGGCGTAGGCCGCCAGCATGCCCAGCACGATGCCCAGCGTGGCCAGCAGGAAGTTCTCGGTCTGGAAGTAGCGCAGGATCTGCCCACGGGTCGCGCCCAGCGCACGGCGGATGCCGATCTGCTTGCTGCGCTGCTGCACCCAGAAGCTGGCCAGGCCGATGATGCCCAGCGCGGTGACCACCAGCAGCGAGATGCTGACGGTGATCAGCAGGCCGACCATCGCGCGGTCGTTCTTGAAGAAGTCCTTGCGCTGGTCTTCATAGGTCAGCTTGTCGCGCATCAGCCGGTTGGGGTCGTTGCGTTCCAGCGCGGCGGCACCGGCATCGAGTACTTCCTTGCGGCGTTCCGGCGAAGTGCGCAGCACATACGTGCCACCTTCGTCGAAGGTGCGCCGCATGGGCAGCAGCATCGAGTTGGTCCAGTTGTCATTCCAGCCGTTGGGCGTGCTGAGCGTGTCGACGATGCCGACCACATGCAGCGGCTGCTTGCCCATGTAGTAGGTTTTGCCCAGCGCACTGCCATTGGGTTCCATCTTGGCGGCGGTGGCCTGGGTGAGGATGACCGGGATCGCGTTCTCCTTTGCGCCGCCCTTGCTGGCGTCTTCGAAGTTCTGGTACTCGTCGGGCAGGAAATCGCGGCCTGCGATCAGGTTGATGCCCATCGTGGCCAGCCCGTTCTCGGACAGGGTGTACATCGAGGCGTTGGTGGTCGGCCGTTCCTGGTCGATCACACGCGAAATGCTGCTGCTGGAGGAGCCGTCGCGGAAGGGGACCTGGTTGATGATGGTGACGTTGCTGACGCCGGGAATCGCGCGCAGCGATGCCAGGTCCTCGCGGGTGCGGGCCATGGCGTCGGTCTGCTTGCCGATGCCGCTGACGCGCAGCATGACCAGTTCGCTCTCGGCGATGCCGCTGGGCATGCTGATCTTCTCCACGCGCTGGCTGACCAGGAACAGCGCGTTGCAGACGATGGCGCAGGTCAGTGCGACTTCCAGCACGATCAGGGCAGCGGCGGTCTTGTGCCGGCGCAGCGTGCTGAGGATGGGGCGGATGTCCATGGGAGTCCTCGTTCGGGTGCTTACTGCGACTTGAGCTGGATGGCCGGGGTGACCTGCATGGCGCGCCAGGCGGGCAGGAACCCGGCGGCAAGACTGGCGAGCAGGGTCAGGCCCAGCGCGAGCAGCAGCATGTTGCCGTCCAGGTGGGCCAGCTTTGCGTATTCCACCGGTTGCTGGCGCACCGCGAACAGGCCAAGCAGGGCCAGGCCGATACCCAGCACGCCACCGACCACGCCGACCGCACCGGCTTCCACCAGGCACTGCAGGAAGATCTGGCCACGGCTGGCACCGAGGGCGCGGCGCACGCCGATCTCACCACTGCGGCGCAGGAACTTGGCCAGCAGCAGGCCCACCGTGTTGACCAGGCAGACACCCAGGAAGCCCAGCGCCAGCCACAGCTGCAGGCGCACATCGCTGGGGACTGCGCCATTGAAGTCCAGCCATTCCATCACGGTGCGCAGGCGCACGTTCGGCGGATGTTTGAAGCGGCCGGCCTCGCGCTGCTGGGTCGAATAGTTCTCCAGGTAGCGGCGGTAGTCGGCGGCCTTGGCCGGGTCCATCTCCACCCAGTACTGCAGCCACGCGCACGGTGCGTTGAGCGAGTAGCTGTTGCCATCGGGATTCTCGCCGAAGCAGTTCATGTTGCCGTTGTTGCCCAGCTTCAGGTCGAAGGAGGTGGAGATCGGCAGCAGCAGGTCCTCGTTCTTGCCGTAGCTGCCCGTGGTCAGGTCGTAGAAGTGCGGCTCCGGGCTCCATTCCTTCATCACGCCGACAATGCGGTAGCTCTGCCCTTCCATGCGCAGGTCGCGGCCCACGCTGTTGGCGCCCTGGTACAGCTTGTCATTGAGCGCCTTGGAGATGACCACCACGCGTGCACGGCCTTCATCGTCCTCGCGCGTCCAGGGGCGGCCGTACTGCATGGGCACCTCGAACATCGGGAAGAAGTCGGCCGAGGTCCAGCGGGTGTCGATGCTGAAGGGCTTGAGAGTGCTGTTGTCCGGTTCGATGGTACCGCCGCCGCCGCTCATCAGTGCCTGGCGCTCGCCCTTGGCCTCGCGCAGCAGGGCTTCACCGTCGAAGCGGGTCAGCTGGGTTTCCGGTTCCTCGCCAGCGACATAGGCGCCGGTCGCGGCATCAAGCTGCACATAGAACAGGCGGTCACTCTTGCCGGGAATCGGGTCACCGGACAGCACGTGGAACACGGTCAACGTGGTCATCGAGGCGCCGATGCCTAGCGCGATAGCGATCACCATCAACGCGGTCAGTACCTTGTTGCGGCGGAAGCTGCGCACCGCCAATCGGGCGTAGTAGGCGAACATGGTCGGGCCCTCACTCGTTGACGGCGACGATGTGGCGCGGCGGGGTGGCCAGCACCGGCTCGCGCACCAGGTCGGTCACCTGACCATCGACGATGTGCACGTTGCGCTGCGCGCGCGCGGCCAGTTCCGGATCGTGGGTGACCATCACGATGGTGGTGCCGGCAGCGTTGATCTCCTCCAGCAGTTCCATCACGCCGCGGGCCATCTGTGTGTCCAGGTTGCCGGTCGGTTCGTCGGCCAGCAGCAGGCGCGGGCTGCCGGCCAGCGCACGCGCGATGGCCGCGCGCTGCTGCTGGCCACCCGACAGTTCATTCGGATAATGCTTCATGCGCGAGCCCAGGCCGACCTGGCTCAGCGCCTTCTCGATACGTTCGCGGCGCTCGTTGGCGCTCATCTTCCTGTAGCGCAGCGGCACGTCGACGTTGTCGAACAGGTTCAGGTCGGGGATCAGGTTGAAGCCCTGGAAGATGAAGCCGATCTTCTGGTTGCGCAGGCGGCTGCGCGCATCATCGCCCAGCGTGCTCACGTCCTGGCCGTCAAGCATGTAGGTGCCGCTGGTGAAGGTTTCCAGCAGGCCGGCGATGTTGAGGAAGGTGGTCTTGCCGGAGCCTGACGGGCCGGTGACGGCGACGAACTCACCTTCCTTGACCTGCAGTTCCAGCGAGCGCAGTGCGTGGGTTTCCACCTGTTCGGTGCGGAAGACCTTGGCGACCGAACGCATTTCGAGCATGTACATGGGGTGTCCTCTCTCCAGGATTCAGGTATCAGGTATCAGGTGTCAGGTGTCAGGTATCAGTTGACGGAGACGCGTTCGGCGTCCTTGAACAGGTCGCTGCCAGAGACCACGATGCGGTCGCCCGGCTGCACACCCGACTTGATTTCCACTTCGCCCAGGCTGCTGACGCCCAGTTCCACCGGACGCCGCACTGCGGTGCGGCCATCCATCACGTAGGCAATGCCGTTGCCCTGTTCGACGAACGGGCCGCGCTCGACCTTCAGCACGTCCTTGCGGGTGTCGAGCAGCACGCGCACCGACATCCGCTGGCTCTGGCGCAGGCCTTCCGGCTGCGCGCTGGCGAAGCGCACGCGGGCGTTGACCTCGCCGTTGACCACTTCCGGCGACACCGCACTGATCTCGCCCGGGAACGGCTTGCCGTTGCCGCCGGTCAGCTGCGCCGGCATGCCGATCGCCAGGTCGCGGGCGAAGCTTTCCGGCACCTTGATCTCGACCTCGAACTTGGACAGGTCGACCACGCCCAGCACGGGCGCATTGGCGGCCAGGTTGGTGGACTGGACGGCCTGCACCTGGCCGACCTGGCCGTCGAACGGCGCGCGCAGGGTCAGCGCGTCCACCTGGCGCTGCACTTCAGCCACCACGGCCTTCTGGCGGTCGGCCAGCAGGCGCTTGTTGCGGGCGTCCAGGTCAGCGCCCTGGCTCTGCAGGCGTGCATCGGTGGTGGCGTTGGCCAGGGTGATGTCGGCCTTCTTCAGCGAGTCCTTGGCCTTGGCCAGATCGATCTGCGGTACTGCACCGCCGTCGTAACCGCGCTGGTAGCGCTGCAGGTCGCGGTCGGCGGCCTGGCGCTCGATGGTGGCCTGGTCGGTTTCCTTGCGCGACTTGGCGCGGGCCAGGGTGGCGTCCAGCGCGGCGCGGCTGGCCTCGGCTTCCAGGCCGGCCAGGGTGGCCTGCTCCTGGGCCAGCTTGCTGCGCAGTTCCGGGCTGTCGATGACCGCCAGCTCCTGGTCCTTCTTGACCACGTCACCGGCAACGACTTTCAGGTCCACGGTACCGGCCGAGATGGCGTACAGGATCGGGCTGTTGGCGGCAATCACCCGACCGTCGGCGGCGATGTCGCGGACCAGGTCTCCGCGCTTCACTTCGGCGATGCGCACGCGGCTGCTGTCGTAGGAGCGGCTGGCGTTGGACCAGGCGTACACGGCCCAGCCGATGCCGGCCAGCAGCGCGATGGCGCCCAGTGCCGGCCAGCGGTAACGCTGCCAGTTGGCGCGGGTGGTGCCGGCCGGGGCGGAGGAAACGATCTGGTCCTGTGCGGAGGTGTCGCGGATCATCGGGTGCGTGCCTGACGGTGGTAGTGGGTACCAAGCACGTAGCGTGCCAACTTTATTTCCTTGTGGGTCAATGGGTTGGGAGTCGCCCTGAAGTGTCCGGGTGTCCGCGGACACCTTTCCGGACACTTTCATTAAGCGGACAGGAGGGGGAGCGCGGGCCCGCAGGCTAGAATGCGGCGATCGTCTTCAAGGAAACGCGTGACATGTGTGGAATCGTGGGTGCGATCGCTGATCGCGACGTAGTGCCGGTGCTGATCGAAGGCCTGAAGCGCCTTGAGTACCGTGGTTACGATTCCTCGGGCATCGCGGTGATCGACCATGCCGAACGGCCGGATGTGCGCCGCGTGCGTCGTACCGGCCGTGTGTCGGAAATGGCCACTGCGGCCGAGGCCGAGGGCTTCAATGCAGTGCTGGGCATCGGCCACACCCGCTGGGCCACCCACGGTGGTGTCACCGAGGCCAACGCGCATCCGCACATCAGCCACGGCGTGGCACTGGTGCACAACGGCATCATTGAAAATCACGAGGAGCAGCGCGAGAAGCTGCGTGCCCTGGGTTACACCTTCGAGTCGCAGACCGACACCGAAGTCATCGCGCACCTGATCCATCACCACCTGAAGGACGGCGACGACCTGCTGGTGGCGCTGCAGCACACGGTGAAGGAGCTGACCGGCGCCTACGCGCTGGCCGTGGTCAGCCGCGCCGAGCCGGAACGCTTCGTGTGCGCGCGCATGGGCTGCCCGCTGTTGATCGGCCTGGGCGAGGGCGAGAACTTCGTGGCGTCCGACGTCTCGGCGGTGATCTCGGCCACCCGCAAGGTGATCTTCCTGGAAGAGGGCGACACCGCGGAGATCCGCCGCGACGGTGTGCGTATCTTCGACGAGCACGACCAGCCGATCGAGCGCGAGGTGCACCTGTCCGACGTATCGCTGGCATCGCTGGAGCTGGGCCCGTACCGCCACTTCATGCAGAAGGAAATTCACGAGCAGCCGCGTGCGCTGGGCGACACCATCGAGGCAGCGATCGACGCCGGTGGTTTCCCGGCCGAACTGTTCGGCAAGAATGCCGAGGCCGTGCTGTCAGGCATCGAAGGCGTGCAGATCATCGCCTGCGGCACCAGCTATTACGCCGGCCTGACCGCGCGCTACTGGATCGAAGCCATCGCCGGGCTGCCGTGCAGCGTGGAGATCGCCAGCGAGTACCGCTACCGCGCCGCGTATGCCAACCCGAAGCACCTGATCGTCACCATCTCCCAGTCCGGCGAAACGCTGGATACGATGGAAGCGCTGAAGTACGCCAAGTCGCTGGGCCACAAGCACACGCTGTCGATCTGCAATGTGCCGGAAAGCGCGATTCCGCGCGCCAGCGAGCTGGTCTGCTACACCCGTGCCGGCGCCGAGATCGGCGTGGCGTCGACCAAGGCCTTCACCACCCAGCTGGCCGCACTGTTCCAGCTGACCGTGGTGCTGGGCAAGCTGCATGGCCGCATCGACGCGGCGCAGGAAGCGGACTACCTGGAGCAGCTGCGCTTCCTGCCGGGCAGCGTGCAGCACGCGCTGAACATGGAGCCGCAGATCGCCGCCTGGGCCGAGCGTTTCGCCCGCAAGAGCAGCGCGCTGTTCCTGGGTCGTGGCCTGCATTACCCGATCGCGCTGGAAGGCGCGCTCAAGCTGAAGGAGATCTCCTATATCCACGCCGAGGCCTATCCGGCGGGCGAGCTGAAGCATGGCCCGCTGGCGCTGGTGGACGAGGACATGCCTGTAGTGGTGATCGCGCCCAACGACAGCCTGCTGGAGAAGGTGAAGTCGAACATGCAGGAAGTACGCGCGCGCGGCGGCGAGCTGTTCGTATTCGCCGACCAGGACAGCAATTTCAACGAGTCCGAAGGCGTGCATGTGATCCGTACGCCGCGCCATGCCGGCGTGCTCAGCCCGATCGTGCACACCATCCCGGTGCAGCTGCTGGCGTACCACACCGCACTGGCACGTGGCACCGACGTGGACAAGCCGCGCAACCTGGCCAAGAGCGTGACGGTGGAGTAACTCCGCCGGAACCGCTGGAAGCTGCATGCGAAAGGGGCCCCACGTGGGCCCCTTTCGTTTGCGCCGGTGGTCGTGCCAAGTGGGATAGCCGCCGGGTGTTCTGTCCGCCGTCGGCAGCAGGCAATCAATCTTTAATGCGCGGCATCGCCTGTATTCAGCGGCGGTTTCAGCCGCGGTGCCATTCTCTGGATCGTCAGTTGGTTCCCACGACGAACTGTCCCATCGATGCCGGTAGTGACCGATGGTCGCAGTCGTAGAATCGATTTGACCGAGGGCCGGGTTGAGCGGTTGAACCCACCTCGTTCGCGTTGCAGCACGTCGTCTGCCGATCCATTTCCACCGGCAGCCGGGTGCGCCAGACGTGCGCTGAAAGGTCTGTTCCCGGGGAGGGGGCGTATCGGAAGAGCACACTTTTTTGACTTCAGTGACCTGCACCAGGAAACAAGAATGAACGTCCGCGAACTCCTGCAATCCAAGAAAGAAGCTGTCATCACCATCGACGCCGAAGACACCATCGGTGCCGCCGCCCACAAGATGAGCGCGAACAAGATCGCTGCGCTGGTGGTGATGAAGGACGATGCCCCGGTCGGCATCATTTCCGAGAAGGACATCGTGCGCACCCTGGCCGACGACGGCCCGCAGGCCGGCCGTCGGGTGATTTCCAGCCTGCCGTCCACCGGCCTGGAAGGCATTGCGCCGGAAGCGACCCTGAAGCAGGCCATGTCGCTGATGACATACTCGCGGCGCCGTCATCTGATGGTCACCGAAGGCACCCGACTGGTTGGCATCCTCAGCCTGGGTGACATCGTGAAGAACCTGCTGGGCGAGCTGGAGCTGGAAAAGGCCGTGCTGCAGGACATCTACATGGCCGCCCACTGAGGGCTGGACCCTTGGATGCAGAGAAGCCGGGCATTGCCCGGCTTCTTCGTTCACGGCTTCGGTGATATCAGAAAGTGACCTTCACCGAATCGGCGCTGTAGTTCGCCGGACCGTGATAGACCACTTCGATGTTGTTGCCATCCGGATCGAGTACGAACGCGCCGTAGTAGCCCGGGTGGTAAGGGCGTTCGCCCGGCGCGCCGTTATCGGTGCCGCCGGCGGCGATCGCGGCGGTATGGAAGGCATCGACGGTGGCGCTGTCGCGCGCCTGGAATGCCAGGTGGTGGCGGCCGGTCAGCTGGCCGGCGGCGGCCTCGCTGGTGGCGCTGGAAATGAACAGCTCATCGGCCCAGAAGTAATCCTCGCCTTCGCCGGCGATCGGGATGCCGATCGTGTCGAACACCGCCTGGTAGAAGCGGCGGCTGGCGGTGAGGTCGCGTACGACCAGCTGGATGTGGTCGATCAGTCGTCCGCGGTGCAGTTCCATCGTTTCCATACGAACCTCGCAAAAAAGGGGACGGAGGGGATTAAGTCACTTCCAGCCAATAGTGCCAGAAACGACTTAATCCCCTCCGTCCCCTTTTGTCAGTTGGCGATGATCTCGACCCAGTAGCCGTCCGGGTCCTTGATGAAGGCCAGGTTCTTCATGCGGCCGTCGGTCAGGCGCTTCTGGAAGGTCACGCCCAGGTCCTCGAAGCGCTGGCAGGCGGCTTCGATGTCCGGCACGGACACGCAGATGTGGCCGAAGCCGCGCGGGTCGCTGTTGCCGTCGTGGTAGACCGCGCCGTCCTGGGCCTCGGTGCCATGGTTGTGGGTCAGTTCCAGCACGCCCGGCAGGCCGGCCATCCACACGCGGCGCTGGCTGTCGTCTTCCGGCACCACCGCGCCGGCCGGTACGTAGGCCAGGAAGTACAGGCTGAACTGGGCTTCGGCGAAGTCGCGCTTGTCGATCAGCTGGTAGCCCAGCACGCGGGTGTAGAAGTCCAGCGAGGCGGTGATGTCCTTCACCCGCAGCATGGTGTGGTTGAACACGAAGCCGGTGGTCTCGGCCGGAGCCTGGGCGGCGACGCCGGGGACATCGCGCAGGGCGGGGATGGTCATGGGGGAGGTCCTTCAGACAGGGCCGTTGCCGGCCGGATGTGGCCATTCTACCGGCTCTGAATTTGGCCATTTGCGACATACAATGGCCAGATAGCACCGTTCCGTCCTGATGACCATTGCCCGCCATGTCGCAGCGTGAATGGGTGGCCGCCGCCATCCGCAAGATCGAAGCCGATTTCAACCGTTCCGCCGATACCCACCTGATCCCGTTGGCGCTGGCCGGGTTCGCGGGCATCGATGTGTACCTGAAGGATGAATCGAGCCATCCCACCGGCAGCCTCAAGCACCGGCTGGCGCGCTCGCTGTTCCTGTATGCGTTGACCAACGGCTGGCTGCGCGAAGGGCGGCCGGTGATCGAGGCTTCCAGCGGGTCGACGGCAGTGTCCGAGGCCTATTTCGCGCGCCTGCTGGGGGTGCCGTTCATCGCGGTGATTCCGGCCACGACCTCGCCGGAGAAGATTGCCGCCATCGAATTCCATGGGGGCCGCTGCCACCTGGTCGAGCGCGCCTGCGAACTCAACGGTGAATCGGAGAAGCTGGCCCGCGAAACCGGTGGCCACTTCATGGACCAGTTCACCTATGCCGAGCGGGCGACCGACTGGCGCGCCAACAACAACATTGCCGAGTCCATCTTCAAGCAGATGGCCGAGGAGCCCAGCCCGGTTCCGGAATGGATCGTGTGCAGCCCCGGTACCGGCGGTACCGCAGCGACGCTGGGCCGCTATGTCAGCTACCGCCGGCATGACACCCGCATCCTTTGCGCGGACCCGGAAGTGTCGGTGTTCTTCGATGGCTATCAGGCTGCCGTGGCCGGCCAGCAGGACTGGCGCGGCCTGACCTGCAGCGGCGGTTCGCGCGTGGAAGGCATCGGCCGGCCGCGGGTGGAGCCGAGCTTCATCCCGACCAGCGTCGATGCGATGGTGAAGGTGCCCGACGCGCTGAGCCTGGCCGCGATGCGCCATGTCAGCCGCCAGCTCGGTCGACGCGTGGGTGGCTCCACCGGCACCAACTTCATCGGTGTGCTGCGGGCGGCGCAGTGGATGCGTGAGGCAGGCCACCAGGGCAGCATTGTCAGCATCCTGTGCGACAGTGGCGAGCGCTACGCGCAGAGCTACTACGACCCGGCGTGGTACGCGCGGCAGGGCATCGATGTCGACGGCGCCGATGCACAGCTGGCAGCGGCAGTGGCCGGGCAGGGGCTGCCGGAACTGCCGTGGTGCAGCCTGGAAGCGTTGTAGCCGGCCGGCATTTCCGCCGGGCGATGCCCGACGAGCGCAGCGGTGTGTCGTACCCCGATCAATACCCCGCCGCGGTGAACGCATCCAGTACTGCATCGCGCAGCGCATCGGGCAAGGCCTCGATGTCCATCGCGCGATCATCCAGATGCAGGCTCGGGTCCAGGATGCTGGCACGGCCCTGGGCCAGCGCCTGCAGCCACAGCAGCACGCAGATCACGAACTCGCGCTCATGGCCCAGCCGCAGCTGGCTGGCGCCGCGTTCGATCACCTCGAACGGGTACCACTCCTGGGCATCGTTGAACGTGCCGCCCTGCTGCAGCACTGCCTGCAGTTGCTGCAGGTGACGCGGGGCGTCGTCGCCGGCATCGCACAATGCGGCGATCCAGGTCAGTTCGGCCGGGCTGGCGGACAATGCCAGTGACCGGGCCGGTGAGGCGGATGCAACTGCAGCCAGACCTTCCATGTAGGGCCTCGTTCGGTGCGTACCGCTGCGGACTCCCCCGCAGCCAGAGCTTCAGCGCGGGACCGTAAGGCCGACGTGAATGCCGGGCCGTGCCCCCTTGTCAGCCCCGCCTGCCAGCGCCATATCCTGCATGCTGCCCGCCCGCCGGGCCCGTACCCTGGAGATCTGCCGTGACCGTTGCCAACCCCCTGCTCGATTTTTCCGGCCTGCCGCGCTTCGAGGCCATCCGCCCCGAGCACGTGGCGCCGGCGCTGGACGTGCTGCTGGCCGAGGCCGAAGCCGCCGTCAGCACGGCCGAGCAGGTGCAGCCGGTGCGCTGGGAGACCTTCGTTGCCCCGCTGGACGATGCCACCGAGCGGCTGTGGCGCGCCTGGGGCCTGGTCGGCCACCTGCAGGGCGTGGTCAACACCCCGGAACTGCGTGAGGCCTACAACAGCAACCTGCCGCGGGTGACCCGCTTCGCCAGTGCGCTCAGCCAGAACCTGGCGTTGTACCGGCAGTACCAGACACTGGCCGCCAGCACCGAGGCGGCGCGCTTCGACGAGGCCCAGCGCAAGGTGCTGGACAACACGCTGCGTGACTTCCGCCTCGGCGGCGCCGAGCTGGCGCCGGAGGCGCAGCAGCGCTTCGCGGCGATCAAGGAAGAACTGTCGGCGCTGTCGGCGAAGTTCTCGCAGAACGTTCTTGACGCTACCGATGCCTGGTCGCTGATCGTCGAGGACGAAGCGCGATTGAAGGGCCTGCCGGAAGACGTGAAGGCCGCCGCGCATGCCGCAGCACAGAAGGACGGCAAGTCTGGCTGGAAACTGACCCTGCAGATGCCGTGCTACCTGCCGGTGCAGACCTGGGGTGAGGACCGCGACCTGCGCGAGATCCTGTACCGTGCCAGCGCACAGCGTGCGTCCGAATTCGGCGATGACACGCTGGACAACAGCGGCAACATCGACCGCATTCTCGCCCTGCGCGCGGAACTCGCCGCACTGCTCGGCTTCGGTTCGTATGGTGATTATTCGGTGGCGACCAAGATGGCGCAGGACCCGGCCGAGGTGCTCGGTTTCCTGCGTGACCTGGCCTCGCGCGCCAAGCCGTTCGCGGCCAAGGACCGCGCCGAACTGGAGCAGTTCGCACGCGAGCAACTCGGCATCGACAGCCTGCAGGCCTGGGACCTGGCATTCGCCGCCGACCGCCTGAAGCAGGCGCGTTACAGCTATTCCGAACAGGAAGTGAAGCAGTACTTCACCGAACCGAAGGTGCTGGGCGGCCTGTTCTCGGTAATCGAGCAGCTGTACGGCCTGCGCGTGCAGGAGGACAGCGCGCCGGTGTGGCACGAGGATGTGCGCCTCTTCCGCCTGGTCGATGCGCAGGGCGGGCTGGTGGGCCAGTTCTACCTGGACCTGTACGCGCGCGAAGGCAAGCGCGGTGGCGCGTGGATGGATGATTGCCGTAACCGCCGCGAGCGTGCCGACGGCAGCGTGCAGACGCCGCTGGTCTACCTGGTGTGCAACTTCGGCCGAGGTGCCAATGGCAAGCCGGCCACCTTCAGCCACAATGAAGTGACCACCCTGTTCCATGAAATGGGCCACGGCCTGCATCAGCTGCTGACCCGCATCGGCGAACTGGGCGTGGCCGGCATCAACGGCGTGGAATGGGACGCGGTGGAGCTGCCCAGCCAGTTCATGGAGAACTTCTGCTGGGAATGGGAGCACCTGCAGGCGATGACCGCACATGTGGACAGTGGCGAGCCGCTGCCGCGCGCGCTGTACGAGCGCATGCTGGCTGCACGCAACTTCCACAGCGGCATGGCCACGGTGCGCCAGCTGGAGTTCGGCCTGTTCGACATGCTGCTGCACAGCCAGTTCGAACCGGCGCAGGACAGCGTGCTGGCACTGCTCGACCGCGTGCGTGCGGAAGTGGCGGTGAACCACCCGCCGGTCTGGAACCGCTTCCCGCATCAGTTCAGCCACATCTTCGCCGGCGGCTACGCAGCCGGTTACTACAGCTACAAGTGGGCCGAGGTGCTGAGCGCCGATGCCTATGCGGCGTTCGAGGAGGCGCCGCAGGCGCTGGCTGAAACCGGCGCGCGCTTCCGCGAAGAGATCCTGTCGCGCGGTGGCAGCCGCCCGGCGGCGGAGAACTTCAAGGCCTTCCGCGGCCGCGCGCCTCAGATCGACGCGCTGCTGCGCCACTCGGGCATGGCGTAAGGTGTTTGGTAGGTGCCAACCTTGGTTGGCACGTTACCGCTATCCACGCATGGCGTGGATCTACCGGAATGTTCGGACATGGCGTAACGCCTTGGTAGGCGCCAACCTTGGTTGGCGAAAAGCCCAGGCCAACCAAGGTTGGCCTCTACCGGGCGTCGCGCCTTGGGGTCATTCGGCGTAGATCATCTTCCGGGTCATGCCGCCGTCCACGATGAAGTCCTGGCCGGTGGTGAAACCGGACAGCGACGACAGCAGGTACACCGCCAGTGCACCGATGTCTTCGGGGCGGCCGACCCGGCCGACCGGGTGTTGCGCATGGTCGATGGCTGAGTATTCCGGCGCGTGGCGCCGTGAGGGTGCCTGCCACGCAGTGGTGCCGATCCAGCCGGGGCTGATGCTGTTCACCCGCACCGCCGGGCCGGCGCTGATCGCAAGTGCATGGGTGAAGGCCACCAGCCCACCCTTGGCTGCCGCGTAGGCTTCGCTGTGTGCTTCGGATTGCCAGGCGCGGGTGGAGGCGATGTTGATGATCGCACCGGCGGCGCTGGCGATCAGTGCTGGCAACGTGTGCTTGCTGCACAGGAATGCACCGTGCAGTGACGACAGCCGGCGCTGCCACTCGTCCCAGTCCATATCCTGCAACCCTGTGCCGTGTGGACCGGCGATGCCCGCGTTGTTCACCAGTCCGTCGATACGGCCGAAACGCTGCTGGGCCACGGCGATGAAGTCGCGCACGCTGGCTTCGTCGGTGATGTCCAGGCGCTGGAACGCGGCATCCTCGCCGCGCTGCCATTCCGCCAGACACGCTTCTCCGGCCTCCACGTCCAGGTCGCCGATCAGCACGCGTCCACCGGCACCAAGTACGGCCTGGGCAATACCACGGCCGATGCCGTTGGCACCGCCGGTGACCAGCACAACCTTGCCCGACAGTGGCGCGGCCGGCCATGCGGCGATCGGCGGTACCGTGCTCACGTCAGGTCTTCGCCGCGCAGGCGGCGATGCCAGCCGTCCACGCCGATGCGGTCCAGGGTCTGGATGTTGCGCTCGACGATCACGTCCGGGTCCGGATAGACATCCACCGCGCGTGCCACGCTGTCTTCGCGCAGCAGGTGCAGGGTGGGGAAGGGTGCGCGGTTGGTGTAGTTGCTGGCGTCGTCCGCGGCCACGCCATCGAACTGGTAGTCCGGGTGGAAGCTGGCCACCTGCAGGATGCCCTGCAGGTCCAGTGCCTCGATCGCCGCATCGGCGTTGTCGAGGAAATCGTTGTAGTCGAGGAAATCGGTCAGCACCTGCGGATGCACGATCAGCGTCGTGTCGATCTGCTCGGCCGGCGTATCGCGCAGCAGCACCAGCTCCTCGGCCAGCTGTTCAACCAGCGCTTCCGGCGTGGTCGCATCGCTGAGCACGATGCGGACCTGGTCCTTCACGTACACCGCCTTGGCGAACGGGCACAGGTTCAGGCCGATGACGATGCGCTCCAGCCACAGGCGGGTGGCGGCGATCGGGTCATCGGTGGGCAGGTGTGAATCGGTCATGGCGGGCACGTGGGCTGGCGGGGCCGCCATTGTAGGCAGTGTGCCGGTGCTGCGCTGTCCACTGTGCAGGAACTGGACAGTGGCGAAGCTGGAAATTCCTGAAGATTCAAACCGTTGCGCGCTACCGATGGATGGCCGATTGCCAGTCCGGGGCGACGGGCGTGGAATGGATGCACGAAACAGGAGGACACCCATGACTGCATCTTCCCCGTGGCTGCCGGACGCCCTCTGGGCCGGCGCCTTCTTTGATGGCCACTGGCAGGCTGCCCCGCAACGGCACCCGGTGATTGAACCGGCCACTGGCCGGGAGCTGGGCGAGATCGGCCTGGCCGATCCGGCGCAGATCGCGCGTTCGGCGGCTGCCGCGGCACAGGCGCAACAGGCTTGGGCGGCGGCGCCCTACGAACAGCGTGCCGACGTGCTGCGCAAGGCCGCGCGTCTGGCCGAAGAGAACATCGACACCCTGGTCGAGTGGCTGGTGCGCGAAAGCGGCTCGACCCGCCTGAAGGCCGGCTTCGAGGCCAAGGTGACGATCAAGGCGCTGCACGAGGCCGCCGCACTGCCGTCGCGCAGCACGGGTGAGATCCTGCCCTCCGAGCCGGGCAAGCTGAATCTGGCGCGGCGCCGCCCGCTGGGTGTGGTCGGGGTCATTTCGCCGTTCAACTTCCCGCTCTACCTGGCGATGCGTGCGGTGGCCCCGGCGATCGCGCTGGGCAACGCTGTGGTTCTCAAGCCGGACCCGCGTACGGCAGTGTGTGGTGGCGCGGTGATCGCGCGCCTGTTCGAGCAGGCGGGCCTGCCGGCAGGCGTGCTGCACATGCTGCCCGGCGATGGCGCGGCCGGGGCCGCGCTGACCAGTGACCCGCACGTGGCGATGATCCAGTTCACCGGTTCCACCGCCGCCGGGCGCAAGGTCGGCGAAGCGGCGGGCAAGCACCTGAAAAAGGTTTCGCTGGAGTTGGGTGGCAAGAATTCGTTGATCATCCTGGACGATGCGGACCTGGACCTGGCGGTGGCCAACACCGCGTGGGGCGTCTACCTGCACCAGGGCCAGATCTGCATGGCGACCGGCCGCGTGCTGGTGCACCGGAAGATCCATGACACGTTCCTGCAGAAACTGGTGGCCAAGGCCAACGCGCTGAAGGTAGGCGACCCGGCACGTGAGGACGTGGCGATCGGCCCGCTGATCAATGCCGGCCAGCGCGACCATGCTGCACGCGTGGTCGAGCAGGCGGTGCAGGCCGGTGCCACGCTGGAAGCGGGTGGCACGCACCGGGAGCTGTTCTTCGCACCCACCGTGCTCGGCAACGTTGCGGCCGACAATCCGGCCTTCAGCGAGGAAATCTTCGCGCCGGTAGCGGTGGTGGTGCCGTTCGACGATGACGACGAAGCCGTGCGCCTGGCCAACGACAGCGAGTACGGGCTGTCGATGGCGATCGTGTCCAGCAACGTCGGCCGCGCGCTGAAGATCGGCGAGCGCCTGCGTACCGGTCTGCTGCACATCAACGACCAGACCGTGAATGACGAGGTGATCAACCCCTTCGGCGGCGTCGGCGCGTCCGGCAACGGCACCAGCATCGGTGGCCCGGCCAACGGCGAGGAGTTCACCCAGTGGCAGTGGTTGACCGTCAAGGGCGAAGCGCCCGCATACCCGATCTGATCGAAGGAGCCATCACGATGAACGACAACAACGCAACGCGTGAGATCACCGCCGCCGTGGTACGCGGCAAGGAGCAGCCCTTCGTCATCGAGCAGGCGACGCTGCGCGGTCCGCAGGACGACGAGGTGCTGGTGAAGGTGGTGGCCACCGGCCTGTGCCATACCGACCTGATCGTGCGCGATCAGTACTATCCGGTGCCGCTGCCGGCGGTGCTGGGCCATGAGGGGGCGGGCATCGTCGAAGCGGTTGGCCCGAACGTGCGCGACCTCAAGGCGGGGGATCACGTGGTGCTGACCTACGGCGCCTGTGGTCACTGCAATCCCTGCCGGGGTGGACACGGTGCTTACTGCAGGGATTTCTTCGCCCTGAACTTCGGTGGCGATGATGGCCACGGCCATACCGCGATCACCGATGCGCAGGGCCAGCCGCTGCACGATCATTTCTTCGCCCAGTCCTCGTTTGCCACCTACGCGCTGGCCCGCGAGATCAATGCGATCAAGGTGCCTGATGACGCACCACTGGAACTGCTGGGCCCGTTGGGGTGCGGCATCCAGACCGGTGCCGGTGCGGTGCTCAACTCGCTGCAGGTGCGGTCGGGCAGCAGCTTTGCAAGCTATGGTGCCGGTGCGGTGGGCCTGAGCGCGGTGATGGCGGCCAGGGTGGCCGGGGCCACCACCATCATTGCCATCGACGTGGTGCCTTCGCGCCTGGAGCTTGCTCTGGAGCTGGGGGCCACCCACGTGGTCAACAGCCGGGAGACCGATGTGGTCGAGGCGGTGCGTGCGATCACGGGTGGGGGTGCTGACTTCGCGCTGGAATCGACCGGTCGTCCGGACGTGCTGTCCGCTGGCGTCGAGGCGCTGGGTGGGCTGGGCATGATGGGCGTGGTCGGTGCGCCGAAGCTGGGCACCACCGCCAGTTTCGATGTGAACAACCTGCTGCTCGGCGGTCGCAGCATCCGCGGCATCGTCGAGGGCGACAGTGTGCCGCAGGTGTTCATTCCGCAGCTGGTGACCCTGTTCCAGCAGGGACGCTTTCCGTTCGACAAACTGGTGAAGTTCTATCCGCTGGACCAGATCAACCAGGCCGCCGAAGACAGTACCCGTGGCATTACCCTGAAGCCGGTGCTGCGCATCGCGGCGTAGTTTCCCTTGTTGGTAGTGCCGGCCGCCGGCCGGCCCGGGGGGCAGATCCGTTTTCCAGAAGATAACGGCTCTGCCCCTTTGTTTGAACGCGTCTTGAAACGGAAACGCTCCGTTGCCGAGACGTAACATGGCGTTGCCACTGGCGGGTGTACGCTGCGTCCATGATGGCCACGACAGTCGGGCAGCAACAACTGGTGGCGGCACGCGCCGCTTTCGCCGACGGCGATGCGCGCTCATTGGGCGTGTTGCCGCTGCCGCTGCAGCAGTCATGGCTGCGTTCGCGCGCGGCGGGCCTGCAGCCGGGGCAGGAGCCGGACTATCGGCCGCTGCTGGGCGATGGCCGCCATCTGTCCCATCCCGATGACCGGCGCCTGGCGCGTTGCGTGCAGCCGGAGCTGGAACAGCTCTGGGCGGCCTTCGGTGGGCGTGGCTGGACGATGTTCTGCGCCAACCGCGACGGCATGGTGATCGCGCAGCAGGCCCACGGGCTGGAAGATGCTCCCTTGCTGCGGCCGATCCAGGTCGGGCGACAGCTGGGCGAGACCGAGATCGGCACCACCGCGCCAGCGGTCAGCCTGGCCGACGATGTGCCGGCACTGGTGCGCGGCAACGAACACTACCTGCAGCGGTTCGCGCCGGTGTTCTGCCTGAGCGAGCCACTGCACGATCTCGACGGTCGGGTCTGCGGAGTGATCGACATCACCGGTCTTGGCGAGCGCGATCCCGCGCTGCTGCAGGGCTATTTCCGGCAGGCTGCGCTGGCCAGCGAAAATCGCTTGTTCCACAGCCTCACTGACGTGCACCTGCTGGCCGTGCAACATGATCCGCGCTGGCTGGCGTCACCGCTGCAGGGGCTGCTGGCGGTGCAGGAGGATGGCCAGCTGCGTGCAGCCAACCGCGTTGCACGGCGCCTGCTGGGCCTGCCACGGCGCGGGCCGTTGCCGCTGCTGGGTCTGGAAGCGCTGTTTGCCGGTGCCAGTGCGGCGCAACGGCGTCGGCTGCTGCAACCGGGCGCAGCGCATCGGGTCCGGCTGGGCGAGGGCAGTGCGGTCTACCTGCAGCGTCTGCAGGGGCCGCGGGGCGCGACGCACCGGTCTACTGTGCGAAGCACCCCGGCAGATCCAGGCGCGCCGCTGCTGCGTGACCAGCAGCGTGAGGCCGCGCGTCGCGCGGCCCTGGCCGCTGACGGCAACCTCAGCCTGGCCGCACGCCAGTTGGGAATCTCGCGTACCACGCTGTACAAGCTGCTGCGCGATTGACCGCGTAGTCCACCGGGCAGGGCCCGGCGGGGGCATCAGTCGCGGAAGTTGTTGAACTGCAGCGGCAGCTCGAACTTGCCGGCCTTGAGTACGGCGATGGCATCCTGCAGATCGTCGCGCTTCTTGCCCTGCACGCGCAGCTTGTCGCCGTTGATCTGGCTTTCCACCTTCAGCTTGGCGTCCTTCAGTGCCGCCGCGATCTTCTTGGCGATCTTCTGCTCGATGCCCTGCTTGACGGTGATCTTCTGCCGGGCCTGGGCCAGGTTGGTTTCGATGTCGCCGAACTCCAGGCTGAGCACGTCGATGCCGCGCGCGGCCAGGCGTGCGCGCAGGATGTCGTTCATCTGCTTGAGCTGGAACTCGGTCGGCGCAGTCTGGTTGATGACATCGCCATCGCGTTCGAACTTGGCGTCCACGCCCTTGAAGTCGAAGCGGGTGGCCAGTTCGCGGTTGGCCTGGTCGATGGCGTTGGTCAGCTCGTGGGTGTCGACTTCGGACACGACGTCGAAGGAGGGCATGGGCGATGCTCCGCAGGATTCAGTGGTGGCCATTCTATCGCGCCGGCCCGCATGCCCGCTTTCTGTAGAGTCGAGCCATGCTCGACTGCTCTTCACAAAGCAGTCGAGCATGGCTCGACTCTACAGAAGGGCGGCAGTCGAGCAAGCTCGACTCTACAGAAGGGCGGCAGTCGAGCAAGCTCGACTCTACAAACCGGTGCTGTCGGCGATAATGGGCCATGAATGTGCAACGCTCCCCTTCGCGTGCGGTGGCCTGGATGGTCGCTGCGGTCGCCTGTTTCTCGCTGATGGATGCTGGCATGAAGCAGCTGTCGGCCAGCTATCCGACCCTGGAAGTGACCTTCCTGCGTGGTGCGGCTTCGTTGCCGTTCGTGCTGGTCTGGGTGCTGGTCAGCGCCGGCCCGCGCTCGCTGATCCCGCGCCGCTGGGGCCTGCACCTGCTGCGTGGTGGGCTGGGCATGGCGATGATCGGCTGCTTCGTGTTCGCCCTGCGTGACCTGCCGCTGTCCACCGCCTACACCATCTATTTCGTTGCCCCACTGCTGATCGCCGCGCTGTCGGTGCCGTTGCTGGGTGAGCGGGTTGGCCCGCGGCGCTGGGTGGCCATCGGCATCGGCCTGGTCGGCGTGCTGGTGGTGCTGCGGCCGGGCGTGGACGGCTTCATTTCGGTGCCGGGGCTGATGGTGCTGGCCGCGGCCACTGCGTATGCCGTGGCGGCGATCACGGTCAGCCTGCTCACCCGCACCGATACCTCGCAGTCGATGGTGGTCTGGTTCCTGGTGATCATGGCCATCGGTGCCGGCCTGCTGGCCCTTCCCGGCTGGGTGCCACTGCAGCTGGCGCATGCGCCGCTGATCGCCGGCATGGGTCTGGCTGGGGCGCTGGGCCAGATTGCCCTGACCAAGGCGTTCCAGCTGGGCGAGGCCTCGATGATCGCGCCGCTGGAGTACAGCGGCCTGGTCTGGGTGATCGGCTGGGATCTGGCCTTCTGGGGCCAGCTGCCGGACAGCTATACCTGGGTGGGCGCGGCGATCATCGTCGCCTCGGGGCTGTACCTGCTGCACCGTGAGCGGGTGAACCGGCAGGAACCGCCGAAGCCGCTGGATCATCCCTGAGCCGGGGTAGTGCCGGCCGCTGGCCGGCAACTCCTTGCCCCGGAGGAACCGCTGCAGGTGCCGGCCAGCGGCCGACACTACCGGGCGCGGGCGACTTAGAACCAAAAGGAATAACATTCTGGCCCATGGCGCGGGCGCGCGACCGCCTGCGCTGGTAGGCTGCACGCCCCCTTCCGTCACCCAGCCGGTGAGCCACGCCCGTGATCGAGTTCCAGCGCCTGCACAAATCCTATGCCGTTGCCGGCCGCGCAGTCAGCGCGCTGCAGCCGCTGGACCTGACCATCGAGGCCGGTGAGGTATTCGGCATCATCGGCCATTCCGGCGCCGGCAAGTCGACCCTGATCCGCATGATCAACCGCCTGGAAGAGCCCAGCGGTGGTCGCCTGCTGATCGGTGGCGAGGATGTCACCGGACTGGATGCGGACGGCCTGCGCGCGCTGCGCCGGCGCATCGGCATGATCTTCCAGCACTTCAACCTGTTGTCTTCGCGCACGGTGGCCGGCAACGTTGCCTTCCCGCTGGAGCTGGCGGGCACGCCGAAGGCGGAGATCGATGCACGCGTGGCCGAGCTGCTGCAGACCGTGGGCCTGGAGGCGCACGCGCAGAAGTACCCCGCACAGCTGTCCGGTGGGCAGAAGCAGCGCGTCGGCATCGCCCGTGCGCTGGCGACACGCCCGCAGATCCTGCTGTGCGACGAGGCCACCAGTGCGCTGGACCCGCAGACCACCGCCTCGGTGTTGTCGCTGCTGTCGAAGATCAATCGCGAGCTGGGCCTGACCATCGTGCTGATCACCCACGAGATGGATGTGATCCGCCGTGTCTGCGACCGTGTCGCCGTGCTCGACGCCGGCCAGATGGTCGAGACCGGGCCGGTCACCCGGGTGTTCCTGCATCCGCAGCACCCGACCACGCGCCGTTTCGTCAGCGAATCGGAGCACGTGGATGAAGGCGCGCTGCATCGTGATTTCGATGCCGTCGGTGGCCGCATCGTGCGGCTGACCTTCCTCGGCGGAGACACCTACGAACCCCTGCTCGGCAGTGTCGCGCGGGAGACCGGGGTCGACTACAACATCCTGTCCGGCCGTATCGACCGGATCAAGGACACCCCGTATGGCCAGCTGGTGGTCGCCCTGGTGGGCGGTGACCAGTCCGCCGCGCAGGCCGCGTTCGTGGCTGCCGGCGTGCACGTTGAGGAGCTGCGTCGATGATCATCGCCACTGCCGGCGGATTCTTCCGCCACCTGGATGCGGGCAAGTGGGCCGACATCGGCCAGGCCACCATCGACACCCTGCTGATGCTGCTCGGTTCGCTGCCGCTGACCCTGGCCATCGGCCTGCCGCTGGGCGTGCTGCTGTACCTGTTCGGCGCGCCGCAGATGAAGCGCCGTCCGTTCGCCTACGGCGTGCTGGCGCTGGTGGTGAACCTGCTGCGCTCGGTGCCTTTCATCATCCTGATGATCGTGCTGATCCCGGTCACCCTGTTCCTGATGGGGACGTCGCTGGGGGTACGCGGTGCGATCGTGCCGCTGGTGATCGGTGCCGCGCCGTTCTACGCGCGCCTGGTCGAAACCGCACTGCGCGAAGTGGACCGTGGCGTGATCGAAGCGACCCAGTCGATGGGTGCCACCACCTGGCAGCTGGTCACCCGCGTGCTGCTGCCCGAGGCGCGCCCCGGCCTGATCGCCGGTGCGACGGTCACCACCGTGGCGCTGATCGGTTTCACCGCGATGGGCGGCGCGATTGGTTCCGGCGGCCTTGGTGACCTGGCGTTCCGCGATGGCTACCAGCGTTCGCACACCGACGTGGCCCTGGTTACCGTGGTCTTGCTGTTGGTTCTGGTGCAGCTGCTGCAGATGCTCGGCGACCGCCTGGTCGCGCATTACAGCCGCAAATGACGAGGCGCCGGGGCGCTGCCCCCGGCGTCGCCCGGTGCATCGCGGCAGCCGGCCAGCGGCCGGCTCTACCTCATTGCCTGGAAATGGCAGTGCCGGCCGCTGGCCGGCAGAACCTGCAGAACTTCGACAGTGTGCCTGTCATAGCGCCAGGCTCTGGAAGCCGCCACACCCATCAGGAATCGATATCGCCAGACTGGGACTGGCAGCACACCCCGTTCCTTGGTATGTTCCGTTCAACGTAATACGTTTTACGGAATGATCCGTTCATTCCGCTGCAAGCAGACCCGTGCCCTGTTTGAAGGAACCTGTCCACGTGCCTGGCTTTCGATCCGGCGGGCTGCCGAGCGCAAGCTGCAGCTGCTCGACTCGGCACAGACGTTGGCATTCCTGCGCAGCCCGCCCGGGAACCGACTCGAGGCGCTGTCAGGTGATCGGAGAGGGCAGTACAGCTTGCGTATCAATGACCAGTGGCGGCTGTGCTTTACCTGGACTGACAACGGTGCCGATGCCGTGGAAATTGTTGACTATCACTGAGGTGCCCGCCATGAAGCGTCCCCACAACGGCATGCGCGCCATCCATCCTGGCGAGATCCTGCGCGAAGAGTTCCTGATGCCTCTGGCGTTGAGCGTGAACGCGCTGGCAAGGGCCTTGGATGTTCCCGCAACACGGCTGCACGCCATCGTGCACGGGGAGCGCAGTATTTCGGCCGATACCGCGGCACGGCTGGCGCGACATTTTGGTGGGGATGCCGCGTCCTGGCTTGCGATGCAGGCGGCCTACGACCTCAAGACATTGCCAACGCGCAGCGAGATCGAGCGACGGGTACAGCCGCGGGCAGCGTGAATTCGGGGCGCACGGACCGAGGTCCGCGGCCACAATCCAGTCAACGCACGTTCGGTACTTCGTAGCCCAGCTTGCCGACCTGCTCCGGGTGCTGCGGCACGCGCTTGAGCTTGTCGGTGTTCACGCCGTACTCGTCACGCAGGCGCTCGGCCAGCTCCTTGTACAGGGCTTTGTCCATGTCCGGCGTACGCGAGAAGATCCAGGCCATTTCGCGGCCCGGGTAGCCGATCAGTGCCCACGAGTAATCCGGCGCTACTTCCAGCACCCTCGAATGGGTGGGCACGACACGGTAGAACCAGGTGCGCCAGCCGTGGTTGCCACTGTCCGGGTCGACGCTGGCGCGGGCACGCACTTCCTGCAGCGGTTCGCCGAAGCCATCACGGTAGCGGTAGGTGATGCCGACCTTGTGCGCGTCGCGCAACTCGTACTCGTTGACGCTGGCGACATGGCCACGTTCGATGAAGTTCGGCACGCGGCCGATCACATACCAGGTGCCCATGAAGCGCTTCAGGTCGATCGGTGCGTCCAGGGCAGCCGCACCAGAGGCGCTGGTACGGGGCGACGGCGGCTCACTGGCGGCCACGGCGGGGCCGGCCAGGGAAAGGGCCAGCAGCGCGGCGCAGAGCGGGCGGATCGAAGTCATGCGGGAGCGGGCTCCAGTGGGCTTGCACGCGCATGGTCGACTGTGTGCACGCGATCCGTCAATGGTGTCGCAACCTGTGAGAAGGGGGTTGCCCATGCTGTGTTGCATTGTCCACCGGAGAAGCCCCATGAACGCACGTTCCGTCCGCCGCTCTGCAACTGAACGCGTCATTCTCGAGCGTGCCGACCCGCGCCTGCTGCGCAGCGTGCAGCAGCTGGCCCTGGCCGGTATGGCGCTGGTACTGGTCTGGCCGGCCGCGCGCGGCAGCAGTGCCTGGCTGGGCTGGCTACCCATGTGGCTGGTGGGCATGCCGCTGGTGGCCTGGTGGGCGTTGCTGCGCTTTCCGTTGCCGCGCCTGTCGTGGCTGCGGCTGGCGCGTCGTACCGGTGGACAGGCACGTCGCCGTAGCGGCGGGGCGGCGCGAGGCCGTCGCGGCTCCACCGCCGCGGCCTGACCTTCGACACGGGGGCGGCCGCGGCGATCCATGCTAGCGTTCCACGGCTTATGACTGCCTGGAGCTGCAATGTCTCGACTCGCTTCCGCCTGCCTGCTGGCCGGCATGATGACCGCTGCCTCGGTGGGGACCGCCGTGGCCGCTGAAGACACCGATCGCTACGCCTGGCTCGAAGACGTCACCGGCGACAAGCCGCTGACCTGGGTCAAGGAACAGAACGCCAAGTCCGAGGCGCGCCTGGCGCAGACCCCGGCCTTCAAGCAGATGGAGACCAGCATCCGCGAGGTGCTCGACTCCGATGCCAAGATCCCCGGCGTGCAGAAGATCGGCGACTACTACTACAACTTCTGGAAGGACCAGCAGCACGAGCGCGGCCTGTGGCGGCGCACCACCCTGGCCGAGTACCGCAAGGCCTCGCCGCAGTGGGAAACCGTGCTCGACCTGGATGCGCTGAACAAGGCCGAGGGTGAGAACTGGGTCTGGCACGGCGCCGATTGCCTGCGCCCGGATTACAGCCGCTGCCTGATCGCGCTGTCGCGCGGTGGCGCCGACGCCGACGTCACCCGTGAGTTCGACCTGGCCAACAAGACCTGGATCAAGGACGGCTTCTTCCGTCCAGAGTCCAAGGGCGGCCTCAACTGGGTCGACCGCGACACCGTGTTCGTCTACACCGACTTCGGTGCGGGCTCGATGACCACCTCCGGCTACCCGCGCGTGGCCAAGCTGTGGAAGCGCGGCACGCCGATGACCTCGGCCACCGTGGTGTACGAAGGCAAGCCGGAGGACATGTACATCGCGGCGATGCACGATGACACCCCGGGCTTCGAGCGCAACCTGGTCAGCCGCACGCTGGCGTTCTACAACAACGAGCTCTACCTGCGTGGCGACGATGGCACGCTGACCAAGATCGACGCGCCGAATTCGGCCGAGAAGGGCCTGCACAAGCAGTGGCTGACCCTGGAACTGCGCGATCCGTGGACCGTGGGCGGCAAGACCTACGCGTCCGGTTCGCTGCTGGCGACGAAGCTGGACGACTTCCTGGCCGGCAAGCGCGACTTCGAGGTGCTGTTCACCCCGACCGCGACCACCTCGCTGGCCGGCGCCACCTGGACCAAGAGCCACCTGGTGCTGAACGTGCTGGATGACGTCAAGAACCGCCTGTCGGTGCTGACCCCGGGCGCCGATGGCTGGCAGACCAGCCGCTTCGTCGGCGCGCCGGCCTTTGGCACGCTGGCCGTGGGCGCAGTGGACAGCAACGACAGCGATGCGGTGTGGCTGACCGCCACCGACTACCTGACCCCGACCACGCTGGCTCTGGCCGAGATCGGCCAGGCGCCGGAAACGTTGAAGACCATGCCGGCCTTCTTCGATGCCAAGGGCAAGGTGATCGAGCAGCACTTCGCCACCAGCAAGGACGGCACCCGCGTGCCGTACTTCGTGGTGCACGACAAGGCGATGAAGCTGGACGGCTCCAACCCGACCCTGCTGTACGGCTATGGTGGCTTCGAGATCTCGCTGACCCCGAATTACTCAGGTGGCATGGGCCGCGCCTGGCTGGAGAAGGGCGGTGTGTACGTGGTCGCCAACATCCGTGGTGGTGGCGAGTACGGCCCGCGCTGGCACCAGGCAGCGCTGAAGCAGAACCGTCACAAGGCCTATGAAGACATGGCTGCGGTGGCGCGCGATCTGGTCAAGCGCAAGATCACCAGCGCCAAGCACCTGGGCGTGCAGGGTGGCAGCAACGGTGGCCTGCTGACCGGCAACATGCTGACCCAGTACCCGGAGCTGTTCGGTGCAGTGGTGGTGCAGGTGCCGCTGCTGGACATGAAGCGCTACAGCCACCTGTTGGCCGGTGCCTCGTGGATGGCCGAGTACGGTAACCCGGATACCAGCGACTGGGAGTTCATCAAGACCTTCTCGCCGTACCATCTGTTCAACGAGAAGAAGAACTACCCGCCGGTGCTGTTCACCACCTCCACCCGCGATGACCGCGTGCACCCGGGCCATGCCCGCAAGATGGCGGCGAAGATGATCGACGCCGGCAAGGACGTGACCTACTACGAGAACATCGAAGGTGGCCACGGCGGCGCAGCCAACAACGCGCAGGCCGCACACATGTCGGCGCTGGCCTACAGCTTCCTGTGGGAGCGGTTGGGCGGTAAATAAGCAGAACGGAAAACGCCGCCCCAGGGCGGCGTTTTTCGTTGGGTTCACGTATCCACGCATGGCGTGGATCTCCCTACGTATCGTGCGCTGGGTCAATAGATCCACGCCATGCGTGGATGCCGTTCGCGCAGATCGATCAGGCGCCCAAGCTCTTCAACCCGCGTGCAATCCGCGCCACCGCCTCCTGCAGCCGCGGCACTTCCTGGGTATAGGCCAGGCGCACATGCTGGTTGGCGCGATGGAAACCGAAATCCAGCCCCGGGGTGAACGCCACGTGCTCGGTTTCCAGGAAGTGCGCGCAGAACGCCTGCGCGTCGTCAGTGAACGCGCTGACGTCGGCGTACAGGTAGAACGCACCCTGCGGTTCCACTTCGATGCGGAAACCAAGCTCGCGCAGCGCCGGCAGCAGATAGTCGCGACGCTGGCGGAACGCCTCGCGGCGCTGTTCGAAGATCGCCATCGATTCCTCGCTGAAGCAGGCAAGTGCGGCATGCTGGGCGATGCTCGACGCGCTGATGTACAGGTTCTGTGCCAGCTTCTCCAGGTCCGGCACCGCCGCTGGCGGCGCCACCAGCCAACCCAGCCGCCAGCCGGTCATGCCGAAATACTTGGAGAAGCTGTTCAGCACGAACGCGCTGTCGTCCACCTGCAGCACGCTGGGTGCATCCAGGCCGTAGGTCAGGCCGTGGTAGATCTCGTCCACCACCAGATGGCCGCCACGCGCGTGCAGGGCCTGCGACAGTGCCGCCAGTTCGTCGGCGGACAGCACGGTGCCGGTCGGATTGGCGGGGGAGGCCACCAGTGCGCCGACGCTGTCGGCATTCCAGTGCTGTTCCACCAGCGACGGTGTGAGCTGGTAGGCGGTGTCCGGGCCGACCGGCACCAGCTGTGCACCGCCTTCCACCAGGCGCAGGAAATGACGGTTGCAGGGGTAGCCGGGGTCGGCCAGCAGCCAGTGGCGGCCGGGGTCGACCAGCAGGCTGCTGGCCAGCAGCAGCGCACCGGAGCCGCCGGGAGTGACCAGGATGCGTTCGGGATCGATATCCAGCCCGTAGTGGCTGCGATAGAAGCCACTGATCGCCTGGCGCAGGGCCGGCAGGCCACGTGCGGCGGTGTAGCGGGTATGGCCGGCGGCCAATGCGGCCTGGCCGGCACGCACGACCGGTTCGGCCGTGGTGAAGTCCGGTTCGCCGATTTCCAGATGGATCACATCGTGGCCCGCCTGTTCCAGCGCCTGCGCGCGGGCCAGCAGGGACATCACGTGGAACGGAGCGATTTCATGGCTGCGCCGGCTGTAGCCCGGCGTGTGGGGCAGGGTACTCATGTGCCCATGGTACGCCGCGCGTCCTGGTAGTGCCGGTCGCTGGCCGGCAACCACCCGCCTCTGTTTATCCCGAGGTTGCCGGCCAGCGGCCAGCACGACCCATGACCATCCGCAGGGTTGCCCGCAACCCTCCTGCAACCCAGACTCGAGCACAAGGACGCCATTGCATTGCGGCTCAAGGAGCCTTATCTCATGAAATCCACCCTCTGCCTGTTGCTTGCGAGCCTGATGACCACCACTGCCACCGCCGCCACGCCGCCCGTTCCGCCGGATGCCGCCAAGCATCCGCATGTGGTCAAGGCGCCGTTCGGCGCGACCCGCAACGACGACTATTACTGGCTGCGCGACGACAAGCGCGAGAACAAGGACATGCTGGCCTACCTGCAGGCCGAGAATGCCTATGCCGACCAGTTGCTGGCGCCGTTGAAGCCGCTGGAAGACACCCTGTACAAGGAGATCGTCGGCCGCATCAAGCAGGACGATTCCAGCGTGCCGGCGCGCGAGCGTGGCTACTGGTACTACAGCCGCTTCGAGACCGGCCAGGACTACCCGATCCACGCACGCCGCAAGGGCGGCATGGATGCCGCCGAGGAAATCCTGCTGGACGTCAACACGATGGCCGCCGGCAAGGGCTACTTCAGCGTCGGCTCGATGGAAGTCAGCCAGGACAACCAGCTGCTGGCCTGGGCCGATGATGACGTCGGTCGCCGCCAGTACACCATCCGCTTCAAGGACCTGGCCACCGGCAAGGTGCTGCCTGATGTGATCACCGGCAGCTCCGGCGACCTGGTCTGGGCCGACGACAACCGCACCGTGCTGTATGTCGAGAACGATCCGGAAACTCTGCTGACCGTGCGCGTGAAGAAGCACGTGCTGGGCACCCCGGCCAGCGCCGACACCGTCGTCTACGAAGAGAAGGACGACAGCTTCTACATGGGCATCGGCCGCACCCGCGACGATCGCTTCATCACCATCGGCGTGCACAGCACCGTGTCCTCGGAAGAGCGCTACGCGCCGGCCAGCGACCCGACCACGTTCACCGTACTGGCGCCGCGCCAGCGCGATGTGGAGTACGACGCTGACCACTACGACGGCCGCTGGGTGATCCGCACCAACGACGGTGCGAAGAATTTCAAGCTGGTCACCGCACCGACCGATGCGACCTCGCGCGCACAGTGGAAGGACTGGATCGCGCATGACGATGCGGTGTTCATCGAAGGCTTCGAGCTGTTCGATGCGTACACCGCCATCGCCGAACGTTCCGAGGGCCTGGAACGCATCCGCCTGCTGTTCAAGGATGGCCGCAGCGACTACGTGAAGGCCGATGAGCCGGCGTATTCGATGGGCCTGGGCGACAACACCGAGGCCGATACGCCGTGGCTGCGCTACGTCTACACCTCGATGACCACCCCGACCACCGTGTTCGAGCTGAACACCGCCACCGGTGAGCGCCGCCAGCTGAAGGTGCAGCCGGTGATCGGCTATGACGCGTCGAAGTACGAAACCGATCGTGTCTGGATCACCGCACGCGATGGCGTGAAGGTGCCGGTGTCGCTGGTCTACCGCAAGGGCTACCAGAAGGACGGCAAGGGCGCGCTGTTCCAGTACGCCTATGGCAGCTACGGCATGTCGATGGATCCGTACTTCAACCAGACCGCGGTGAGCCTGCTCGATCGTGGCGTGGTGTATGCCATCGCCCATATCCGTGGCGGCCAGGAGATGGGCCGCGACTGGTACGAGAACGGCAAACTGCTGCACAAGCAGAACACCTTCAACGACTTCATCGACGTCACCCGCGGCCTGGTCGCACAGGGCTGGGCGGCGAAGGATCGCGTCGCCGCGTCCGGCGGCAGCGCCGGTGGCCTGCTGATGGGCGCCGTGGCCAACCAGGCGCCGCAGGACTACCGGGTGATGGTGGCGCAGGTACCGTTTGTCGACGTGGTCACCACCATGCTCGACCCGACCATTCCGCTGACCACCAACGAATACGACGAGTGGGGCAACCCCGAGCAGAAGCAGTATTACGACTACATGCTGTCCTACTCGCCCTACGACAACGTGAAGCAGCAGGCGTACCCGGCGCTGTTCGTGGGCACCGGCCTGTGGGATTCGCAGGTGCAGTACTGGGAGCCGGCCAAGTGGGTGGCCAAGCTGCGTGACGACAACACCGGCCATTACCCGATCCTGTTCCGCACCAACATGGAAGCCGGCCACGGCGGCAAGTCGGGGCGCTTCCAGCGCTACCGTGAACTGTCCGAGTCGTACGCGTTCGTGCTGCAGCAGCTGGGCATCGCCCAGCCGTAATGGTGCAGGGGTGCCGGGCGTTGCCTGGCATCCCGAACCGGTATCCTTGCGGCCATGAGCCAGCCCGACCCCTCCGCATCCCGCGATGCTGCCACGCCACCGCGCGTGGTGCGTTTCCGCTGGGCGTGGTGGCTGCTGGCCTACGTCAGCCTGGGCACCGGTATCGTCGGCATCTTCGTGCCGGGCCTTCCCACCACCGTATTCATCCTGATCTCGGCCTGGGCTGCCTCGCGTGGTTCCGAGCGCCTGCACAACTGGCTGCTGCAGCACCCGCGCTTCGGCCCGGCCATTGCCAACTGGCAGGCACACGGGGCGGTCAGCCGCTACGGCAAGTGGATGGCCACGATCACCATGGCAGTGTGCGCCGGCATCATGCTGTGGTGCGTGCCGATCGCCTGGGTGAAGTGGTTTTCGATCGGCAGCATGACCGTGGTGGCGATCTGGCTGTGGACCCGGCCGCTGCCGCCACCGGAGCGGTAGTGCCGGCCGCTGGCCGGCACCCCGGTTCCCTGCACCAACCGCTCAGCCGCCAATGGCTATACTCGGGGCATGAAGATCCCCCATCGAAACGCCATCCTGATTCCGCTGGCAGCGGCCTCGCTGCTGCTCCTCGCCGCCTGCGGCAACAAGGGCCCGCTGGTACTGCCGCAGAAGCCGGTGCCGGTGGAAGAAACCGTCGAACCGGTTGCCGAGCCCGCTACCGAAGCGACCCCGGCGCAGACCGAACGCAGCGGCACCCCGGCCACGACCGTGGAGCCGGCTGCACCGACTACGCAACCGGCGCCTGCGCCTGCGAAGAAGGTGGGCGGCGGGAATGAGTAAGGCCGGTTCCAAGGCGCTGCGCTTCAGCAAGATGCATGGCGCGGGCAATGATTTCGTAGTGATCGACCTGCGTGACGGCACTGCGCCGCCCACGCCTGAACTGGCCGCGCGCCTGGCCGACCGCCACACCGGCGTCGGCTGCGATCAGATCCTGACTATCGAAGCGCCGCGCGCGGAAGGCTCGGTGGCGTCGTACCGCATCTGGAATGCCGACGGTTCCAATTCCGAGCAGTGCGGCAATGGCGCGCGCTGCATCGCGGCCTGGCTGGTGCGCGAGGGCAGCGCGCAGGGCGATGCATTCGTCATCGACAGCCCGCTGGCCAGCCACGAAGTGAAGGTACTGGGCGAGGGGCAGTTTGCGGTGACGATGGGCGTGCCTGCGTTCGAGCCGGTCAACGTGCCGCTGGTGGGCTTCGCCCATGCACGCGAGGAGTACCTGCTGCCGTTGCAGGGCGAGAGCATACGCTTTGCCGCGGTGTCGATGGGCAATCCGCATGCGGTGATCGAAGTGGGCCTGATCGATGCAGCACCGGTCGAGCGCGTCGGTTCGCTGCTGCAGCAGCATGCCTCGTTCCCGCGCTCGGTGAACGTGGGTTTTGCCCAGGTGATGGGCCCGGCGCATGCACGTCTGCGTGTGAATGAACGTGGCGTCGGCGAAACCCTGGCCTGCGGCAGCGGCGCCTGCGCCGCTGCGGTGACCCTGATGCAGCGTGGCCGCCTGCAGCGCGATGCGCGCATCAGCCTGCCCGGGGGTGACCTGCGCATCCAGTGGCCGGGCGATGGCCAGCCGGTGGTGATGGCCGGCCCGACCGCATTCGTCTTCGAAGGGGAGTGGATCGCATGACCGAAACCGTCGACAAGCTCGGGGCCCATGAAGTCGCTGCGTGGTTGCGGCGACATCCCGGCTTCCTCAAGCAGTTCCCGGACCTGGCCCTGACCCTGGTGGTGCCGCGTGACGACGGCCCGACCGCGTCGCTGGCCAGCTACCAGCTGGAAGTGCTGCGCGAGAAGAACCGCGAGCTGGCACGACGGTTGGCCGATCTGGGCGCCACCGCCCAGGTCAATGAACGCCTGGCAGTGCGCACGCATCAGCTGACCCTGGCGCTGATGAAGCAGGACAACGCCGCCGACACCCTGCGTGCGATGGCAGCGTCGCTGCAGGAAGATTTCGCCGGCGACCTGGTGCGATTGGTGGTGCACACACCGGTGGCCGGGCTGGAACAGGCCGACTGGCTGCAGGTGATTGCTGCCGATGATGCGCAGCTGGGCCCGTTCCGCGATTGTCTGAACGACGGCGAGCCGATCTGCGGCCGCCTGCAGCCGGAAAAGAACGCCGTGCTGTATGGCGTGCGCAGCGAAGAAGTGCAGACCACCGCGCTGTTGCCGTTGCCGGGCGTGGGCCTGATTGCTGTGGGCAGCCACGACCCGAACCGCTTCTACCCGGGCATGGGCACGCTGTTCCTGCGCATGATGGGCGATGCGTTGGCCACCGGCCTGAAGCGCTTCCCGGGCTGAGCAGGATACGACGATGAGCGCGGTACAGGCCTTCCTGCAGCATCTGCAGGTAGAGCGGCGGATGTCGGCGCATACGCTCGATGCCTACCGCCGTGACCTGGACGCGTTGTCGGTCTGGGCCGAGCCGCGCGGTGTTGCGGTGGACGCACTCGATGCCGAGGCGCTGCGCCAGTTCGTTGCCGATGAGCACCGCAGAGGCCTGTCACCCAAAAGCCTGCAGCGCCGCTTGTCGGCCTGCCGCAGCTTCTACGCCTGGCTGTTGAAGCATGGACGCATCGAGGTCAGCCCGGCGGCGACGCTGAAGGCGCCACGCGCACCGCGCCGGTTGCCGCAGGTGCTTGACGCCGACGAAGCCGTGCAGCTGGTCGAGCTGGAACCGGAAGGTGAGCTCGGCCGCCGTGACCGCGCGCTGCTGGAACTGTTCTATTCCTCTGGCCTGCGCCTGAGCGAAGTCTGCGCGCTGACCTGGCGCGACCTGGATTTCGACAGCGGCCTGGTCAACGTGATGGGCAAGGGCAATCGCCAGCGCCGCGTGCCGTTCGGCCGGCCTGCACGCGAAGCGCTGCAGGCGTGGCGTGCGGAAAGCGGGGGCGGCCCGGCCTCGCCGGTGTTTCCCGGCCGCAACGGGCCGATCAGCCAACGCGCGGTGCAGATCCGCATCCGCCAGCTGGCGCAGCGCCAGGGCCTGTTCAAGCACGTGCACCCGCACATGCTGCGGCACAGTTTCGCCAGCCACATCCTGGAATCGTCCGGTGACCTGCGTGGCGTGCAGGAACTGCTTGGCCATGCCGACATCGCCACCACGCAGATCTACACCCACCTTGATTTCCAGCACCTGGCCAAGGTCTACGACGCCGCGCATCCACGTGCGAAGCGCCGCAGCAAGGACGACAAGGCTGAATAAACCGTCCTTGATCTGGATCAGGGCAGGGCGGGCGCTACCGGCGCATCGTGGCCGCAGGCCACGAGGACACCGCCACCATGGCGAAGCCCATACCGTTGCATCCCAAACACCCCGAGCGCATCTGCTGGGGCTGCGACCGCTACTGCGCGGCTGACGCCCTGGCCTGCGGCAATGGCTCCGGCCGCACCCAGCATCCGATCGAGACGCAGGGTGAAGACTGGTACCTCGCCTGGGGCATCGAGCCCAATCCGGACCGGCCATCGCAGGCCAAGCGCTGAACGGCAGGCGTTCCACGTTCGGGCGGCGGGGTCCGCGCGCATTGCGATGCGCTCGTTAAAAGGGCGCCCTCTTCCCATGGGGCGCCACCAAGCGCTGAACGGCAGCCATCCGCGCAGGCTTGATCGCACCCGGCGCTGTCCCCATGTCCCGTGAACAGCTATCGGAGGCCGCATGGACCCCAGTCAGAATCCCAACGTTTTCCACGCCACCACCATCGTCTGCGTCCGTCGCGGCGAGCACGTGGCCATTGCCGGCGACGGCCAGGTCACGCTGGGCCACACCGTGATGAAGGGCAATGCACGCAAGGTGCGCCGTCTCGGACGTGATGGCCAGGTGCTGGCCGGCTTCGCCGGTGCCGCCGCCGATGCCTTCACCCTGTTCGAGCTGTTCGAGGCCAAGCTGGAAAAGCACGGCCAGCTGCAGCGCGCTGCGGTCGAACTGGCCAAGGATTGGCGCACCGAGCGCCGCCTCGGCAAGCTCGAGGCCCTGCTGGCAGTGGCCGACAAGGAAACCTCGCTGATCATCAGCGGCACCGGTGATGTGATCGAGCCGGAGGACGGCATCATCGCAATCGGTTCCGGTGGTTCCTATGCACTGTCGGCCGCGCGCGCACTGATGGCGCACACCGAACTGGATGCGCGCACCATTGCCAGCGAAGCGATCGGCATTGCCGGCGACATCTGCATCTACACCAACCGCAACGTGGTGGTCGAGGAGCTGTGAGGGGCGTGCCGGCCGCTGGCCGGCAACCTCATGATCCCCCGCACGCGTGCCTGGTTGCCGGCCAGTGGCCGGCACTACCGACAATGAATCCGTGAGCACATCCATGTCGAAGATCGAAGTTTCCTCCGCCACCATGACCCCGCGCGAGATCGTGCAGGAACTGGACCGGCATATCGTGGGCCAGCACGACGCCAAGCGCGCCGTGGCCATTGCCCTGCGCAACCGCTGGCGCCGCATGCAGCTGGTGCCCGAGCTGCGCAATGAAGTGATGCCGAAGAACATCCTGATGATCGGCCCGACCGGCGTCGGCAAGACCGAGATCGCGCGTCGACTGGCCACCCTGGCCAACGCGCCGTTCGTCAAGGTTGAAGCCACCCGCTTCACCGAAGTCGGCTACGTCGGCAAGGACGTCGAGCAGATCATCCGCGACCTGGCCGATACCGCGGTCAAGCTGTACCGCGAACAGGCCAAGGTGCGCGTGCGTACCCAGGCCGAAGAACGCGCCGAAGACCGCATCCTCGATGCGCTGCTGCCGCGCCGCAGCGGTGGCATCGGTTTCGATCCGGAAGTCGCCCGCAACGAGCCGTCGGCGCAGGACAACGAGACCCGCATCAAGTTCCGCAAGATGCTGCGCAACGGTGAGCTGGACGAACGCGAGATCGAGCTCGACCTGGCTGCCAACGTCAGCATGGACATCATGACCCCGCCGGGCATGGAGGAAATGGGCCAGCAGCTGAAGTCGATGTTCGCCAACCTCGGCGGCGGCGCCAAGGCGCACAAGCGCACGCTGACCATCAAGGCCGCGCGTCCGCTGCTGATCGAGGAAGAAGCCGGCAAGCTGGTCAACGAGGACGACATCCGCACTGCCGCGATCGAGGCCTGCGAGCAGCACGGCATCGTCTTCATCGACGAGATCGACAAGGTTGCCAAGCGTGGTGACAACGTGGGTGGTGGCGACGTCTCGCGCGAAGGCGTGCAGCGCGACCTGCTGCCGCTGGTGGAAGGCTCCAACGTGTCCACCAAGTACGGCACGATCAAGACCGATCACATCCTGTTCATTGCTTCGGGTGCGTTCCACCTGGCCAAGCCCAGCGATCTGATTCCGGAGCTGCAGGGCCGCTTCCCGATCCGCGTGGAGCTGGGTGCGCTGAGCAAGGGTGATTTCGTGCGTATCCTGACCGAGCCGAAGGCCGCGCTGACCAAGCAGTACGAAGCGCTGCTGGCCACCGAAGGCGTCAAGGTCAGCTTCACTGCCGACGCCATCGATCGTCTGGCCGAGATCGCCTTCCAGGTGAACGAGCGCCAGGAGAACATCGGTGCCCGTCGCCTGCACACCGTACTGGAGCGCCTGTTGGATTCGCTCAGCTACGAGGCACCGGACCGCGACGGCGAAACCCTGGCCATCGACAGCGCTTACGTCGATGCGCACCTGGGTGAGCTGGTGCAGGACCCGGACCTGAGCCGCTACATCCTGTAACGCCCGACGCTGCAAAGCATGAGGCCGCCGAAAGGCGGCCTTTTGCGTTGGCAGTCAGCGCGAGTGCCGTGTGCGGTAGGCCTGCAGCACCTGGTCGATCACCGCACTGGTGCGGGCGGCGCTGATGCCGTTGGATGGTGAGTGGCCGCTGCCGCGCAGCTCATCCACCAGAGTGGCGATCAACGGCTGCTGGATCGACGGCGGGTTCGGGATGTCGAACGCCTGCACGCCCGCTTCCGTCTCCAGAACCACTGGAACGTCCTCGAAGGTGGCAAAGCGCAGTTGTCCGCGATCGCCGGTGATTTCGATTTCATCCTGGCGGCGGAACGCGCAGAAACTCCATTGCGCGATGCCGTGCGCCCCCGTCCCGGTGCGGAAGCACATCGAAACGCTGTCCTCGGCGGCGTAGGCGCCGGTCAACGAGCTGGCCAGGCCACGCACATCGCTCAGCGGCCCCAGCAGATGATCCAGCAGGTCCAGGGTGTGCGAGCCCAGATCGACGAACAGCCCGCCGCCGGCGATCGCCGGGTTGGTCCGCCAGAAGTCCGGCGATGCAGCGTTCGCCGAATGCGGCCGGTGCAGGGTGGCGTGCACGCTGCGCGGCGTGCCGATCGTGCCGCTGTCCAGCAGCCGCTTCACCTGCGCGAAGCGGGGCAGGGCGCGGCGGTAGTAGGCCACGAACACCGGCACGCCACTGCGCGCGCTGGCTTCAATGATGCGCTGGCACTCGCCGTGATCCATGGCCATCGGCTTTTCGATGTAGACCGGCTTGCCCGCGGCAATCGCCTGCAATGCGTAGTGCATGTGCGTGGAGGGCGGCGTCGCAACGTAGATCGCGTTCACTTCCGGGTCGGCGATGAGTGCATCGGCGTCCGCGTACCAGCGGGGAATCGCATGGCGCCGCGCATAATCCTCGGCCAATGCCGCATTGCGGCGCATGACCGCGGCCACCCGTGAGCCCGGCGTGTTGGCCAGGGCCGGCCCGCTCTTCTTCTCGGTGACGCTGCCGCAGCCGATGAAGCCCCACACCACGTTGTCCAGGATCATGGGTCCGTCCTCAGATGAGTGTCGCGGTGGTGGCAGCAGCTCTACTCACGCTTCGGGCAGCGGCTCGGGCACCGTTCCGGGCACGAACACGCCTTCTTTCACGTAGGCGGCCAGGGTCATGTCCAGCGCAAGCATGCCGTCGCGCTTGAGGTCCATCAGTTCCGGTTCGACCATCGCGCCATGCAGTACGCCCAGCACAGTGGCGTGCAGCATGCGCGCGGCGATCTTCGGGTCCGCGCCTTCGCGCAGCTGGCCCAGGTCCTGGGCCCGGCGCAGGGCGCGCTCCATCCGGTCCAGCGCGTCGCGGAAGCCGGCCTGCTGCATTTCGGTCAGCACCTTGGTATCGGCCGAGGCGTCGCTGCGCAGCATGATCTCCATGGTCTTGCGCAGGCGTTCGTCCTCGGACAGCTCGATGAACGAGTGGATCATCACTGCGCGCAGGTCGTGCACCGGTGTGTCGCGCTGGTCGGTGGAGGTGCGCTCCAGTTCCTGCATGAAGGGCAGGTGCACCCGTTCGACGATCGCGGCCAGCACCTCGCTCTTGTTCTTGAAGTGCCAGTACACCGCGCCACGGGTATAGCCGGCGCGGGCACCGATCATCTCCAGCGTGGTACGGGCCACGCCGTGTTCATGGAAGCAGGCTTCGGCGGCGTCAAGGATGCCTTCCCGGGTTGCCTGGGTGTCCTCTTTGGTCTTGCGGGCCATGGGTGTGGGTACGAGTGCGGGTGAAACGTGGCTGAATTGTACCGGTTTACAAACAAACAAGCATGTATGTATATTTCGCACCCATCATTCCCGTCGTGTGCGTGGCAGGCCCGTCCGGCTCCCACTCCACCCGGGTGGGCGCTGTTCGCACGGTCTTCACCTTCGCTGGTGGAGGGTCCGCCGTATCAGCGCTGGCTGAGACCCTTTCCTTCAAGAGCCTTTCCGTCATGTTGCTGAGCCGAATCCGACCCTTTGTACTGTCGCTGGCCATCGCCGCAGCCGTGGCTGCCTGCGGCGGCCAACCCCAGGCCCCCGAGCAGGGCCCGGGTGACGTCACCGTGGTCACGCTGAAGTCCGAGACCGTGGGCCTGACCCGCGAACTGCCGGGCCGTACCAACGCCTTCCTGGTCGCCGAAGTGCGCCCGCAGGTCAACGGCATCGTTGCCAAGCGCCTGTTCACCGAAGGCGGCATGGTCAAGGCCGGCGAGCCGCTCTACCAGATCGAGGACGCCAGCTACCGCGCCCAGGCCAACAGCGCCCGCGCCCAGCTGGCCCGCGCCGAAGCCACGGCCAACGCCGCGCGCCTGAGCGCCAAGCGCATCACCGAGCTGGCCAAGGTCGACGCGGTCAGCCAGCAGGACCTGGAAAACGCCGTGGCCGCGCAGAAGCAGGCCGAGGCCGACGTCGGTGCCGCCAGGGCCTCGCTGGACGCGGCCAACGTCACCCTCGGCTATGCCCGCATCACCGCGCCGATCAGCGGCCGCATCGGCAAGTCCAGCGTTACCCAGGGTGCGCTGGTCAGCGCCGGCCAGGCCAATGCACTGGCTACCGTGCAGCAGCTGGACCCGATCTACGTCGACCTGACCCAATCCTCGGCCGAGCTGCTGCAGCTGCGCCGCGAACTGGCTGCCGGCCGCCTGCAGGACAACCAGACGCTGCCGGTCAGCATCCTGATGGAAGACGGCAGCACCTTCGAGCACAAGGGCACGCTGGAGTTCTCTGAAGTGAGCGTCGATCCAGCCACCGGCAGCTTCGGCCTGCGCGTGAAGGTGGACAACCCGGACGGCCTGCTGATGCCGGGCACCTACGTGCGCGCGGTGATCGGCGGCGGCGTGCGCAGCGATGCGGTGCTGGTGCCGATGCAGGGCATCGCCCGCGACCCGAAGGGCGACACCACCGCGATGGTGGTCGGCAAGGACAACAAGGTCGAGGTGCGCCCGGTCAAGGTCAGCCGCACGGTCGGCGACAAGTGGCTGGTCGAGGACGGCCTGAAGGCCGGCGACAAGGTCATCGTCGAAGGCCTGCAGAAGATCGGCCCCGGCATGCCGGTCAAGGCCACCGAGAAGGGCGCTGCTCCGGCCAAGCCGGCAGCGGCCGCCCAGCCTGCCGCCCCGGCCGGCGACGCGAAGTAAGCGGAGAACCCCATGGCACGCTTTTTCATCGATCGACCCATCTTCGCGTGGGTGATCGCCATCATCATCATGCTCGCCGGCGGCCTGGCCCTGTTCAAGCTGCCGGTCTCGATGTACCCCAACGTCGCACCGCCGGCGGTGGAAATCAGCGCCACCTACCCGGGTGCATCGGCCAAGGTGGTCGAGGACTCGGTGACGCAGATCATCGAGCAGAACATGAAGGGCCTTGATGGTCTGATCTATTTCTCCTCCAACAGCTCGTCCAACGGCCAGGCCACCATCACCCTGACCTTCGAGAGCGGCACCAACCCGGACATCGCCCAGGTGCAGGTGCAGAACAAGCTGCAGCTGGCCATGCCGCTGCTGCCGCAGGAAGTGCAGCGGCAGGGCATCAACGTGGCCAAGTCCAGCTCGGGCTTCCTGAACGTCATCGCGTTCGTGTCCGAGAACGGCAGCATGGACGCCAACGACATCGCCGACTACGTCGGTTCCAATGTCGTCGATCGCCTGAGCCGCGTGCCGGGCGTGGGCAACATCCAGGTGTTCGGTGGCAAGTACGCCATGCGCATCTGGCTGGATCCGAACAAGCTGCATACCTATGGCCTGTCGGTTGCGGAAGTGACCGCAGCGATCAAGGCACAGAACGCGCAGGTGGCCATCGGCCAGCTTGGCGGTGCACCGTCGATCAAGGGCCAGCAGCTCAACGCCACCATCAACGCGCAGTCGCGCCTGCAGACCCCGGAGCAGTTCCGCAACATCATCGTGCGCGGTGCGCAGGACGGTGCCGAGCTGCGCCTGGGGGATGTCGCCCGCGTCGAGCTGGGTGCCGAGTCCTACGACTTCGTCACCCGCTACAACGGCCAGCCGGCCAGCGGCCTGGCGGTCACCCTGGCCACCGGCGCCAACGCGCTGGATACCGCGGCCGGCGTGGATGCCGCGCTGCAGGACATGAAGAGCTTCTTCCCGGCCGGCCTGAAGGCCGAGATCCCGTACGACACCACCCCGTTCGTGCGCGTGTCGATCAAGGGCGTGGTGCAGACCCTGATCGAAGCGATCGTGCTGGTGTTCGTGGTGATGTACCTGTTCCTGCAGAACTTCCGCGCCACCCTGATCCCGACCATCGCCGTGCCGGTGGTGCTGCTGGGTACCTTCGGCGTGCTGGCGATGCTGGGCTTCTCGGTGAACATGCTGACCATGTTCGCGATGGTGCTGGCGATCGGCCTCCTGGTGGACGATGCCATCGTGGTGGTGGAGAACGTCGAGCGCATCATGTCCGAGGAAGGACTGTCGCCGCTTGAGGCCACCCGCAAGTCGATGGGCCAGATCACCGGTGCGCTGGTGGGTATCGGCCTGGTGCTGTCGGCGGTGTTCGTGCCGATGGCCTTCATGAGCGGCTCCACCGGCGTGATCTACCGCCAGTTCTCGGCCACGATCGTTTCGGCGATGGCGCTGTCGGTGCTGGTCGCGATCGTGCTGACCCCGGCGCTGTGCGCGACCATGCTCAAGCCGCTGAAGAAGGGTGAGCACCACGTCGCACACAAGGGCTGGTCCGGTCGATTCTTCAATGGTTTCAACCGCGGCTTCGACCGCACCAGCGAAAGCTACCAGCGCGGTGTGCGCGGCATCATCCACCGTCCGTGGCGCTTCATGGGCATCGTGGCGGCACTGTTCGTGCTGATGGGCGTGCTGTTCGTGCGCCTGCCCAGCTCGTTCCTGCCCAACGAAGACCAGGGCGTGCTGATGGCGCTGGTGCAGGCGCCGGTCGGTGCCACCCAGGAACGTACGCTGGAATCGATCGCGGCACTGGAAAACCACTTCCTGCAGAACGAGAAGGATGCGGTGGACTCGGTGTTCTCGGTGCAGGGCTTCAGCTTCGCCGGTATGGGCCAGAACGCGGGCATGGCATTCGTCAAGCTGAAGGACTGGAGCGAGCGTGACGCCGACAATGGCGTGATGCCGATCACCGGTCGCGCGATGGCGGCACTGGGCCAGATCAAGGATGCCTTCATCTTCGCCTTCCCGCCGCCGGCCATTCCGGAACTGGGTACCGCTTCGGGCTACACCTTCTTCCTGAAGGACAACAGCGGCCAGGGCCACGAGGCACTGGTGGCCGCGCGCAACCAGCTGCTGGGCCTCGCCGCCGGCAGCAAGAAGCTGGCCAACGTGCGCCCGAACGGGCAGGAAGACACGCCGCAGTTCCGCATCGACATCGATGCAGCCAAGGCGACCTCGCTGGGGCTGTCGATCGACCAGATCAACGGTACCTTGGCCGCCGCATGGGGCAGCTCGTACATCGACGACTTTGTCGATCGTGGCCGCGTCAAGCGTGTGTTCGTGCAGGCCGACCAGCCGTTCCGCATGGTGCCGGAGGACTTCGATCTCTGGTCCGTGAAGAACGACAAGGGCGAGATGGTGCCGTTCAGCGCGTTCGCCACCAAGCACTGGGACTATGGTTCGCCGCGCCTGGAACGCTACAACGGTGTGTCGGCCATGGAAATCCAGGGCGAACCGGCCCCGGGTGTCGCGTCCGGTGATGCCATGGCCGAGATCGAACAGCTGGCCAAGCAGCTGCCGGCGGGCTTCGGCATCGAGTGGACGGCGATGTCCTACCAGGAACGCCAGGCCGGCTCGCAGACGCCGCTGCTGTACACGCTGTCGCTGATGATCGTGTTCCTGTGCCTGGCCGCGATGTATGAAAGCTGGAGCGTGCCGACCGCGGTGCTGCTGGCGGCCCCGCTGGGTATCCTCGGCGCGGTGCTGGCCAACACCTTCAAGGGCCTGGAGCGCGACATCTACTTCCAGGTGGCGATGCTGACCACGGTGGGCCTGACCAGCAAGAACGCGATCCTGATCGTCGAGTTCGCCAAGGAAAACCTGGAGAAGGGGGCCAGCCTGATCGAGTCGATCATGCACGCCGTGCGCGACCGCTTGCGCCCGATCGTGATGACCTCGCTGGCCTTCGGCATGGGCGTGGTGCCGCTGGCAATCTCCACCGGTGCCGGCTCCGGTGCCAAGCAGGCGATCGGCACCGGTGTGCTCGGCGGCATGATCGTCGGTACCGTGCTCGGCGTGTTCTTCGTGCCGCTGTTCTTCGTGGTGGTGCAGCGCGTGTTCAAGCGCAAGTCCACGACGTGACCTGAAACGGTAGTGCCG
>NZ_JAXAXM020000003.1:339198-345780 GCF_047500745.2 Stenotrophomonas sp. FR024
GCCGGCCGCTGGCCGGCACCTACTGCCCGCGTGATGTGAATCCAACGAGGTTGCCGGCCAGCGGCCGGCACTACCTCCTGCCATCCGGCAGTACCGATGGAAGTCATTCCCATGAAAAGTGCATCCCTGTTTGTTTCCATTGCCGCCGCGCTCGCGCTCGCCGGCTGCTCCACCCTGGTGCCGAAGAACACCGCCGTTGCTCCGGCCATTCCGGCGCAGTGGCCGGCCGAGGCCGCGCAGGGCGAGGTGGCCGATGTCGCCGCCGTCGGCTGGCGCGACTTCTTCACCGATGCGCGCCTGCAGCAGGTGATCGACCAGTCGCTGCAGAACAACCGCGACCTGCGCGTGGCCGTACTCAACGTTGAACGCGCGCGCGGCCAGTACCGCGTACAGCGCGCCGACCGTGTGCCCGGCGTGGCAGTCACCGGCCAGATGGACCGCCGTGGTACCGACGCCGGTGTCACCGAGCAGTTCACCGCCGGTGTTGGCGTAGCCGAGTTCGAGCTGGATCTGTTCGGCCGCGTGCGCAATCTCAGTGAAGCGGCGCTGCAGCAGTACTTCGCCGTGGCCGCCAACCGCCGCAACGCGCAGCTGAGCCTGGTGGCCGAGACCGCCACGGCGTGGCTGACCTACGGGGCTGATGCGCAGCGGCTGAAGATCGCCGATGCCACGCTGAAGACCTACGAGGATTCGCTGCGCCTGGCCGAGGCCCGCCACGAGCGTGGTGGCAGTTCGGCGCTGGAGCTGACCCAGACCCGTACCCTGGTCGAGACCGCACGTACGGATGCTGCACGCCTGCGTGGCCAGCTGGCCCAGGACCGCAACGCGCTGGCGCTGCTGGCCGGTGGCCAGCTGGATCCGGCACTGCTGCCGGACAGCATCGAACCGCAGCTGCTGGCACTGGCACCGCCGCCGGCCGGCCTGCCCAGCGACGTGTTGCTGCAGCGCCCGGACATCATGGCCGCCGAACACCAGCTGCTGGCGGCCAACGCCAACATCGGTGCGGCACGCGCGGCGTTCTTCCCGAGCATCTCGCTGACCGGCAGCATCGGTAGTGGTTCGAGCGAATTGTCCAACCTGTTCGACAGTGGCACCCGCGTGTGGAGCTTCCTGCCGAAGATCACGCTGCCGATCTTCCAGGGCGGCAAGCTGCGCGCCAACCTGGCCATCGCCAATGCGGACCGTGACATTGCGCTGGCGCAGTACGAGAAGTCGATCCAGGTGGGCTTCCGCGAAACCGCCGATGCGCTGGCGTTGAACGTCAGCCTGGATGAGCAGGTGAGTTCACAGCAGCGCCTGGTGGAAGCGGCCGAACAGGCCAACCGCCTGTCGCAGGCACGCTACGACGCTGGCCTGGACAGCTTCGTGACCCTGCTTGATGCGCGCCGTACCGCCTACAACGCGCAGCAGACCCAGCTGCAGGCGCAGCTGGCCCAGCAGGCCAACCGCATCACCCTGTACAAGGTGCTGGGCGGCGGCTGGCACGAGCGCGGGTAAGCAGTGCTTCTGGTAGGTGCCAACCTTGGTTGGCACCTACCTGGAGATCGAGGGTAATGCCGGCCGCGGGCCGGCATTGTCATTCCAGAGCGTGTGCGCTACACCGCTTCATCGTCGCGCCGCGCTGCGTGGCAGGCGCGTACCCGCGCCAGCGCGTCGCCGGCTTCGCGCGCCATCTGCTCGTACTCGCGGCGGATCTCCTCCAGCCGCTCCTCGTCCAGTTCTTCCAGATCCAACAGTTCGTTGTTGGCTTCGGCCGTCGCGCGGATCAGCTCGTCCAGCTTGATCTGCATCGCGGCGGTATCTGCGTTCTGCGTGTGCTGGATCAGGAACACCATCAGGAAGGTGATGATGGTGGTACCGGTGTTGATCACCAGCTGCCAGGTGTCGTTGAAACCGAATACCGGGCCACTGATGCCCCAGATCACCACGATCGCTACCGCGGCCAGGAAGGTCCACGGCGAGCCGGTGGCGGCCGCGGCCTTCTTGGCGATCGTATTGAACAGGTTGCGTGCTTTCATCGTCGTCGTCCCACTCAGGTGACGAGGATGATCGGCAGCGGCTCGTGCAGGGGCTGTGCAGCTCAGGCGCGCAGGCGCGGGGCGTCCTGCAGGCGCACCGGGCTGGTCTGGTAGACGTGCTGCCAGCAACGGTCGACGAATTCGCGGGCCTGGGCTTCGCTCAGGCGCGGCATGATCTGCAGGGCGTACTGGGTCTGGAACATCTCGTCGCGCTGCGCATTGCTGGCGCGCGGCTGGGTGATCAGCGAATCGCAAGCGAACTTGATCCACGGTACGTACGAGCCGAACGAGTTGTGCGCCAATGCACCGTCGGCATGCTGGCGGCGCCAGTGGTCAAGCTCAGCGTCAACATTGATGACCGGGGGAATGGTGGGGACTTCGGCGTGCATGTCGATCCAATCGGTTGAAGTGGATGGGAGTGGGGGTTCATCGCAGTGTGGCCCGGACCCCGGTGGATACCGCGTCAGGGAGATGTGCAGCCGGCGTTGCGATTGCCTATCAGTTGCGCATGCTCGACCGCGCCCATCTCTTCGGCCATGTCGGCCATGGCATTGCAGAGGCGTTCGTGTTCGAGCGGATGGCCGCGCACCAGTTCCAGCTGCAGGCCCTGGTAAGCGGTCCAGAACCGGGCGCCACGCTGATGCAGCGCGAACTGCTGCTGCAGGCGCTTGCGGATGGCGTCAAGGATCGGGTCGGGCGTGGGGCGTACGGCGTGCGCGCACATGGCTGGCTCCGCCGGGGAAGGAAGGTCCCGGTAGCCCCACCCTAGGCGCGACGCTGGGGCGGGGTGTTACCGCAGCGTGTGCACGGGGCACGGCTGACTGTGCGCGGGTTCACGGCTGGCGCCGCAAACGCTGCCGGCACTAGGGCGTGCCGGCACTGAAGCGTTCATTAAGCGGGTTCAACAGCACACTGCGTGGTGCTCATTCACCGATGTCTTCGTTCCAGATCTCGGGATGCTGCGCAATGAAGCCGCCGAGCAGATCGACGCATTCCTGGTTGTCGAGGTCGATTACGTTGACGCCGTTTTCGCGCAACCAGTCGATGCCGCCCTGGAATGTGCGCGATTCGCCCACCACCACGGTGCCGATGTTGAACTGGCGCACCAGGCCCGAGCAGTACCAGCAAGGCGCCAGCGTGGTGACCATGATGGTGTCCTGGTAGCGGCGCTGGCGGCCGGCCTTGCGGAACGCATCGGTTTCGCCGTGCACCGACGGGTCGCCTTCCTGCACGCGGCGGTTGTGGCCGCAGCCGAGCAGGCGGCCGTCGTTGTGGTACAGCGCCGCGCCGATCGGCACGCCGCCCTCGGCCAGGCCCTGGCGGGCTTCGGCGATGGCGGTCTGCAGCAGGGCCTGGTAGTCGGGCGTGGTGATCATGCGGGGCTCCGGTAAGTCGTGGCCCGCCATGATACGGGCAGGGGGTGCCGCTGGCCCCCGGCGGTGCGATAATCGGGGCCATGAGCGAATCCCCCTACAAAGCCGGTACCACCCATTTCGGGTTCCGCGACGTCGCCGCCAAGGACAAGCAGAAGCTGGTCGGCCAGGTGTTCACCTCGGTCGCGCGCAACTACGACCTGATGAACGACCTGATGAGCCTGGGCGTGCACCGGGCGTGGAAGCGCTACTACGTGGCGACCGCGCAGGTGAAGCCGGGCGACCGTGTGCTCGACCTGGCCGGCGGCACCGGCGATATCGCCGCCCTGCTGAAGGAGCGCGTTGGCGCCGAGGGCTCGGTGGTGCTGGGCGACATCAACGCCGGCATGTTGTCGGTCGGCCGTGACCGCCTGACCAACCGCGGCCTGGTGCTCGGCCTGGACTACGTGCAGTGCAACGCCGAAGCCCTGCCGTTCCCGGACAACAGCTTCGACCTGGTCACCATCGCCTTCGGCCTGCGCAACGTGACCGACAAGGACGCTGGCCTGCGCGAGATGTACCGCGTGCTGAAGGTGGGCGGCCAGGCCCGCGTGCTGGAGTTCTCCGAAGTCACCGCCGACTGGTTCAAGCCGATCTACGACTTCCACTCGTTCAAGATCCTGCCCAAGCTGGGCAAGCTGTTCGCCAACGATTCGGACAGCTACCAGTACCTGGCCGAGAGCATCCGCAAGCATCCGCCGCAGGATGAGCTGAAGGCGATGATGGGGCAGGCCGGCTTCGAGCGCTGCCACTACAAGAACCTGACCGGCGGCATTGTTTCGATCCACTCCGGCTACAAGCTGTAAGCCCTGCCCTGATAGGTGCCAACCTTGGTTGGCACACGCCTGCACCGGGCGCTGACACATCCGTGCCAACCAAGGTTGGCACCTACCGGTAGAGGCCAACCTTGGTTGGCATGCGCCCGAGGCGCAGCGCAGCCCCGGCCGCCCGTACCGCGTCCGCCACCATTCCGGTAGAGGCCAACCTTGGTTGGCATGCGCCGGAGGCGCAGGATCGGCCCCGGCCGCCATTACCCCGCACCGCGCAACGCCTGCTGAGCCGGAGGGAGTTACCATTGGGGGTCTGATCCCCGTAACGGTCCCGATTCATGCGTAATCCGCTGATGCTCCTTCCGCTGGCCGTGGCCCTGGCCGCCGGCTGCTCCCAGGAGGCGGCCGCGCCCGCCGCCGCCCCGACTGCCGAAAAGGCCCCCGCCGCCCCCGTGAACGCCGAGAACCGCAGCCACGACGAAAGCTCGTACGCCGAGCCGGACAAGGTCGTCATCAAGGACATCGCGCTGGATCTGAAGCTGGACTTCGACCAGAAGCAGATCGGCGGCACCGCCACCTACACCCTGGAATGGAAGCAGAAGGACGCCAAGCAGCTGGTGCTCGACACCCGCGAGCTGACCGTGTCCAAGGTCGAGGCCGTCGCTGCCGATGGCGCGCGCAGCCCGTTGAAGTTCGAGCTGGCCGCCGCTGACAAGGTGTTCGGCAGCAAGCTGACCATCGAAGCCCCGGAACAGCCGGCCAAGGTGGAAGTGACCTACCACACCGCGCCGACCGCCTCGGGCCTGCAGTGGCTGGCACCGTCGATGACCGAGGGCAAGAAGCTGCCCTTCATGTTCAGCCAGTCGCAGGCCATCCACGCCCGTTCGTGGGTGCCGCTGCAGGACACCCCGAGCGTGCGTTTCACCTACAGCGCGCACGTGGTCTCGCGCCCGGACGTGATGGTGCTGATGAGCGCCGACAACGATCCGAAGGCCGCGCGTGACGGTGACTACACCTTCAAGATGCCGCAGCCGATTCCGTCCTACCTGCTGGCCATCGCGGCCGGCGACCTGGTGTTCGAGCCGATCTCCGGCCGCTCCGGCGTCTGGGCCGAGCCGACCATGGTCAACAAGGCCGCCAAGGAATTCGAAGACACCGAGAAGATGATCGGTGCCGCCGAGAAGCTGTACGGCGAATACCGCTGGGGCCGCTACGACATGCTGGTGCTGCCGCCGTCGTTCCCGTTCGGTGGCATGGAGAACCCGCGCCTGACCTTCGCCACCCCGACCGTGATCGTTGGTGACAAGTCGCTGGTCTCGCTGGTCGCCCACGAACTGGCGCACAGCTGGTCGGGCAACCTGGTGACCAACGCCAGCTGGAAGGACATCTGGCTCAATGAAGGCTTCACCACCTACGTCCAGGGCCGCATCACCGAAGCTCTGTACGGCAAGGAAATGGCCGAGATGGAGAAGCAGATCGACCAGACCGACCTGCTGGCCGAAGTGAAGGACATGAGCCCGGCCGACCAGGCGCTGGCGCTGCCGCCGCTGAACGAGCGTGACCCTGACGAAGCCCTCAGCCAGGTCGCCTACGTCAAGGGTTCGTGGTTCCTGGAATTCCTGGAGCAGCGCTTCGGCCGCGAAACCTTCGATCCGTTCCTGCGTGGCTGGTTCGATGACCACGCCTTCCAGAGCGCGAACACCGACCAGTTCGTCGAGTACCTGAAAAAGAACCTGCTGCCGAAGAATCCGTCGGCAGTGACCGAGGCCGAACTGAAGGCGTGGCTGGACGAGCCGGGCATCCCGGCGTTCGCGGCCAAGGCGCAGTCGCGCAACTTCAGCAGCGTCGATACCGCGCGCATCGCCTTTGCCAGCGCCGGCACCGTGCCGAGCAGCCAGGTCATCGCCGACTGGAGCACGCAGGAATGGGTGCGCTTCATCGACGGCCTGGGCGCGACCCAGCCGCTGGACAAGCTGGCCACGCTGGACAAGGCCTTCCACTTCACCGGCACCCCGAATGGCGAAATCGCCATGCGCTGGTACCCGCTGGCGATCCGCAGCGGCTACGAGCAGGCCAATGAAGGCGCGGCCGCCTTCATCGAGCGCGTCGGCCGTCGCAAGCTGATCCTGCCGATCTACGCCGAACTGGTGAAAACTCCGAAGGGGCTGGAGCTGGCCAAGCAGGCCTTCGAAAAGGCCAAGCCGGGCTACCACCCGATCACCACCGCCTCGGTCCAGGACATGCTGGCCAAGGCCGAAGCCAAGTAAGAAAACGCGCCGGGCATCCCCCGGCGCTTTTTTTGTAGAGTCGAGATCCTATGTTCGTGGTCAAGCCTGCTGGAAGCAGGCTTGACCCACCTTCAGCATGGCCGGATCGAAGTCC
>NZ_JAXAXM020000004.1:0-13017 GCF_047500745.2 Stenotrophomonas sp. FR024
GGCAGGACGCCCAACCCCGGTCTTGCCGTGTGCGCAGGACTGCGCACACGAGCAAGCGGCTGCCAAGCCTACACGGACGTACTTGCGGCGTCCCCGCACTCCGACACCGCCCCGCCAACCCACGGATAGCTCGCTGTTGCTGTTGCCGTTGCTTCAGCTTGAAGCAGGTGCAGGGCTGCAAGCACTGCCGAACAACCCCCTACCTACGCGGCAGGTAGGTAACCAGTGACAGGTCGTGCCGGCTCTCCGGCACCAGCGCCACGTACTGCAGGTCCAGCAACCCGCGCGTGGGGTGGTTCAGCTTCTTCGCGCCTTCGTCGAACCGGCGCACGTCGTGCTCCGGCCACCACTGGCGGAACTCCTCGCTGTGCGCAGCGATGTCCTCGGCCAGCGCCAGGAACGGGGCCTTGTCCGGCGCCTGTGCCATCGCCGCGCGGAAGCCTGCCAGCAGGCCGCGGGTCATTTCTTCCCAGTTGAGGATCAGCGTGCGGTACGGCGGGTACAGGAACATCAGCCGCAGCGTGTTGCGCTCGTGCGGCGCCAGCTGGCTGTAATCCACGAACAGCTCGGCGATGGCCGGGTTCCACGCCAGGATGTCGTAACGGGTATTGCGCACGTAAGCCGGGATCGGCTGCATCGCTTCGACCAGCTGGCGCAGGCCATCGGTCACCGTTTCGTCGGGAGATTCCAGTGGCACGCCGTAGCCGGACAGCGCGAACGCATAGGCGCGTTCGTCGTCGCTCATGCGCAGCACCTGCGCCAGCCGCTCCAGCACCTCGGGCGAGGCGCGCACTTCGCGACCCTGCTCGATCCAGGTGTACCAGCTGACGCTGACGCCGATCGCCAGTGCGACTTCCTCGCGCTTCAGGCCCGGGGTACGCCGGCGCCCGGCCGGGAGGCCGAGCGTGGCGGGGTCGACACGGGCACGGCAGGCCTTGAGGAAGCCGCCAAGTTCCTTGCGTTCACTTTCGCTGCGCATCATCGCCACCGCCATACCCGTTGTAGCGTCGAGCCATGCTCGACGCATCTACTACCGCGCGAACAGCAGCTGAGCATGGCTCAGCTCTACAGTAAAGCCGGTTCAGCCACCCTCGGCGTCACGCACGAGGGTGATGATATCCGCGCAGGCACGTCGATCAGGCATCGACGCGCTTGGAGCCCACGGCCAGGCCGGCCTTCAGGCTGGCTTCGACGAACTCGTCCAGGTCGCCGTCCAGCACCTTCTGCGTATCCGAACGCTCGATGCCGGTACGCAGGTCCTTGATACGGCTCTGGTCGAGCACGTAGTTGCGGATCTGGCTGCCCCAGCCGATGTCGGACTTGGTGGCTTCCACGGCGTCCTTCTCGGCGTTGCGCTTCTGGATCTCCAGCTCGTACAGCTTGGCGGCCAGCATCTTCATCGCGTTGTCGCGGTTCTGGTGCTGGCTGCGGCCGGTCTGGCAGGCCACGACGATGTTGGTCGGGATGTGGGTGATTCGCACCGCCGACTCGGTCTTGTTCACGTGCTGGCCACCGGCACCGGACGAGCGGTACACGTCGGTACGCAGGTCGGCCGGGTTGATGGTGATGTCGATGTTGTCATCGATTTCCGGCGACACGAACACCGAGGTGAAGCTGGTGTGGCGTCGGTTGTCCGAGTCGAACGGCGACTTGCGCACCAGGCGGTGCACGCCGGTCTCGGTCTTCAGCCAGCCGTAGGCATAGTCGCCTTCCACGCGCAGCGTGGCCGACTTGATGCCGGCGACGTCGCCGCCGGAGACTTCCATCAGCTCGGTCTTCCAGCCGCGCGATTCACACCAGCGCAGGTACATGCGCAGCAGGATCTCGGCCCAGTCCTGGGCTTCGGTGCCACCGGCACCGGCCTGGATGTCGACGAACGCGGCAGCATTGTCCATCTCGCCGGAGAACATGCGCTGGAACTCCAGCTTCTCCACGTGCGACTGGTGCTTGTCCAGGTCGGCGACCACGGCCAGCGCGGTGTCTTCGTCCTGTTCGGACTCAGCCAGCTCAAGCAGTTCGGTGGCATCAGCCAGGCCGTCCAGCACCGAGGCGATGCCGCCCACGGTCTTTTCCAGGCTGGAACGCTCGCGGCCCAGGTTCTGGGCGTATTCGGCGTTGTTCCAGACGTCGGGGCTTTCCAGCTCCCGCGTTACTTCTTCAAGACGCTCTTTCTTGGCGTCGTAGTCAAAGATACCCCCGAAGCGACAGCACGCGATCGGTCAGATCGGTGATGCGCTGGCGGACAGGATTCAGTTCGATCATGTCGGCGGTTATGCATTCAAAAGATGACTGGTAATGATACCGCAGGCCGGGGATGCCCGGAATGAGGGCCTCACCCTGCCCCCAGCGCCTGCCGCAGCAGCGGCAGCTGGCGCCGGCTGCAGGGCACTTTGGCCCCGTCGGCCATGTGCAGCAGGGCCTCGCCACCGTCCAGCGGCTCGATCGAACGCAACTGGCTACGGTGGATCAGCCAGCTGCGGTGCGGACGCAGGAACTCGCCCGGATCCAGCCGCTGTTCCAGTACCGCCATGGTGATCCGCAGCGGGTAGTCGTGGCCGCGTACCCGCAGGTTCACGTAGTTCCCCGCCGCCTGGGCGTACTCCACGTCGGCGGTGGCCACCAGGAACTCCTTGCCCAGCTTGCGTACCAGGAAATGCTGGGGGCGCTCGACCGGCTCCACCGGCGGGCCGACATCGGGCTCGGCCAGCAGGTGCGCTTCACCCTGCCGCTTGCGGCCGAACCAGGCCACGGCGTGCACGGCAATCACCAGCAGGCTGTAGGTCTGCACGTCCTTGAAGAACTCGTAGAACCACTGCGCCGGCCAGGCGCCATAGGTGTAGTGCTGGCCAATCAGGGCGAAGGCCAGCTTGCGCATCAGCACCATGGCACTGACATGCAACAGCCACCAGGCAACGCCACCCAGCACGTAGAAGCCGATCCGGCGCCGCCAGGTATCTGCATGCAACGGCCAGCGACGAGCGGCGGCGTGCAGAAGCGCCAACAGGCCCAGGCTGGCCAGCGCACTGCTGAACTCCTCGATCGAGACAGTCCCTGCGGAAAAGGGCTGCGCGTCGCGCAATGCCCGCATCCACTGCGCCAGCACATTGCCTGCGGCGGTGCCCAGGAACAGCAACGACCAGAATGCGACGGCAAGCCCGGGGCGACGCGTTCGTTCTGCAACTGGGGCGGTCAGCGCCGCCGAATCTCCATTCTCCATGCCTTCATTGTTGCCCATCCGGCTCCATGCGCATCAGCCATTGGTCCCAGCCACCCCACCACTGGCCCCTGAACGTCCGCCATCGCGCCCCATCCACTGGCATCCGGGCCTTGGCTGGCAGAGCGTGCAGCTTCCTCCCGAAGCCCGCCGCTCATGCACCGTCGCCACGACTTGGACACCCTGCGCATCGCCGCCTTCGCCCTGCTGATCCTCTACCACGCCGCCATGGCCTACGTGGCCGGCTGGGACTTTCACCTCAAGAGCACCTACACCTCCGAATGGCTGCAGTGGCCGATGATCGCGCTGAATCGATGGCGCATGCCGCTGCTGTTCGCCATCAGCGGTATCGCGCTGGGCCTGTCCCTGCCCGACCGGGGCCGGTTGCAGCACACCCTCCGCCGTGGCTGGCGCCTGCTTCTGCCATTGCTGTTCGGCATCGTCGCCGTCGTGTCCCTGCAGGCCTACTACGAAGCGCTGGACAAGGGCGACGTGGCACCGGGGCTGGCCCGGTTCCTGTGGCGCTACTGGCAGTTCCAGCCGTGGCCGGGCGCGCATTTCAGTGGTGCCGCCTACGGCTTCACCTGGAACCACCTGTGGTATCTGGCCTACCTGCTGCCTTACACCGTACTGGCGGTGGTACTGGCCAGTCTGCTGCGTCCACTGCGCAAGCTGCTGCCAGGCTGGCAGCCGAGCGACCGCCTGCTGGGCGCCTCACTGCTGGTAGTGCCAGTGGCCTGGCTGGCCTGGTCCCTGCTGGTACTGATGCCGCGTTGGCCACCCACCCACGCCCTGCTGGACGACGTTTATGTACATGCCGAGTCGCTGCCGCTGTTCCTCGGCGGCTTCCTGGCGGCGCGCTGGCAGCGCGGCTGGGATCTGCTGGTGCGCGGGCGCCGCGTGACCCTGGCCCTGGCGGTGCTGGGGCTCTGCCTGGAGCTGGGCATCCGCGCACTGGCCCGCCTGCCCCATGTGGGCGATCTGGATGCATGGGTGCTGGCACTGCCGTGGGCCCAGACCGAACGCGTCGGCCGCGCGTTGTATACGTGGTGCATGCTGCTGACCCTGTTCGGCTGGGCGCGGGTGCTGCTGTTCCGCCCGTGGCCAGGCCTGGGCTATTGCCGGGAAGCGGTGTTCAGCTGGTACAGCCTGCACCAGACCGTGCTGATCGTCTTGTTGTACGCGCTGCGACCGTTGCAGCTTGGCCCGTGGCTGGAGCCTGCCTTGCTGGTGGCCGGCACGGTCGGCGGCTGCCTGCTGATCCACGAACTGCTGATCCGCCGCGTGCGCTGGCTGCGTCCGCTCTTCGGCCTGCGCGCCGCATCGTCATCGCTGCTCGTGGCACGTGTTGCGCCGGTGTAGAGCCGAGTCCACACTCGGCTGCTTTGGCGCGGTTCTGTTGAGCTGCGCCTGATTACCAACGGATGATGAGGACAACGGGTGTTCCAGACCCACTGGCACCTGTGGCTGCAGCAGACTCTCGACAGCGGCTGGATGCTGGCGCTGATGCAGTTCATCAGCCTGCTCGGCTATGAAATGGCCTATACCGCGCTGATCCTGGTATGTGCATTCGGGGCACGCCTTCGCGCTGGCCTCTGCGTGATGCTGGCGGTGCTGCTGATGGCCTGTGCCACGCATGCAATCAAACAGGGCGCCGCCCTGCCCCGCCCGTCGGATGTGGATGCGCGCGTACTGGATGAAGGGGTGCCGTCGCACCCCTTCGTGGTCAACGGCGGCGGACAATCGTTCTGGTCACTGCCCGATGCGCAGTCCACCGCCATGCTGCGCCCGCAGCCCGACGCCGACTATGGCTTCAACAGTGGCCATGTGGGCGTGGCCACCGCTGCCTGCGTCGGCCTGCTGCTGGCCTTCGGCATTCGCCGACGCTGGCTGCGCTGGACGTTGGCGCTGGGCTGGCCGCTGCTGATGGCGCTGTCACGGATGTACCTGGGCCGGCATTTCCTGGCCGACGTGCTGGGCGGATGGCTGATCGGCATCGGCGTGGCTCTGTTGGCATGGCAGCTGATGCCAGGGATGCGCTCAAGCAGGCAATGGCAACTGCCGGTCCTGTTGGGGCTTGGCGTGCTGCTGGCATGGGCGGCGGCGACCACCCGCTTCGTTCCAGTTGGTGAAGCCGGGCGACTGCTCGCGCTGGGCCTGCTGGTGGCGTGGATGCAATGGCGCGGCTGGCCGGTGGATCCGAAGAACATCGTGCAGCGGGGGTTGCGCGTGCTGGCTGTGGTGGTGATCTATCTACTGGCACGGCCGTTGATCGACCTGTTCGCCGCGGCCATTCCGCTGCCTGATGTACCGGCGACCGAAGTGCTGTGGCAGACCGTTGGCACGCTGTTGATCCTCGGTGGCGGTGTGGCACTGGCGCGGTGGATGCAGTGGATTCCGCATGGGGTCTCCAAGGTCTGAGACTAACCCTACCTGTTGGTTACCTTCACGGCATTTGCAACTATTCGCATTGGATGTTCCCAAGAACCTTGCGATTCTCCCTGGTCGCCTTCCAGACGGAAGTGGACCTTTGCCCTGGAGACCTGCAATGGATCAATCCGACATCAGTATGCTGGCCGCCTTCATTGAATCAGAGGAGGCTGCGCTTGCTGAAGAACGTCAGGGCGACTTCTATCCGAGTTATCACTATCAACTCGCGGCACTCGCACCAAGGGCTGGTAACGGCCTGCCCCAGGATATGCTGCAACGCTTCTACTTCCATTGGCTGCGAGTGGGAGACTGGAAGGTCGCAGGACTTCCGCAGAGAGACTTTCCCATCCTTGTTGCCGCGTACCAGGAGCTCACGAAGCTCCATGTGGGCTACGACACACGCCAGCCAGGCCTCAGCCTCCCGCATCTCTTCTGCTTCGGCTTCAATGAACATGGCGAGCTGCCAAGCGGTGTGGTTACCAATGCCGCGGATCTGAAACAGCGCACGCGTCTGGTGGAGCACTGCAGGAAGTACCAGTCGTTCCAGGCCCAGCGAGAGAAGGTCGATAAATTTCTGCCATATCGCCCATTTGCGCGAACCATTCTCGAGACAACTCGGTTCCTGCAACACGATATCAAGGGTATGGGTCGAATCCTCTATTGGGGCATGGCGCTCATTGCACTGCTCGATGAGGACACACGCATCCAGATGACAAACGACCTGATAGCCAGGAACTGGCCCGAAGACAGGGAACGCGGCCATGTGCTCTCCCTGCTTCATCACACCGCCGAGGCGACCCGGCCCCATTGCGCAGCGGACGCCGAGTTCGACGTTCTCTGCGAACATCTGGCGCAGATGCACGACACCCGGATCATGACGGGCGACGCAGTCCAGTTGGCGCAGCGGGAGGGCTGGCACGTTGACAACATCCGTGATTGGAATGCCAGCATCACCCTCTATCACGGAGGTGAGTACAGCAGCGAGCCGGGGCATCCCCGGATCAGACTTGATCTCAACAGCTGGCCTGATACCCCTTGGTCAATCAATCTGAGCGTCGGCAATGGCTCCTACGTCGCCTACCGGGACGAACCCACCAGCAATGATTTCCAATTGCCGCCAATCATCGGCGCCACGCTTGATCATTTCCCTGAATGGGTCAAGCAGATAAACGCACGACTAGGAATCAATCTGGTTCCAGGCACTGGCTCAGCTGCATCTGCCTACAAGAATCGTACGTTGGCTAGACAACTCGACGCATGGATGCGCGGGAAATAGCAGCAGGATTGCGTCGTATAGAGCCGAGCATGGGCTCGGCTCCACCTTGAGGCAGTCGAGCAAGCTCGACTCTACAAAAGCCCGGGATCGATCATTTCACCTCGAACTCGCCCACCAGCACAGTCTCGGCACGATCCTTCAGCCGCATCGTGACCATCTGGTCCTTCTGCTTCGGCGTGCCCCAGTGCGTGGTCAGCCGCAGCATCAGTGTCGTCGCACCGGTCACCAGCTGCTGGCGGCTGCCGAAGTAGTTCGCCTCCACCTTGTACTTGCCGGGCTTGGCATTGCGCAGCGAGAACTGCTCGGGACCATAGCCGCCGGTGAAGTCCTGCGACATCTGCCCGCCCTGGTAGGTCAGGCGGTTGCCGTAGTACGCGCGCTCGCCGTTCGGGTCGGTCACCCAGAGGTCCATGTCGCTGTTGTCGGCATCCCACGACAGCACCACGCGCAGGTCCAGCGGCATCGCCTGCAGCAGGCGCGGGTCGATGCTGCGGGTGTCCAGGCGCGGTGTACTGCGGGCCACCAGGTTGGTCAGCTCATCCAGTGCGATCAGGGCGATGCCATCGAAACGACTGTCCCAAGGCCGCACCACCACCTGGTACAGCGGCGCCAACGCCTGCTGCTGCTTGCCTGCCGCTGCCAGTGCCACGCCAAGATCGCGGAAGCTCTGCGGCTCTTCCTGGCCCATCGCCAGCACCTGCTCGAACACGGGAACCGCCAGTGCGGGGGCATCAGCCTGCATCAGCCGGTAACCGAGCACGCGCAGCAGGTGCCGGTTGTCCAGATCCATCTCGGCCAGGTTCGACAGCACACGCAGTGCCAGGTCGCGCTGACCCTGCTCCAGCAACAGGTCGGCCACGTCGAGGAAGAATGCGCTGCTATCGGCGTGTGCATCGCGCTCGGCCAGATAGCGGTCATAGAGCTGCGACGCCGGGCCTTGGCGCAGGCGCCGGGCGATGGCCGAGTCCGGCTGCCAGGCGGCAAGCTGGATGCCGAGCTCGCCCTCGTTGGCGGCAGCGGGCGCAGCGACACGGCCACCAGTGACCGTGATTGAATCCAGGGCCTTGTTCGATGCGGACGCTGAGCGACGTGCACGCGCGCTGCTGGCTTCCATGCGCTGCTCGGCAGCGGCGGCCATCGGTGCCGGGGCGGGTGGTGCCGCAGGGGCCGGCGCGGCGAGCATCGCCATCGGCGCCGAGTCCATCACGTAGTCCGCGGATGCAACTTCCAGCGCCCCGCCTTTCAACTGTGGAGGCGCTCCCTTCGGCCAGCTGCGGTTCCACCACTGCTGGCGCTCCTTCCAGCGTGCCGCCACTTCATCCAGACGCCGGCGATCAGCAGCGGCACGATCACTTACCTGCACTGCAAACCTGGCATCGTACTCGGCGCGCAGTTTGCCGGACGGGCGGATCGCATAGCGCAGGTAGTCCTCCAACGTCTCCAGCACGATCAGTGAGGTGTCCGGGCCGACCAGGCCAAACTGCTGCGACAGGCGCTGCATCGCCTCGCGGTTGCCACGGCGGTCGGCGGCCAGCTGCTGCAGGCGCGCCTGCGCCCACAAGCCGGCCAGCAGCTCGCCGTCTTCACTCTTCTGCGTTGCCGGCATCGCCTGCCATTCGCCGCCACCCACGCGCACCCGCATCGGCACACCGTCGGCCGCCAGTCGTGCATGCAGCCACAACCAGCCATGGGCTTCACTGCGACGATCGATCACCACGTCCTGCACGCCGCGCCCCGCATCGACCTGCACATCCAACGGCGACGACAGCAGCTCGCGCGCCGCCGCATCGACATCCTTGCCCAGCGCAACGAAGCGGCCGCCATGCGCTTCGCTCCAACCACGCAGTCGCACGGCATCGGTGCGCGCACCGGCGCTGCTGATCGCAAACAGGCGCTGGTCCGGCGCCATCGCCGGCAGCTGTTCCGGCCCATAGGTCAGCAGGCCATCGCTGACCAGCAGGTATTCCTTCACCCTCTGCTCTGGTTGCCACTGCGCCAGCGCGCTGGCACCGTCCGGGCGTACGGCCTGCAGTGCCGCACGCAGCTCACTCCAGTTACCGGCGCGGATGCGGAAGCGCCTTACCGGCTCGGCGCGATCGCGCAGCACGGTCAAGGCCACGGTGCCGTCGCCCAGTGCGGCGAAATAGCGATCGAGCAGCGCAAACTCGCGCGTGCGATCGCGCTGCCCCGCCGAACCGGAGCCATCCCACAGCAGGCCGATCTCGCTGGGCAACGTGCGGGGCGTGCTGCTGGCCGCCACCGGCAGCTGCGCCAGCAGGTAATGGCCATCCTCCCAGGGCGCCACCTGCACCTGTGCCTGGCGGGCTGCCGGGAGGCTCCACTGCAGCTGCCTGGGCAGCTGCGCGCCCTTGCCCTGCCACTGCAACTGGCCCGCGCTGATGCGGAACGGCGCCGTACCTGCGCTCGCCGCGCCGGGGGCCTGCAGCTTCAGCTCAACCGAGGTTGCACCGGCGGCGAACTGCAGCGGCAGCGTCCACTGCCAGCCTTGGCTGGCGAAGGCCAACGGCTCGCGAATCACCAGTTGCACGCGCCGGCTACCACCGGCCGGCAGCGGGTAGATGCGCAGCCGGAACTGGTTGCCGGCGGTCTGTTCCAGCAAGCCCGGGTCGACGCCGCGGCGGGCGATTTCCTCGAACACCTGGCGGCCGCGGTCCTTCGGTACCGGCACCGCCTCGCGCAACTCGCCGTTGATATCAAGCGCGAAGCCGGAGATCTGCTGGCCATCGGCCAACGGGAACTGCAGCTCACCCTCCAGCACGCGCCGGTTCGGGTTATGGAATTCCAGGGTGATCCGGGTCTGAGCGATGCCGGCCTGCACCTCGCCCTCGATGCGGGCGTGTCGTAATTGAACCGGCTGCTCAGCCGCCGGCGCGATCAGCAGCGGCGTGGCGGCCTGCGGCCGGGAGATCGGCGGCGACTGTGCGCCAGCGGGCCAGGCCGCAAGGGCCAGCAACAACACGGTGCAGCAACGGGCGAAGACCATGACCGGGCTCCAGTGGGATCGTGGACCTTTGAACGCACCAGCAACCGTAATGGGGTTGGCGCCTGTGCTCGCATCGACACACGCCCCTCCAACCAGCACCATGGAAGTCCTCGCCACACAGGGATGCACCATGCGCCCGTTGATTGCCTTGATCCTGCTGGTCCTGGCCGGCGCCGCCGCCGCTGGCAGCGTGAAAGGGGTGCGCTTCGCCCACTACGACTGGATGCTGGCCTGCGACAACACCCGTACCTGCCGCGCCGCCGGCTACCAGGACGATGTCGGCGGCAACTTGCCGGTGTCGGTGCTGCTGACTCGCAAGGGCGGACCCGGCCAGCCGGTCAGCGCCGAACTGATGCTGGGCCAGTACAACGAGGTCAAGCTGCCGACACAGCTGTCGCTGCAGATCAACGGCAAGGATCTGGGCGCGCTGTCGTTGACCGCAGACACGGCGACACTGCCTACAGCGCAGACCAAGGCACTGCTGGCCTCCCTGGCGCGCAGCAGCCGCATCGTGGCGGTCGGCAACGATGGCCAGCGCTGGACGCTGTCCGATCGTGGCGCCTCGGCGGTGCTTCTGAAGATGGACGAATTTCAGGGCCGGCTGGAGACTCCCGGCGCGCTGATGCGCAAGGGGTCGCGCGCCGAAGCCTCAGTTCCTCCCGCACTTCCGGTGCCTACGCTGGTTCTGGCGCCATTGGTGGCGGCACGAGCCACCGATGCCGCACTGGAACACTCACCCGCACTGCGCGCGGCGCTGGCCGCGGCCAACCCGGGCGGCGACTGCGTCGCACTGACACCCGAAGGCCTGCCGATGGTGGACGGCCCGCAGGCGCTGCGCGTGACCCGGCTGGGGAGGACTTCCCTGCTGGTGTCTACGCTCTGCTGGCGTGGCGCCTACAACGAAGGCATCGGCTACTGGGTGGTGAACGATGCGCCGCCCTTCAAGGCCACGCTGGTGACCGCATCGGGCGGCGATGACGATGGTCGGGTAATCAGTTCGGCGCACAAAGGCCGCGGCTTAGGCGATTGCTGGTCCACCGCGAGTTGGGGCTGGGACGGGCGCCACTTTGTGCAGATCGATGAATCCACCTCCGGCCTGTGCCGGCTGGTCGCGGCCGGGGGTGCATGGCACATGCCGACGCTGGTGACCGAGGTGACGCCCTGAGCTTGGCCAGTTGATTGGATCCACGCATAGCGCGCCGCCCACGGCCCCGCTCGCGAAGCGGCGCTCAAACCGGCAGGCAGTGCTCCACGATCAGCTGGATGGCGCTGCCGCCACGGTAGTCATCGCAGGCCAGCCGATAGGCCAGATGCACATGACGGCCGGGTGCGTTGCCGTGCCAGCCGCCGAAATGGATCGCGTTGATCGTGCCGGGTACGCCGGGCAGGCGCAGTTCAAGCTTGAGGTGACGTTCCTTCAGGACGCGCCAGTTGGCCACTTCGAAGTGGCCGTCGAACAGCGGCTCGGGGAAGCCCTGGCCCCACGGGCCGGCCAGGCGCAGCGCATCGGCATGGCGATGATCGAGTTCGTCGGCGGCCAGTTCGCCATCGCTCAGCACCTGCTGCTGCAGTGCCGCCGGGTCGAGCATTTCCAGCACCACGGCGACGAAGGCGGCCTTGAAGTCATCGACGTGATCCAGCCGCATGCTCAATCCAGCCGCCATGGCATGCCCACCGAAGCGTTCGATCAGACCCGGATGCCGCGCATCGACCAGCGCCAGAGCGTCACGGATGTGCAGGCCGGGAATTGAGCGGGCGGAGCCACGCAGGGTGTCGGCGCCGGGTTCGGCCGGGGCGAAGGCGATCACCGGGCGATGCAGGCGATCCTTCATCTTCGACGCGACCAGGCCGACCACGCCGGGATGCCAGTCGGCGTCGAACAGGCAGGCGGCCACCGGACGCTGGCCGGCCATGTCCAGCACCACGCGGGTCAACGCCTGCTCGGCATCATCGGTCATCGATTGCTGCACCGCGCGCCGTTCCGAATTGATCTGCTCCAGCGTCTGCGCGATCTCGCGCGCCTGGCGCGGGTCTTCGGTCAGCAGCAGCGCGATGCCCAGCGCCATGTCCTCAAGCCGGCCTGCAGCGTTCAGGCGTGGGCCGAGTGCGAAGCCGATGTCGGTCGCGGTCAGCCGCGCAGCGTCGCGGCCGCTGGCTTCGATCAGCGCACGCAGGCCGACACAGCCCTGCCCTGCGCGTAGACGGCGCAGGCCCGCACTGACCAGCGCACGGTTGTTCGGATCCAGTGCCACCAGGTCGGCAACGGTGCCGACCGCCACCAGGTCCAGCAGCGTGGTCAGGTCCGGCCCCTTGCCATCGGCAAAGACGCCGGCCTCGCGCATCTGCCGGCGCAGCGCCATCAGCACGTAGAAGATCACGCCGACACCGGCCAACGACTTGCTGGGGAAGGCATCGCCGTCCAGATTCGGATCGACGATGACATCGGCAGGCGGCAGCTGCGGGCCGGGAAGATGATGGTCGGTGACCAGCACCTGCCAGCCACGCGCCTTGGCCGCAGTCACACCCGCATGGCAGGCAATGCCGTGATCGACCGTGACCAGCAGGTCCGGTTTCAGCTCGGCCAACTCCTCCACCAGTGAAGGTGACAGGCCATAGCCGTGCACCATGCGGTTCGGCACCGCGTGGAAAACATGCTGCGCGCCGAGCATGCGCAGGCCGCGCACACCGACCGCACAGGCGGTAGCACCATCGCAGTCGAAATCGCCGACCACCAGGATGCGCTTATCGTTGGCGATGGCCTCGACCAGCAGGCCCACTGCATCGTCGATGCCGGTCAGCAGCTCGGGCGCATGCAGGCTGCCCAGCTTCGGCAGCGCCAGTTCGGGTGTGCCTGCACCACGACTGGCGTAAAGCCGCGCCAGCAGCGGCAGCGTGCCCTCCGGCCAGCTGCCGGGCGCGACCGCATCGCGGCGGCGGATCATCGGCGTATCAGAGGAGGAATGCGCAGCATCGGCGGCAAGGGACATCGGCATCGCCGGGTTACGAAAGACAGAGGGATGATACCGCGCGTGGGAGAGGCTGGCGGGATTGCGCCCGGCTCCTGCGGTAGTGCCGGCCGCTGGCCGGCAACCC
>NZ_JAXAXM020000004.1:13027-38470 GCF_047500745.2 Stenotrophomonas sp. FR024
CCGGCAAACATCGGGGGTCAGAGCCGTTTTCCCATGGAAAACGGATCTGACCCCGCTCAATCGTGAAGCTGCCGCGGCTTCTTCCAGAACTGCCAGCGCTGGCCGCGATCCAGCTGGAACTGCAGGCCATCCTCGAAATCCAGCACCAGCCGCTGCAGCTCGCCACGTTTCAGCGCGGCCAGCAGCGGACGGATCGCATCATTGCCGAGCTGCTGCAAAGAGCGCAGCTGGCGCAGGTCGACCAGTGCATCCACCGCCTGCTCGCCATCCACGGCCACGCCTGCCGCCAGAGCCAGGCCCTGCAGCAGGGCATCACGACTGCGCACCTGCGCATGCGCCGTACTGACCGACACTGGCATCACGCCACCGCCCCAGAACCACAGCGAATTGATCGGCTGTTGTCCCTGCGCGGCGCGCTGCTGGTTCCAGGAATGATTGTGCAGCAGCACCTGCGCCTCGGTCATCAGCGCCCGCCAACGGCGGCCGCCCTCGCCTTCCGGCAGGTGCGAGAACAGGTCATCGCCCAGCACCTCGTCCGGACTGTCGAAGTCCGGCAGGGCCAGGTCGATCGGAAGCCGCAGGTACCAGCGCGAGGGATCGGGCGCGTCGAGCACGAACCCGGCATCGGCGAACAACGGCTGCAGCACCGGCAGCAGGGCCAGGCTGTCGGCCAGGGTCGGCCGCAGTGTTTCGCCATAGGCCATCATCCGCGCACCGTGCATGTCCGGCACCATGCAGGCCGGATCGGCACGCAACCAGCACGCGCCGGCAGCATCGCCGACGTCACGCTGGCGGCTCAGTGCGGCCACCGGCCAGTGCGGCGCGGCGACCGTGAAATGGCGCTGCAGCTGTGCCCGCTCGCCGGCTTCGAACTGCGAGGCGTTGGCGCGGCCCAGGGCACGCGCCACGTCATCAGGCAGCGCAGCCGCGGCAAAGCGGCTGCGTGCCGGCAACAGCAGGGTCGCCGTTGCCACCGGGTCAGTCCACGTAGCTGACGCTGACGATCTCGTACTCGCGCTGGCCGGCCGGGGCGTCGATCACGATCGAATCGCCTTCCAGCTTGCCGATCATCGCGCGCGCCACCGGCGAGGAGATGGCGATCAGGCCCAGCTTGATGTCCGCTTCCAGGTCACCGACGATCTGGTACTTCTTCTCTTCGTCGGTTTCCACGTCGGCCAGCGTCACGCTGGCGCCGAACACCACCTTGGAGCCGGCATTGAGCTTGCTCACGTCGATGATCTCGGCGTGCGACAGCTCGCCTTCCAGCTGCTTGATGCGGCCTTCGATGAAGCCCTGTTCCTCGCGCGCGGCGTGGTACTCGGCGTTCTCCTTCAGGTCGCCATGCTCACGCGCTTCGGCGATCGCAGCGATCACCTTCGGGCGCTTGACCGACTTCAGGTGATCCAGTTCGTCGCGCAGCTTCTGCGCGCCCTTCATCGTGATGGGGGCTCTCATGCATTCAACTCCTTGTGCAGCTCCTGCAGCGACCAGACGGGGCCGGTGCCGCGGAATTCCAGTGAATCCACCAGCGCCTTGGCGCCGGCAATGGTGGTCGAGTAGGTGACGCGATGCTGCAGCGCCTCGCGACGGATCGAGAACGAGTCGTTGATCGCCGAACGACCTTCGGTCGTGTTGACGATGTAGACGATCTCGCCGTTCTTGATCGAGTCGACGATGTGCGGACGGCCTTCGACCACCTTGTTGATGATCTCGCAGTCCATGCCGTGCTGCTGCAGCCACGCGGCGGTGCCACGGGTCGCGACCAGGCTGTAGCCACGCGCCAGCAGCGCCTTGGCCACCGGCAGCACGCGCTTCTTGTCCGGATCGCGGACCGAGACGAAGGCCTTGCCGACCGGCGGTGCCTTGATGCCACCGGCTTCCTGCGCCCGCGCGAAGGCGGCGTTGAAGGTGCGGCCCACGCCCATCACCTCACCGGTGGAGCGCATCTCCGGCCCGAGGATCGGGTCGACGCCCTGGAACTTGGCGAACGGGAAGATCGCTTCCTTCACCGAGTAGTAGTCCGGCACGATTTCCTTGGTCGCGCCCTGCTCGGCCAGGGTCTTGCCGGCCATGCAGCGGGCGGCGATCTTGGCCAGCGGCATGCCGGTGGCCTTGGACACGAACGGCACGGTGCGCGAAGCACGCGGGTTCACTTCCAGCAGGTAGATGGTGTCGGCACCTTCATCGCTGGTCTGGATCGCGAACTGGGTGTTCATCAGGCCGACCACGTTCAGGGCCTTGGCCAGTTCCACCACCTGGCGACGCAGCTCGGCCTGGGTTTCAGCCGACAGCGAGTACGGCGGCAGCGAGCACGAGGAATCGCCCGAGTGCACGCCGGCTTCTTCGATGTGCTCCATCACGCCGCCGATCAGGACGTTGCCCTGGGCATCGGCAATGATGTCGACGTCGCACTCCACGGCATTGTCGAGGAAGCGGTCCAGCAGCACCGGCGAATCGTTGGACACCTTGACCGCGTCGCGCACGTAGCGGGCCAGGTCGGCTTCGCCGTAGACGATTTCCATCGCACGGCCGCCCAGCACGTAGCTCGGGCGCACCACCAGCGGGTAGCCGATCTCGCGGGCCAGCAGCAGGGCTTCCTGGTCGTTGCGGGCGATGCGGTTCGGCGGCTGCTTCAGGCCCAGCTTGTCGACCAGCTGCTGGAAGCGCTCACGGTCTTCGGCCAGGTCGATGGAGTCCGGGCTGGTGCCGATCACCGGCACGCCGTTGGCTTCCAGCGCGCGCGCCAGCTTCAGCGGGGTCTGGCCGCCGTACTGCACGATCACGCCCTTCGGCTGTTCCAGTTCGACGATTTCCAGCACGTCTTCCAGGGTCAGCGGTTCGAAGTACAGGCGGTCGGAGGTGTCGTAGTCGGTCGACACGGTTTCCGGGTTGCAGTTGACCATGATGGTTTCATAGCCATCCTCGCGCAGCGCCAGTGCCGCGTGCACGCAGCAGTAGTCGAACTCGATGCCCTGGCCGATGCGGTTCGGGCCACCGCCCAGGATCATGATCTTGTCGCGGTTGCTCGGCGCGGCCTCGCACTCGTCCTCGTAGGTCGAGTACAGGTAGGCGGTGCCGGTGGAGAACTCACCGGCGCAGGAGTCCACGCGCTTGTAGACCGGGCGCACCTTGTGCGCACGACGCAGCGCGCGGATGGCGGCTTCGTTGGTGCCGGTCAGCTGCGCCAGGCGCGCGTCGGAGAAGCCAGCGCGCTTCAGCTTGCGCAGGCGGGCGGCGTCCAGCGCGTCGATGCCACCGACAGCGACTTCGGCTTCGGCCGCGATGATTTCCTCGATCTGGTCCAGGAACCAGTGATCGATGAACGACAGTGCGTAGATCTCTTCCACGCTCATGCCGGCACGGAACGCATCGGCGACGAAGAACAGGCGCTCCGGGCCCGGGGCCTTCAGCTCGCGGCGCAGGGTCTGCAGGTCTTCTTCATTGCTCAGGTCCAGGCCGGTCGGGTCGAAGCCGACCTTGCCGGTTTCCAGGCCACGCAGCGCCTTCTGCACCGACTCCTGGAAGGTACGGCCCATCGCCATCACCTCGCCCACCGACTTCATCTGGGTGGTCAGGCGGGCGTCGGCAGCCGGGAACTTCTCGAAGGCGAAGCGCGGAATCTTGGTAACGACGTAGTCGATGGACGGCTCGAACGACGCCGGGGTCAGGCCACCGGTGATTTCGTTCTTCAGTTCGTCCAGGGTGTAGCCCACGGCCAGCTTGGCGGCGACCTTGGCGATCGGGAAGCCGGTGGCCTTGGAGGCCAGTGCCGAGGAACGCGACACGCGCGGGTTCATCTCGATGACGACCACGCGGCCGGTCTTCGGGTTGATGCCGAACTGCACGTTCGAGCCACCGGTATCGACGCCGATCTTGCGCAGCACGGCGATGGAGGCATCGCGCAGGCGCTGGTATTCCTTGTCGGTCAGGGTCTGCGCCGGCGCCACGGTGATCGAGTCACCGGTGTGCACGCCCATCGGGTCCAGGTTCTCGATCGAGCAGACGATGATGCAGTTGTCCGCGGTATCGCGGACCACTTCCATCTCGAACTCCTTCCAGCCCAGCACCGACTCTTCCACCAGCACTTCGGTGGTCGGCGACAGTTCCAGGCCGCGGCTGACGATCTCGACCAGCTCTTCGCGGTTGTAGGCGATGCCGCCACCGCTGCCGCCCAGGGTGAAGCTGGGGCGGATGATGGTCGGGTAGCCGACGCGGGTCTGGATCTCCAGCGCTTCGTCCAGGGTATGGGCGACGGCGGCGGTCGGGCATTCCAGGCCGATCTCACCCATGGCGACGCGGAACAGCTCGCGGTCTTCGGCCATGCGGATCGCTTCGCGTTTGGCGCCGATCAGCTCGACGTTGTACTTCTCCAGCACGCCGTTGTCGGCCAGGTCCAGCGCGCAGTTCAACGCGGTCTGGCCACCCATGGTCGGCAGCAGCGCATCGGGCTTTTCCTTGGCGATGATCTTCTCGACCGTCTGCCAGTTGATCGGCTCGATGTAGACGGCGTCGGCCATCTCCGGGTCGGTCATGATCGTGGCCGGGTTGCTGTTGACCAGCACCACGCGGTAACCCTCGTCACGCAGGGCCTTGCAGGCCTGGGCGCCGGAGTAGTCGAACTCGCAGGCCTGGCCGATGACGATCGGGCCAGCACCGATGATGAGGATGGTCTTGAGGTCAGTGCGCTTGGGCATTTTCTTCTCTAAGTCAGTACAGCGTGACAAGGGGGGTGATCGCACGCTGTCGATCAGGAATCTTGATCCGCAGCGCCGCGCCAGCGGCAGCAGCGTTGCGGGGTTTACGGTCCATCGCGACGCCACCGGGGGGCCGGCGGCGTACTGATCACGCCTTGGCCTGCTCCATCAGCACCACGAAGCGGTCGAACAGCGGACCGACATCGGTCGGGCCCGGCGACGCTTCCGGGTGGCCCTGGAACGAGAACGCCGGCACGTCGGTGCGGGCGACACCCTGGTTGGTGCCATCGAACAGCGAGCGGTGGGTCACACGCAGGGTCGCCGGCAGGGTCGCTTCATCGATCGCGAAGCCGTGGTTCTGCGAGGTGATCATCACCCGGCCGCTGTCCAGGTCCTGCACCGGGTGGTTGGCACCGTGGTGGCCGTGGCCCATCTTCATGGTCTGCGCGCCCGAGGCCAGGCCCAGCAGCTGGTGGCCAAGGCAGATGCCAAAGGTCGGGATCTTCACGTCGATGAAGGTCTTGATCGCTTCGATGGCGTAGTCGCACGGTTCCGGGTCACCCGGGCCATTGGACAGGAACACGCCGTCCGGCTTCAGTGCCAGCACTTCGGCGGCCGGGGTCTGTGCCGGCACCACGGTCACTTCGCAGCCGCGCTCGGCCAGCATGCGCAGGATGTTGGTCTTCACGCCGAAGTCGTAGGCCACGACCTTGAACTTCGCCGGCACGCTGACGAAGGCGTTCGCGTCCAGGTCCAGCTGGCCCTCGGTCCAGGTGTAGGTCTTCTCGGTAGTGACGACCTTGGCCAGATCCATGCCCTTCAGCCCCGGGAACTTGCGGGCAGCTTCCAGTGCCTTTTCCACGTCGATGTCACCGGCCATCAGCGCACCGTTCTGCGCACCCTTCTCGCGCAGGATGCGGGTCAGCTTGCGGGTGTCGATACCGGCGATGGCGACCACGCCGCGCTGGATCAGCCAGTCCTGCAGCGACACCTGGCTGCGCCAGTTGCTGGGACGGCGGGGAACATCGCGCACGATCAGGCCGGCCGACCACACCTTGGACGCTTCGTTGTCCTGGTCGGTCATGCCGGTGTTACCGATATGCGGATAGGTCAGCGTGACCATCTGCCGGGCGTAGGACGGGTCGGTCAGCACTTCCTGGTAGCCGGTCATGGCGGTGTTGAACACCACCTCACCGACGGACAGGCCGGGCGCGCCTACGGATTCGCCCTCGAATACGGTGCCGTCTTCGAGGACGAGGATTGCGGCTTGGGTCACGGGAATCTCACTTTGGCTACCGAGGGGGCTGCCGAAGTCACGCCTGCGCTTCACGGAAATCCGGTTGCAAAAAAGCGCGGACGTGCGGTCTGGGACCGGTCCGGCTTTCGTGATTCGGCGAGTGCGAATTGTAGCGCTGCCGGGGCGCTCGCGCCAGCGGTTATCGCACTTCATGAACAGGCGATTGCGCATTCATTTCAATCCGGCGGCGTATGCGGGGTCCGCCGCCAGATCGTGCCGGCCGCTGGCCGGCAATCTGCATGCCATCGGGCGCCTGGTAGTGCCGGCCGCTGGCCGGCAATCTCCACACCATCGGGCGCCCGCAAGCTGCCGGCCAGCGGCCGGCACTACCGCCTTACTGCAGCAGGTCCCGCACCCGGTAGCTGCCCGGGGCGCGGCCCTGCAGCTGGCGGGCGGCAAACAGGGCGCCGCGGGCGAAGATGTCGCGGTTGGTGGCCCGGTGCACCAGCTCGATGCGCTCACCCAGTCCTGTGAACTGCACCAGATGCTCGCCGACGATGTCACCGGCACGCAGGCTGGCGTAATGCGGCTCCGCCCCGCCCCGCTGCGCGGCCGCGCCCAGGGTCAGCGCGGTGCCCGACGGCGCGTCCTTCTTCTGCGTGTGGTGCGATTCGACGATGTCGCAGTCCCAACCGGCCAGCGCCTGCGCCGCGCGCTCGACCAGCTCGTCCAGTACCGCCACGCCCAGGCTGAAATTCGACGCCCAGACCAGCGGGATGGACGCCGCCGCGGCCTCCAGCGCCTGCCGCTGTGTGCTGGAGATGCCAGTAGTGCCCGAGACCAGGCCCGCACCCCGCTCCACGCACAGCGCCAGCATCGGGTCGAAGCCCTCCGGCAGGCTGAAGTCGATCGCCACATCGAACACCGGCGCGCCAGGCAGTTCGCTGGCCGCGAAGAACGGCACGCCGTCGACCACGCGCTGGGTCGGCGCACGGCCGGTTACCGCAGCCACGATCTGCAGGGTTTCGGGATGTTCGGCGGCCAGCCGCAGCAGGGCCTGGCCCATGCGCCCGGAGGCACCGTGAATGAGCAATCGCAGGGGAGTCTGGTTCATGCCTGCAGGCTAGCGGCAGCACGCCCGCTCCGGCAAGCGCCATCACTGCTACGCTGCATGCCCTTTCATGCAATGGATGGCAGCCCCCTCATGCAGATCAGCGAACAGCTGGTGCTGGTCACCGGTGCCGGCCGCGGCCTTGGCCAGCACATCGCCCGCGCGTTCGCGGCGCAGGGTGCACGCGTCATCGTCAACTACCACCGCAGCGAAGGCGCCGCACGTGCGCTGGCCGCCGAGCTGGGCGGACAGGCGATCGCATTGCCGGCCGACGTCACCGACCGCGCCCAGGTCGATGCGATGCTGCAGCACGCGCTGGCCCACTTCGGCCAGGGCGTCACCACGGTGGTCAACAACGCGCTGGCCGCTTTCTCGTTCAATGGCGATGCCCGCGACGCCGCCGCCGACATCGGCTGGCCGGCCTTCCAGGCGCAGTTCGAGGGCAGCGTGCGTGGCGCGCTGAACACCGTGCAGGCCGCCCTGCCCGGCATGCAGGCCCGCCGCTTCGGCCGCGTGATCAACATCGGCACCAACCTGTTCCAGAACCCGGTGGTGCCCTACCACGACTACACCGCCGCCAAGGCCGCACTGCTGTCGCTGACCCGCACCCTGGCCGGCGACCTCGGCCCGCACGGCATCACCGTCAACATGCTGTCCGGCGGCCTGCTGCGCACCACCGATGCCAGTTCCGCCACGCCCGAAGCGGTGTTCGACTACATCGCCGCCAACACCCCGCTGCGCAGCGTCACCACCCCGGCCGAATTCGCCGATGCCGCGCTGTTCTTCGCCAGCCCGTGGTCACGCGCGGTGACCGGCCAGAACCTGGTGGTGGATGGCGGACTGGTGCGGGACTGAGCCGATGCGCATCTCCGAGGTCAGCCGCCTGACCGGTGCCAGCGCCAAAGCCATCCGACTGTACGAGGCGCGCGGCCTGCTGCCGCCGGTGCCACGACTGAACCGCTACCGCGACTACAGCGAACAGGACGTGGCCTGGGTGCAGCTGATCCGCCAGGCGCTGGGGCTGGGTATCACGCTGGCGGCAATCTCGCGCCTGCAGGGCCGCGACGGCCGGCTCGACTGGCAGGCAGTGCTGGCCCTGCTTGAGCAGCAGCGCAGCCGCATTGCCAGCGAGCGGGCACGGCTGGCGCAGGTCGAGCTCGACCTGCAGCAGGTCAGCGACGAACTACAGCAGTGGCTGCTCTCCGGCAGCAATGACTGCGTGCTGGAACCCAGCGGCTGCACGACCCAGGCTTGACTCTGCCCTTGGGGCAGACCGCAGCCTCGCGCACTTTCCATTGCCCGAGGTTGCCGTGTCCCGCTCCATCCTGATCCTGCTCGGCCATCCCGACCGTGACAGCCTGTGCGGCGCCCTCGCCCAGCGCTATGCCACCGCCGCCGAGAATGCCGGCCACCGGGTGCGCTTGATCGCATTGGGTGAACTCGAGTTCGATCCGGTGCTGCGGCATGGCTACCGCCAGATCCAGCCGCTGGAAGCCGATCTGCAGGACGCCGCCGATGCGATCGAGGCCTGCGATCACCTGGTGCTGGTCTACCCGACCTGGTGGGGCGCGATGCCGGCGTTGTTGAAGGGCTTCTTCGATCGCGCGCTGCTGCCGGGGTACGCCTTCCGCTACCGGCGCGATTCGGTGTGGTGGGACCGGCTGCTGGCCGGGCGCAGCGCGCGGGTGATCACCACGCTGGATACGCCGCCCTGGTACTACCGCTGGATCTACCGCGACCCGGGCATCACCCAGATCCGCGCCACCATTCTGGAATTCTGCGGCATCCGCCCGGTGCGGGTCAGCCGTCTCGGTGCGGTGCGCAGCAGTACCCCAGCACAACGCAGCAGGTGGCTGGCGTTGGCAGCAGAGCTGGGTTCACGCGCCAGGTAGATCCACGCCATGCGTGGATGAAATGCCGGCCACATTCCATGTGTCGCGTTTGCCAATTGACCGCCAGGCACTGTGCCTCAAGGCTGTGGGCACTTCTTACGGCCCAGGCAAAGCCCATGAAATCCTCGACTGTCTTCAGCAAGTGCGCCAGGAAGGCCGGCTTTTCCGGCACGTCGACGACCCGCTACCGCTTGCTGGATGCCGCCCTGCTTGTCGTGAATCACCAACGCGCCAGTGAAAGCCGGGGCTTCTATGTGAATGCCGGGCTCTACTTTCCGGAGCTGCTCGAGTATCCCCTCGCGCCTGACGATCTTGAGACGGCTTTCCGGTACCGCTCCAGCATTCCCACGCCCCATGTCGACTGGCGGATCGAAGAGACGCCCGGCCTGCGCCGGGCTTTCATCCAGCAGGATCTGGATGATCTGCTGGAGGCCGGCAATCGCGATGGGATGAAATGCCTGCTGCTCGATGCCCTTGCCGACGTGGCGGGCTTCGCGACAACCCATGGAAACCGGGAGTCGGTGCGGCGGTTGAATCAGGACGGGAACTTCCGCGCGCTCATCCGCAGAGAGGTCTGAACCCCGGGAGCGTGCGAACCAAGGTTCGCACCCACAGGGCGAAGGCCCGCACCCACCGGGCGAAGTTCGCACCTACCAAGGCAGCGTCAGTGCTGCTTGGGCGGCGTCGGCCCGCAGCTGTCGCAACCGCCACAGGCGCCACCGCCTCCGCTCACCGGCGGTGCGATCTTCCGCCCCAGCGCCTGCAGCCAGGCGGCGCGGCCCGGCTTCAGCAGGGCCAGCGCCAGCGCCCCGCGCAGCCTGCGCACGGTGCCGGGGAACTGCTTCTTCAACACCACCCAGGCACTGACCAGTACGGCCACCGCGATGATCAGGTACTGGATCAGCAGGCCGGTATCCATCAGCCGCCTCCCAGCGCCTTGGTCACCTGGTAGGTGATCAGCGCCGCCACGTAGGCCGCAGCAAACAGGTAGAACGCCGAGAAGGCCATCGTCTTCCACGAATTGGTCTCGCGCTTGATGGTGGCCAGCGTCGAGATGCACATCGGGGCGTAGATGTACCAGACCAGCAGCGACAGCGCGGTGGCCAGCGACCAGCCGTCGCTGATCAGCGGGGTCAGTGCCTGGCTGGCGGCATCGTCATCGGCTGCGGACAGCGCGTACACGGTCGCCAGCGAGGACACCGCCACTTCGCGCGCGGCCAGGCCCGGAATCAGCGCAATGCAGATCTGCCAGTTGAAGCCCAGCGGCGCGAAGAACACCGCCATCGCATGGCCGATCTGGCCCGCATAGCTGTAATCGATGGCCGGCATGGTGGCGCCGGCCGGAGCCGCCGGGAACGACAGCAGCACCCACAGCAGGATGGTCAGCGCCAGGATGATGCCGCCAACACGCTTGAGGAAGATCATGCCGCGCTCGTACAGGCCGACCGCCAGGTCGCGCACGTGCGGCAGGCGGTATGACGGCAGCTCCAGCATCAGCGGGTGCTCGCTCTTGTCGCGGCGCCACTTCTTCATGATCCACGACATCGCCAGCGCACTGAGGATGCCCGCCGCATACAGGCCGAACAGCACCAGGCCCTGCTGGTTGAACACGCCCCACACCGTCTTCTGCGGGATGAACGCACCGATCAGCAGCGCGTACACCGGCAGGCGTGCCGAGCAGGTCATCAGCGGCGCCACCAGGATCGTGGCCAGGCGGTCACGCGGGTCCTGGATGCTGCGCGTGGACATGATGCCCGGCACCGCGCAGGCGAAGCTGGACAGCAGCGGGATGAACGAGCGGCCAGACAGGCCGGCGGCGGCCATCATGCGGTCGAGCAGGAACGCCGCACGCGGCAGGTAGCCGGATTCCTCCAGCACCAGGATGAAGAAGAACAGGATCAGGATCTGCGGGAGGAACACCACCACGCCACCCACACCGGCGATGATGCCGTCAGTCAGCAGGCTGGCCAACGGGCCTTCCGGCAGCACGCTGCCAACGAAGGCACCAAGCCAGGCGAAACCGGCCTCGATGCCATCCATCAACGGTGTCGCCCAGGCATACACCGCCTGGAAGATCAGGAACATCACCACCGCCAGGCTGATCAGGCCGAACACCGGGTGCAGCAGCCAGCGGTCCAGCGCGTCGTCGACTTTGGCGGTCCGTGCCGGCATGCGCACGGCCACCGACAGGATCTCGCGCACCTTGGCGTGGTAGTCGATGCCACCTTCCGGGCCCGGCACCGGCGCATCCAGGTGCGGCACCATCGCATCGAGGCGCTCGACCAGGGCCTTGGCGCCCTGCTTGCGCACCGCCACGGTTTCCACCACCGGCACGCCCAGCTCGCGCTCCAGCGCGGCCACGTCCACCTGGATGCCACGGCGCTGGGCCGCATCGACCATGTTCAGCGCAACCACCATCGGCTTGCCCAGCTCGCGCAGTTCCAGCGCGAAGCGCAGGTGCAGACGCAGGTTGGTGGCGTCGATCACGCACAGCAGCACGTCCGGTGCAGCCTCGCCCGGGTAGAAGCCCCGGCACAGGTCACGGGTGATTGCCTCGTCCAGGCTGGCCGGGTGCAGGCTGTAGGCGCCCGGCAGGTCGAGTACGGCGAACTCGCGGCCGGACGGCGCGCGCAGGCGGCCTTCCTTGCGCTCGACGGTGACGCCGGTGTAGTTGGCAACCTTCTGCCGGCTGCCGGTCAGCTGGTTGAACAGCGCGGTCTTGCCACTGTTGGGGTTACCGACCAGCGCAATGCGCAGGGGCGCGGTAGAAGTTGCAGCGGTCATGCGCGACGCTCCTGGCGGTTGGCGTCGACCACGACGCGCTTGGCTTCACTGATACGCAGCGCAAACCGGGTGAACCCGACCTGCACCAGCAGCGGCTCGCCACCGACCGGGCCCTTGGCCACCAGGCGCACTTCCTCGCCCTTCACGAAACCCAGCTCGCGCAGGCGACGGGCGATGGCATCGTTGGCATGGAGGTCCTGCACGGACTCGACCACGGCCGAGGCGTGCAGCGGCAGTTCGGACAGCGTCATCTAGCGCATTCTCTGCTGGATGTAAATGGTTCTCGATTCTAACATTCCCGCGTCGCGTCATGGCCCATGACCAATGGCCCGCTATGATCCATACAGGTATGGAGTGACCCTGGAATCCCATGAACGATGCTTTGCAGATCGAGCGCAGCGGCGCCGTCCTCACCCTCTGGCTGAACCGGCCCGAGCTGCACAATGCCTTTGACGCCGGCTTGATAGCGCGGCTGACCGCCGCCCTCGAAGCCGCCGGACGCGACGACGCGGTGCGCGCGGTAGTGGTGGCCGGCCACGGCGCCTCCTTCTCGGCCGGCGCCGACATGCAGTGGATGCGCGGCATGGCCGCCGCCAGCGAGGCCGACAACCGCGAGGACTCGCTGGCCCTGGCGCGGCTGATGCGCACCCTGGACGAGCTGCCCAAGCCGACCCTGGCCCGGGTCCACGGCGCGGCCTTCGGTGGCGGCGTCGGCCTGGTCGCCTGCTGCGACATCGCCATCGCCAGCACCGCGGCGCGCTTCGGCCTGACCGAAAGCCGCCTCGGCCTGCTGCCGGCGGTGATCTCGCCCTACGTGATCGAGGCCATCGGCCCGCGCCAGGCCCGTCGCTGGTTCGCCACCGGCGAGCACTTCGATGCCGAGACCGCACTGCGCATCGGCCTGGTCCACCAGCTGGTCGAGCCGGAACGCCTGGACGAGGCCGTGCAACGCCAGCTGGCCCTGCTCGACAAGGCCGGCCCGATCGCTTCTTCCAGCGCCAAGCAGCTGGTGCGGCAGGTGCGTGACAGCCATGACCGCGATGCCCTGGATCGCGATAATGCCGCCCTGATCGCGCGCCTGCGGGTGTCCGCCGAGGGCCAGGAAGGCCTGGGCGCCTTCCTCGACAAGCGCGCGCCCCACTGGGTCACGGAAGCCTGAACATGCTCGATCATCTTGGTTTGACCAGCGCCGACCTGGCGCGCAGCAAGACCTTCTTCCTGCAGGCGCTGGCGCCGCTGCAGATCGGCGTGGTGATGGAAGTCACCGCCGAACAGACCGGCGCGCACGACCACATCGGCTTCGGCAGCGAGGGCAAGCCGTTCTTCTGGCTCGGCAATGGCGCCACCGCCAGCCACGGTGTGCACGTGGCCTTCGCCTGCGCCAGCCGCACCCAGGTGGACGCCTTCCATGCCGCTGCCCTCGCCGCCGGCGGTCGCGACAACGGCGCGCCGGGCCTGCGCCCGTGGTACCACCCCGACTACTACGGCGCCTTCGTGCTCGACCCGGATGGCAACAACATCGAGGCGGTCTGCCACCGCCCTGCCGACGAGGTGGCCGCATGAGCGACTACGTCCGCATCGTCGAGGTCGGCCCGCGTGACGGTCTGCAGAACGAAAAGCAGTCGGTGTCCACCGCCGACAAGATCGAACTGATCAACCGCCTGTCGGCCACCGGCCTGCGCAGCATCGAGGCGACCAGCTTCGTCAGCCCGAAGTGGATCCCGCAGTTGGCCGACGCCGCCGAGGTCTATGCCGGCATCCAGCGCCAGCCCGGCATCCACTACCCGGTGCTGGTGCCGAACGAACAGGGCTACGACCGCGCCCGTGCGGTGGGCGTGGAGGAAGTGGCGGTGTTCACCGCCGCTTCGGAGGCGTTCAACCGCACCAACACCAATGCCGGCATCGACGAATCGCTGGCCCGGTTCGAGCCGATCCTGCGCCGCGCCGCCGCCGATGGCGTGCGCGTGCGCGGCTATGTCTCCACCGTGCTCGGCTGCCCCTACCAGGGCGAGGTGCCACTGGCCGACGTGGTGCGGGTGGCGCGTGCCCTGCACCAGATGGGCTGTTACGAAATCTCGCTGGGCGACACCATCGGCGTCGGCACCCCGCGCAAGGCCCGGGCAATGCTGCAGGCGGTTGCCGCCGAGATTCCGATGGCCGCACTGGCAGTGCACTTCCACGACACCTATGGCCAGGCCATCGCCAACATCGCCACCTGCCTGGAAGAAGGCGTGCGCGTGGTCGACAGCGCCGTCTCCGGCGCCGGTGGTTGCCCGTACGCGAAGGGCGCCAGCGGCAATGTCGCCAGCGAGGACGTGGTCTACCTGCTGCAGGGCCTGGGCCTGGACAGCGGCGTGGACCTGCCGGCACTGGCCGAAACCGGCCGCTGGCTGGCCGGCCTGCTCGGACGCGCCACCGCCAGCCGCACCGGGCAGGCGCTGGCCGCCGCCGGCTGACCGCCGCACTGCGCCGCCCTGCACCGGCGGCGCAGTGCACAACAGCGGCGGTCACGGCTTCCGTTAGAATCGGCGGTTCTCGAACCTGCAGGACCGTTCAATGCAGCTGTCTTCCGTACGTGCCGTGATCACTGGCGGCGTCTCCGGCCTCGGCCTGGCCGTGGCCCAGCACCTCGTCGCCCAGGGCGGCAAGGTGGCCCTGTTCGACCTCAACGACGACAAGGGTGCTGCCGCCGTTGCCGGGCTGGGTGCCGACAAGGCCCGCTATTTCAACGTCAACGTCAGCGATGAAGCGGCCGTTTCGGCAGCCATCGACCAGGCCCACGAGTTCCTCGGTGGCCTGAACGTGGCGATGAACTGCGCCGGCATCCTCGGCGCCGGCCGCGTGCTGGGCAAAGAAGGGCCGATGCCGCTGGCCGGCTTCCAGGGCACGGTGATGGTCAACCTGGTCGGTAGCTTCAACGTTGCAAAGGCCGCGGCCAACCGCATGCAGTACAACGAGGCCGGCACCGACGGCGAGCGCGGCGTGATCATCAATACCGCCAGCATCGCCGCCTACGAAGGCCAGATCGGCCAGGCCGCGTACGCCGCCAGCAAGGGCGGCGTGGTGTCGATGACGCTGCCGATGGCGCGCGAACTGTCGCGCTTCGGCATCCGCGTCAACACCATCGCCCCGGGCGTGTTCTGGACGCCGATGGTCGATGGCATGCCCGAGGCGGTGCAGCAGTCGCTGGCCGCGTCGATCCCGTTCCCGTCGCGCCTGGGCAAGCCGGAAGACTTCGCCAGCCTGGTCGGCTTCATCCTCGGCAACACCTACCTCAATGGCGAGACCATCCGCCTGGACGGCGCTACCCGCCTCGCTCCGAAGTGATTCCCCCCGGGCGCCGGGACGGCGCCCTCCCCCAACGACCTAGATCACCATGAAAGCCAACGACATCAAGAAGGGCAACGTCGTCGAGTACAACAACGGCGTGTACCAGATCCGCGACATCGAGCGCAGCTCGCCGCAGGGTCGCGGCGGCAACGTCCGCTTCCGCTTCATCATGTACAGCGTGCCGGGCGGCAACAAGCTCGATGCCAGCTTCGATGCCGACGACAACCTGGTCGAGGTCGAACTGCTGCGCCGCCAGTCCACCTATTCGTACAAGGACGGCGATGCGTTCGTGTTCCTCGATGACGAGGACTACACCCCGTACACCCTGGACGCGGACGTGATCGGCGACGACGCCGGCTACATCACCGACGGCCTGACCGGCATCTACGTGCAGGTGATCGACGAGCAGCCGGTGGCGATCCAGCTGCCGGCCTCGGTGGTGCTGGAAGTGATTGAAACCCCGCCGGAACTGAAGGGCGGCACCGCCACCAAGCGCCCGAAGCCGGCCAAGCTCAACACCGGCATCGAAATCATGGTGCCGGAGTACATCGTCAACGGCGAGCGCGTGCTGGTGAACACCGCCACCGGCGAGTTCGCTGGCCGTGCCGACTAAGCGCCTTGCGCTGATCGGTTGCCTGTCCCTGCTTGCGGCATGTTCGCCGCAGGCAGCGGACAATGCTGCCGACGCCACGCCAGCCGAACCGGCCGTGACCGCCGCACCAGCGGTGAAGGCACCGGCCGCCGTGGAGGCCATCGCCGAAGCGGAGCCCGCTACCGAGCAGCCCTCAGGCGAAGAGGACCTGGACAAGGTACGTGCAGCCGCAGGCTGTCCGGTCCCGGAGGATGTGTATGACGTCGACGACGTGCGCATCTACTGCGCGATGCCGGCCGACGTGCAGGCCTTCCTCGCGCGCGAGAACACCTGCCAGCATTTCGCCGGCGAAGAGCCGTACGACGACGAGCGTCGCCGCGAACTGGAAGAGGCCAGCGCGAAGTACTGCGAGGGCCGCGAGAAGATCTTCACCGATCTGGTCGCGCGTCATCGCGGTGACTGCGCTGTCCGCGCAGCGCTGATCGGGATCAACGGCCGCTATGACCTGGACTTCGATCTCGACCTGAAGCCCTGCGGGGGCTGATCGATGCACGCCGGGCATGGCCCGGCGTCACCGATCCGCGGAATCGGGCGTTACTTCGCGCCGAAATTGCCGCAGCCGTGGTACTGGCGGGTGCCGATGGTCAGGTTCACCTTGGCCTCGAACGCCTCACCACTCATGTCGTCCTGGCAGGTGGTGCGCTGGAAGCTGAGCTTGACGTCGGTACCGTCGGACGCCTTGCCACTCCATCCGTCGGCCCCCTCGGTGGGCTTGGCCACATCGAAGCGGCGCTCGCCGTAATCGACTTCCACCTGCAGGCCCGGCGCATCGCCGTCAACGACTGCAAGCCAGCCGGGTTCATTGCCGGTGGCACGGAACGCGGCATTGCCGGCGCTGCCATCGCCTTCGGTGGCTTCGACCGCATGGCACTCGCGATCGGCTTCGCCCTTCAGGCTCAACAGGCCGTCATCGCTGCCCTTGGTCCAGAAGCTGTTGCCCTGGCCATCGCCATACTTCGCGCCCGACGCCGCACGCTCGGAAGTCATGGCGAAGGTACGTTCGCCGATCACTACCGTCGCCGCATCCTCGCCATTGAAGGTCGCGCGCACGTTCAGATCACCACACCGGTACATGGTCTCGCTGCCGGTACCGGCGCCGGTGCTGGCAGCCGGTTCGGGCGCGGCCGGCGGCGCGGAATCAGTGCCGCCCGCAGCGGGTGGCTGTGCCGGCTGGCACGCGGCCAGGACCAACCCGAGGGAGGCTGCCAACAGACTGGGGACTACACGCATGGCTCGACTCCTTGTCGACACTACAGAGATCTTCGACCCTACCACCTGCCGGTGAGCGGGGCCTGAAAGCGGCCTGACCGCGTTCATGCGGCCAGTACCGCCATCGACAGCAGCTGCGCGCCGCTGTCGCCGGAACTGCAGGTCCAGACCCGCAGCAGGCGCAGTTTCAGCTCGCGCTCCTGGCCCTGCCCGCGCACCGACAAGCGCACGTCACTGGACAACAATGCCAGGCGTCCGCACAGCAGCGTTTCCACCGCGTACGATTGCAGGCTGCTCACCCGCAGGTTCCCGGCCAGCCAGTCGCCCAGCCAGGGCAGATCGAGCATGCGCCCGCCCTGCCCATCCATCATGAACAAGGCCGGCGATACCAGCGCGGTCAGCGCATCGTGGTCGTCATCCAGCAATGCCTGCCGCAGGCGCTGTTCCAGCGCTGCCAGCTGCCGCTCATGCAGGTCTTCAACGATGTCCCGTTCCATCCACGGATCCTTCCGGCATCGGCCGGCGCCTGCGCAGGCGTTGCGCGATCCACTGCCGCGCGCCCTGCACTACTACATAGAAGACCGGTACGAAGAACACCGCCAGCACGGTCGCACTGACCATGCCGCCGAACACACCGGTTCCAATCGCCTGCTGGGTTTCCTTCGACGCGCCCTGTGCCAGCATCAGCGGCACCACGCCCAGCGCGAACGCCAGCGAGGTCATCACGATCGGCCGCAGGCGCAGCCGTGCCGCCTCCAAGGCCGCTTCGACCAGGCCACGGCCCTGCTGCTGCAGCTGGCGTGCGAACTCGACGATGAGGATCGCGTTCTTCGCCGACAGCCCGATCACGGTGATCATGCCGACCTTGAAGAACACGTCGTTGGGCATGCCGCGCAACAACACGGCGGCGACCGCGCCGAGCAGGCCCAAAGGCACCACCAGCATCACCGCCAGCGGAATCGACCAGCTCTCGTACAGCGCCGCCAGCACCAGGAACACCACCAGCATCGACAGCAGCAACAGCCACGGTGCCTGCGCACCGGATTCGCGCTCCTGCAGCGACTGGCTGGTCCACTGCAGGGCGAAGCCGGACGACAGCTTCTCCGCCAACCGCTCCATCTCCGCCATCGCCTGGCCGGTCGAAACACCGGATGCCGGTGCGCCGGACAGGTTCAGCGCCGGGAAACCGAGATAGCGCTGCAGCTGCAGCGGTGCCTCGGTCCAGTGCGGGGTCACCAGCTCGGACAACGCCACCATGCCGCCTTCGCTGTTGCGAACGTACAGCTTCAGCACGTCCTCCAGTTCCATCCGGTGGGGTGCATCGGCCTGCAGGATCACCTGCTGCAACCGGCCCTTGTTGGGGAAATCATTGACGTACTGCGAGCCCATTGCCGCCGACAGCGTGCTGCTGATGTGTTCGAAGCCCACGCCCATCGCCTCGGCCTTGGCCCGGTCGATATCCAGCCGCACGCTGGTACCCGCTGGCAGGCCATCGGCATGCACCTCGGACAGCAGCGGGCTGGCCTCGGCCAGCTTCAGCAGCTGCTGCAGGGCCGCGCGCAGTTCGGCCTGGCTCTGCCCAGTACGCGCCTGCAGGGCGAGCGAGAACCCGGACGAACGGCCCAGGCTGTCGATCGCCGGCGGCATCACGCTCATCACCTCGCCCTCGGCAATCGTGGACATCGCCTTCTGCGCGGCCTCCACCTCGCCGGCCGCGGTGGCGCCTGCGCGCTCGCCCCAGTCCTTGAGCATGGTGTAGGTCAGCGCCGCGCTCGGGCCGGAACCGGAGAAGCTGTAGCCGAGGATCGACTGGTTGGAGCCGATGCCCGGGCGTGACGCCACATGCCGCTCGTAGGCTTCGACCACGGCCAGCGTGCGCTCGGCGGTGGCTTCGGCCGGCAGCTGGATCGAGGTCATGAAATAGCCCTGGTCTTCTTCCGGCAGGAATGCGCCCGGCAACCAGTGCAGGCCCAGCAGCAGCGCCACCACCAGTGCGGCGAACACGCCCATCACCCGCCCACTGCGCTGCAGCACCGAGGCCACGCCACGCTGGTAGCGCCCGGTCATCTTCTCGAAGCCACGATTGAAGGCACCGAACAGCCCGCCACGACCATGGTGTCCATGGGTATTCGGGCGCAGCAGGGTCGCGCACAGCGCCGGCGTCAGGCTCAATGCCAGCAGCGCCGAGAACAGGATCGACACCGCCATCGCCACGGTGAACTGGCGGTAGATCGCGCCCACCGAGCCGCTGGCCAACGCCATCGGAATGAACACGGCGGTCAGCACCAGGGTGATGCCGATCACCGCACCGGTCAGCTCGCGCATCGCCTTGATGGTAGCCTCGCGCGGCGGCAGTCCTTCCTCGGCCATGATCCGTTCCACGCCCTCGACCACCACGATGGCGTCGTCGACGATGATGCCGATCGCCAGCACCATGCCGAACATGGTCAGCACGTTGATCGAGAAGCCCAGTGCCAGCATCACCGCGAAGGTGCCGAGCAGCGCGATCGGTGCGACCAGCGCCGGAATCAGCGTGTAGCGCCAGTTCTGCAGGAACAGGTACATCACCGCGAACACCAGCAGCATGGCCTCCAGCAGCGTCTGCACCACCTTCTGGATCGAGATCTTCACGAACGGTGCGGTGTCGAACGGAATGCTCGACTCCACGCCGCGCGGCAGCAGCGGCGCCAGTTCGGCCATGCGCTCGCGTACCGCCGACGCGGTGCGCACTGCGTTCGCGCCAGGACGCAACTGCACCCCGGCGGCGGTCGCTGGGTGGCCATCCTCGCGGGTGCCCCACGCATAGCTCTGCGCGCCCAGTTCGACGCGGGCGACATCGCCCAGCACCACCCGTGAACCGTCTGCCCCGGCGCGCAGCACGATGGCTGCGAACTGCTCCGGCGTGGACAGCTGCCCATCGGCGCTGAGCGGCACGGTGATGCGCTGGCCTGGAACACCCGGCGAATCACCGATGCGTCCGGGCGATATCTCCAGGTTCTGCTGCTCGATGGCGGTGGCCACATCACCCATGGTCAGGCCGTAGCCGGTCAACCGGGTCGGGTCCAGCCACACCCGCATCGCCTGCTCGGCACCGAACAGCTGCACGCGGCCGACGCCATCGATGCGGCGCAGCTCTTCGATGATGTTGCGCGCCATGAAATCGCCCAGCGCGGCTTCGCTGACGCTGGCATCCGGCGAACGCAGGCCGACCAGCATCAGGAAGCCCGAATCGGCGGCCTCCACGAACAGGCCGTTCTGGCGCACGCTGCGCGGCAGGCGCGGCTCGATCGCCTTGATCCGGTTCTGCACGTCCACCTGCGCCAGCTCCGGGTTGGTACCGGGCTTGAAGGTCGCAGTGATCGAGGCTTCGCCGGAGGTGTCCACCGACGATTCGAAGTACAGCAGGTGCTTGACGCTGGACAGCTCGCGCTCGATCAGCCCGACCACCGCATCATTCAGCGTCTGCGGGCTGGCACCCGGGTAGCTGGCATAGATGCTGACACTGGGCGGCGCGACCGCCGGATAGCGCTCCACGGCCAAGCGCGGAATCGCCAGTACGCCGGCCAGGATGATGAAGATCGCCAGCACCCAGGCGAACACCGGGCGATCGATGAAGAAACGTGCCATGTTGGATTTTCCTGGAGGGGCTGGCCCGGGAAAGGCTCAGCCCTTGCTGCCGGCCTGCACCGCGCCGGCGCTGGCGACCGGCACCTGCCAGTCGCGCGCATCGACCACCACGCCTTCCTGCAGGCGTTCCTGGCCCTCGACCACCACCTTTTCGCCCGCCTTCAGACCGGTGCGCACCAGCCACTGGCGATCAACGCTGCCGTCGACCTCCAGCGTGCGGATCACCGCCTTGCCATCGCCACCGATCACCCAGGCATAGGCCTGGCCACCGGCGCTGCGCAGCACGGCCTGCTGCGGCACGGTCAGCGCACTGGCCGGTGCACCCCGCGGCACTTTCGCGCGCACATACATGCCGGGCAGCAGCTGGCGCTGCGGGTTGTCGACCAGGATGCGGAGGATCACATCACCGGTACGCGCATCGACGTTGATGCCGGAGAACAGCATCTGCCCACGCTCGGACAGCGGCTTGCCGGCGGCACCGATGATCGTCACCGGCAGCTCGCCACCACCGGCAGCACTGCGCTGCAGCGATTCCAGCTGGGCCGCCGGCTGGCGCACATCGACGTAGACCTGGTCGATCTGCTGTACCACCGCCATCGGCTCGGCATCGGCCACGCCGACCAGTGCACCTTCGGTCACCAGCGCCTGATCGATGCGGCCGGCAATCGGCGCGCTGACCGTGGCATAGCGCAGGTCGAGCTGGCGACGGGCCAGGATCGCGCGCGCTTCATTCACCGCGGCACGGGCCTGTTCGTACTCGGCACTGGCATCGTCGCGATGCTGCTGGCTGACGGCCTGTGCCGCGGCCAGTGCATGCAGGCGCTGCGACTGCACGCGACTGCGGCCCAGGGCGGCCTCACTGCGCTGCAGCGCGGCCAGTGCCGAATCGACATCGGCACGGAAGGCCGCCGGATCGATCTGGAACAGGGCCTGGCCGGCGTCTACTTCCGCGCCCTGGTCAAACAGCCGGCGCTGCACGATGCCACCCACCTGCGCTCGGATCTGCGCGGTGCGCACGGCGGCCACGCGGCCAGGCAGTTCGTCGTCACGCTGCACCACCTGCGGGCCGACGGTAACCACGCTCACGCGGGGTGCGGCTTCGGGCGAGGCTTCGGGGGTGGAGCAGGCCGTCATGGCCAGGGCGAGGGCCGCGATCAACGCGACCGGAGTCCTGAAGGTTCTCATTGCTGTGCACAATGCCGCGCGGGCGGCTGATAGGTTCTGAAGAACCCAGTGTGCGTGGCGATGATGGGGTTTCGATGGAGGAACTGTGGAGATACGATGGAGGCAAGCACCTTAAGGCCCCGCCCCTGCATGCATGCCGCCCCTGCCCTCGCCGCCCTCGTCCTGATCGTCGAGGATGAGGCCGAGATCGCCGACATTCTTACCGCCTATCTGGAACGCGAAGGACTGCGTACGCTGCGCGCCGCCGACGGCCACAGCGCACTGGACCTGCATCGCAGCGCCCGCCCCGACCTGGTCCTGCTCGACGTGCAGCTGCCGCGGCTGGATGGCTGGAGCGTGCTGACCCAGCTGCGCCAGCGCGGCGAGACGCCGGTGATCATGCTGACCGCACTGGACCAGGACCTGGACAAGCTGACCGCACTGCGCATGGGCGCTGATGACTACGTGGTCAAACCATTCAATCCGGCCGAAGTGGCGGCGCGCGTGCGCGCCGTGCTGCGGCGTACGTTGCGCGCCTCGCGCGTGGACGCCCCGACCGCGCTGCGGGCGGGCCCGCTGCTGATCGACTCGGCCACCCACGCCGTACACGTGGAAGGCGAAGGCTACAGCCACGAAGTGCTGCTCACGCTCACCGAGTTCAAGCTGCTGCACTGCATGGCGCTGGCGCCGACCCGCATCTTCAGCCGCAGCGAACTGATGCACGAATGCCTGCCGGAAAGCGAGGCGCTGGAGCGCACGGTCGACAGCCATGTCAGCAAGCTGCGCCGCAAGCTGGATGAAGTGGGCATGGTCAATGTGCCGGCCAGCGTGCGTGGCGTCGGCTACCGGTTGATGGCCGACCGCTGATGGCCCGCCTGCGCCGCTCCGGGCTCAGCCGCCACATCATCGTCTCGATGTCGCTGATGGTGATCGGCGTCATCGTGATGATGATCCTGTCATCGTGGCTGCTGTATGCGGTCCTGGTCGAATTCTTCCCCGGCACTACCGAGGAACCGGAAAGCTGGCTGCCGACCGGCCCTGAACTGGCATGGATGGTCGGCGTGATCCTGACCGGCCTGGCGCTGGCCATCGCCGCCTCGTTCCGCCTCGCCCACCGCATCCTGTCACCGTTGAATTCGCTGGTGGATAGCGTGCGCGCGCTGGCCGGCGGCGATCTGGGCGCGCGCGCCAGCGTCGAGGAAAACTCGCCGGGCGAAGTGGCCACCTTGGTCGAGGATTTCAACGCCATGGCGCGGCGGCTGCAGCACGTGGAGAGCGAGCGTGCGATGTGGCATGCAGCCATCGCCCATGAACTGCGGACTCCGGTGACGATCCTGCGCGGCCGCCTGCAGGGCCTGGCCGAGGGCGTCTTCCAGCCGGACGAATCACAGTTCCGCAGCCTGCTCGCCCAGGTCGAGGGCCTGTCACGACTGATCGAGGATCTGCGCGTGCTGAGCCTGTCCGACAGTGCGCGGCTGGACGTGCGCCGCGCACGTACCGACGTGGTGGCCGAAGTGCATTCGGTGATGACCCTGGTCGATCCCCAGTTCCGCGCCGCCGGCTTCGTGCTGGAGCTGGAAACCAGCCGCGAAGAACACAACGCGCACTGCGACCCGACCCGCCTGCGCCAGGCGCTGCTGGCGCTGCTGGAGAACGCGCGCCGCTATGCCAGCCCGGGCAAGGTGCGGATTGCCGTGCATGACACACCGGGCCATGTGCAGGTGGCGATCGAGGATGAGGGCCCGGGCATCGACCCTGAGCTGCACGCCGACATCTTCTCTCCGTTCATGCGTGCCGACGGTTCGCGTTCGCGCCAGGGTGGCGGTAGCGGGCTCGGCCTGGCGGTGGTCAAGGCCATCGCCGACGCGCACGGCGGCCGCGTCTACTGCACGGCGGGCAACGCTGGTGGCAGCCGTTTCGTTATCGAGCTGCCGCGCCAATAGCCGGCGTGGCTGCCTGTTCCCGCAGGCGGGCACCGAGCGCAGCGAGGTTGGCGTCGATCGCATCCATTTCGTTGCGCTGCTTCTCCGGCAGCTGCTGACGCAGCTGTACGCGCAGCGCCTGCCAGGCCGGCACCGCCTGTGCGCTGGCGGTGGCAACCGCTTCGGCCAGCACCGCCTGCTCATCGGCCAGCGGCAACCCGTAGCCGCCGCCCGCCAGCAGCGTACCCGGGCGCAGCCATTGCCCACCCTGCTCCAGCAACTGGCGCAGGCCCCGGGTTTCGGCACTGTCCGGTGCGGCCAGCAGGCGCCGTTTCAGCACATCGCGCGCGCGCAGCTCGGCGCGGCGTTGCGCAGCCTGTTCCAGCAGCAGCAGGCCGGCGCTTGCGCGCAGGTCGCCCTTCAGCAACCACGGTGCCCGTTGCTGTGCAGGCAGCTTCAACCAGCCGCGTACGTCGCGTGCGGGCAATGCCAGCTGGGCTGCCGCCACGCCGAACAACTGCTGGTAGTGATCGCGTGCCGAGGCGAAGTAGTAACCCTGCGCCTGTGCTGCATTGCGGTCCGTGAGTACCTGCTCGTCCAGCACATGCAGCTGCGACAGCCGACGCTTCAAACCACGCGGACTCAGCTGGGCCAGCCCGGCCTCGCCCAGCCGCGGTACACCCGCCTGCAGCAGCTTGGCGGTTTCCACCGCGCAGTTGTTGCTGACGAAGTAATAGCGCCCGTCATAGCTCCAGTGCACCTGCGCAGTGCGCTCGAGCAGGCTGGCGATCTCGCCGGGCGACAACTGCAACGGCAGCGACTGCAACCCGCGCAGCTCGACCTTGGTGTACTCATCCACCACCTGCTGCAGCGGCAGCACGAACAGTCGCGACGGGTAGCCACCGGTAAGGCCACGCCAGTTGGAAATCTGCACGTCACCAACGAAGGCACGGAACGAAAGCACACGGTGGTATTCCAGGTCCAGGCGACAATCCTGCCCAGGTGCGCGCCCCGGCTTGCAGATCACCAGCCGCAGCATGCTGTGGCCCCAGCGACTCATCGGCTGCGCGCTGCCTTCGGCAAACAGGTAATCCACCGCGTAGACGCGCGCCGGATCGAGGTGCAGCAGCGATGCAGCGCCTTCTTCCGATTCGGCCTGGAGCAAGGGCAGCGTCGTAGCGCACTGCGGCTGTGGCAGCGACGGCGGGGTTCCGAAATGGGCCTGGTACCACTGCGCCAGTGCCGGGCGCCGGCAGGCAAACTCGCTGTCGAGCACGAAATGCTCGGCGTTCACTGCCAGGTACTCGGCCGGATCTTTCAGTTCATACGCATCGGGACTACGGTCTCGGAAGTCATTGCCGCCACGGCCGAGATGCCAGGGCTTGCGCTGCCATCCGGCCAGATCACGCCAGCGCATACTGCGCGACCAGTTCGCCGCCGTACGGTCGGCAACATGGGTCAGTTCGTGTACCAGCGCGCTGCGTCGCGCACGCCGGGCGCCGGGCATGCCGTCATCCAGCAGATCGCGGCGCAACGTGATGCGGTCGCCGAAAGCGCGGCCGTGCACCTTGGCAGGAAGGTCGTCATTCCAGCGCACCTGCACCTGAGCCGGCAAAGCGCGCAGCAGACCCTCCGGCAGCAGTGACTGTACGTCGGTCAGTGTATGCGTCGCCATCTGCTGCTGTGCAGGGCTCAGCCCCGCAGGATCGAGCTGCAGGCGATCAGCCGCGTGCGCGACATGAGCGATCAGCAGTAGAGCCACGCCGTGCGTGGCTGCGTTCCTTGCAGTTGTCATGGCGTTGCCGGCCGCTGGCCGGCAAC
>NZ_JAXAXM020000004.1:38480-152135 GCF_047500745.2 Stenotrophomonas sp. FR024
TTTTGTCTGGGGGTTGCGGGCCGGGGGCCGCCACTACCCGAAGGCGGGATCAACGCGCCAGCAGCGCGCGGGCCAGTTCCAGGTCGCTCTGCTGCTGTGCGGCAGTGCTCTGCTCACGCAGGTGGACAAGCGCCGCCTGCAGGCGAGCGCCACGGATCTGGCCGTCGCTGGCGACGAACGCGGCGGCATCGTCGCGTGCAGCCAGCACCACCTTGTCATCGCCCGAGCTGCTGCCCGAGGAACCGGAGGACGCACCGGTGGCCGAGCCGGCCGAGGTGCCGGCGAAGCTGGAAGCGAAGCCGGCCAGCGGCAGGGACAGCAGGGCAAGCAGCAGAAGCGGACGGGTCATCGGTTCGAAGCCGGTTGTTAGGAAGCGTGGAGCGTAACGGGTACGTGAAGGATTTGCCCGGCTCAAACGTCGAACAGCTTGCCGGGATTCAGCCGCGCTTGGGGATCGAACGCGCGTTTGACCGCCTTCATCAGCGCGATCTCGGCCGGGCCGCGAGTGCTGTCCAGGTAGCCCTTCTTGACCAGGCCGATGCCGTGCTCGGCCGAGATGCTGCCATCGAAGCGGGCCAGCACCTGCGCCAACAGCTTGGTTACGTGCTCGCATTGCGCCACGAAATCAGCGTCGCTGGTGTCGTCCGGCTTGAGCACATTGATGTGCAGATTGCCGTCACCGATGTGGCCGAACCAGACCACGTCGAAATGCGGATAGGCCTGCCCGATCAGCGCCTGGGTCTCGGCCAGGAACGCAGGCATCGACGAGATCCGCACCGAGACGTCATTCTTGTAGGGCGTGTAGCGCGCCAGCGATTCGGTGATGCCTTCGCGCAGGCGCCACAGCTGCGCGGCCTGGGCATCGCTGGCGCTGATCACACCGTCGCTGACCCAGCCATTGCCCATGCAGTCCTCGAACGCGGCCATCGCCGCCGCTTCCTGGGCCTCGTCGCCCGCGGCGAACTCGGTGACCACGTAGTACGGATGCACCTCGTCGAACGGTGCCTGTGCGCCATGTGCCTGCACGTGCTCCAGCGCCCGGTCGGTGAAGAATTCGAAGGCCTGCAGCTGCAGGCGCGCGCGGAACGCGGCGAATACCTGCATCAGCACCTCGAAGCTGGGTACGGCCAGCAGCATCACATTGCTGGCCGGCGGCGGATCGGTCAATTTCACCGTGGCTTCGACGATCACGCCCAGCGTGCCTTCCGAGCCGATCAGCAGCTGGCGGAAGTCGTAGCCGCTGGAGTTCTTGATCAGGCCCTTGTTGAGCTCCAGCAACTCGCCATCAGCCGTGACCACTTTCAGCCCGGCGATCCACTCGCGGGTGTTGCCGTAGCGGATCACGCGGATGCCACCGGCATTGGTAGCGATGTTGCCGCCGATCGAGCAGGACCCGCGCGCGGCGAAATCCACCGGGTAGATCAGGCCGTGATCCAGCGCGGCGTTGTGCACGGCCTCCAGCGGCATGCCGGCCTGCACCACCAGGGTGCGATCGACCGCGTCGTAGGCCAGTGCCTTGTTCATCCGTTCCAGGCTGAGCACCAGCTCGCCGTTGGCGGCCACCGCGCCACCCGAGAGGCCGGTGCGGCCACCGGACGGCACCACGGCCACGCCCTCACCTGCGCTCCAGCGCATCACCGCCTGCACTTCCTCGACCGTGGCCGGCAGTGCGATCGCCAGCGGCGCCGGCGTCCAGCGCCGGGTCCAGTCGCGCCCGTAATGCTCCAGGTCGGACGGATCGGTCTTCAGCTTCAGGCCGGGGCAGGCTTGTTGCAGCGAGGCAATGCGGGAATCGGTCATGACGGTCCAGCGCGGTGCATGAAGAACGGGCAAGCGTGCCAGCGGCACGCGCCAGCGTCCAGCCCCGCAGCCGTGCAGATAGCTACGGATGCAACCAATTGCGCACTGCACCATGGTCGCTGCGATCTGGCATAGTGGTCAGCCCCTGTCCCACTGGCCGTGTCGCCCCATGTCGCCGAAGAAGACCTCGTTCCCGAAGCAGGATATCCGCGTGCTGTTGCTGGAGGGGGTCAGCCAGACCGCCGTGGAGGTATTCAGCGCCGCCGGCTACAGCCAGATCGAAGCGCACACCAAGGCGCTGCCCGAGGACGAACTGAAGGCGCGCATCGCCGAGGCGCATATCGTCGGCATCCGTTCGCGCACCCAGCTCAGCGCCGAAGTGCTGGCCGAGGCCAAGCGCCTGATCGCGGTGGGCTGCTTCTGCATCGGCACCAACCAGGTCGACCTGGACGCGGCCGAGCTGGCCGGCATCCCGGTGTTCAACGCGCCGTACTCCAACACCCGCAGCGTGGCCGAACTGGTGATCGCCGAGGCGATCATGCTGACCCGTGGCATTCCGCAGAAGAACGCTGAATGCCATCGCGGCGGCTGGTCGAAGTCGGCCAGCGGCAGCCATGAAGTGCGCGGCAAGACGCTGGGCATCATCGGTTACGGCCACATCGGCACCCAGGTCGGCGTGCTGGCCGAATCGCTGGGCATGCAGGTGATCTTCCACGACGTGGAAACCAAGCTGGCACTGGGCAATGCCCGTGCGGCGGCCAGCCTGGACGACCTGCTGGCGCGCGCCGACATCGTCACCCTGCACGTGCCGGAGACCCCGTCCACGCAGTGGATGATCGGCAGCACCGAGCTGGCGAAGATGCGCAAGGGCGCGCACCTGATCAACGCCGCACGCGGTACCGTGGTCGACATCGATGCGCTGGACGCGGCACTGGCCAGCGGCCACGTCGGCGGCGCCGCGCTGGACGTGTTCCCGGTCGAACCGAAGGGCAACGGCGATATCTTCGAATCGCCGCTGACCCGCCACGACAACGTGATCCTGACCCCGCACGTGGGCGGCAGCACGCTGGAGGCGCAGGACAACATCGGCGTTGAAGTGGCCGCCAAGCTGGTGCGCTACAGCGACAACGGCAGCACCCTGTCGGCGGTCAATTTCCCGGAAGTGACCCTGCCCGAGCACGCCGACAGCCTGCGCCTGCTGCACATCCACCAGAACGTGCCGGGCGTGCTGTCCAAGGTCAACGAGATCTTCTCGCGCCACAACGTCAACATCGACGGCCAGTTCCTGCGCACCGACCCGAAGGTGGGCTACGTGGTGATCGACATCACCGCCAGCGAGGAACAGGCCGCCGCCGTGCGCGACGAGCTGGCCGCGATTCCGGGCACGCTGCGCACGCGCATCCTGTACTGATCGAAGGTTCGGCGGGCATGGCCCGGCCCGCAAGATGACGGTAGCGCCGGGCCATGCCCGGCGACATGCATCTGCACCACGCGACCCCCTCATGGAGCGGATCTGCCGGGTTGCAGTAGAGCCACGCCATGCGTGGATGGGACACCTCAGAACCTTACGGCGTAAAGGCTCTTGTAGAAGTCCCAATGGATCAGAACCCTGTCTTCCATCGACAGGAACAGCGTATCGACGAAATCCAGCTCCTCGGCATGAACCAGCCAGTCCTGCAGGCGGCTGCCCAGCGAAGGCACCGCCCCATCCACCTGGACAATCGTCAACACAGCTTCGCATGGCAAGCCAACAGCACCTGCAATGGCACTCAACTCCTGCGCCAGCCGCTCCCGCCCCACCTCTGGGACCTCCAGGCGCGATGGCACGCGCTCCCAGTTGATGGATGTGATGACGGGCAATGCAGCCTTGATCATCGCGAGTGCCGCATCCTGCTTCGCCTCACCACAGGCATGAGCCGCAACAAACGCTGCACAGCCGTCGGAGAGCATCAGCGCGCCAACCACCGGCGCGCCATGCGCTGCATGGATTCGTCCGATTCCGGATCGGCCGCGACCTCGGTCACCGGCCGCCAGGCCAGTTCCAGCGACTCCTCGCTGAGCACGAAGGCCTCGCCACCCAGCGCGCGGATCACGAAACGCACGTCGTAGTGCCAGTGTCCCGGCACGTCCTTGCGCTCCGGAATCCAGTGCTTGTCCAGGTCGAAGATGGCCGGGTCTTCCAACACCAGGCCGCTCAGTCCCGATTCTTCTTCGGCTTCCTTCAGTGCCACCTGGGCCAGGTCGCGGTCGCCGTCGGCGTGGCCACCCAGCTGCAGCCAGCGCTGCAGCTTGCGGTGATGGGTCAGCAGCAGGCGCTGGCCGTCGGCACTGACCAGCCAGCAGCTGGCGGTGAAGTGGCCGGCCAGCCGCTCGCGCCGGAACGGATCTTCCGGATCGTCCAACAATGTGCCGAATTCGGCAGCCAGTGCGTCGTGGGCGGGCTCGCGCCGGGCATAGTCCCGCAGCAGGCCACGCAGGCGATCGTCAAGCACGGCAAGGGTTTCGGCGGTCTGGCGCATGAATGGGGGCGGTCTGGAAAAATACTGCTCATTATCGCCGTTCATTGTTGCGATTGCGCTTGTGCGTTGGCTTCAGCTTTGGCTAAGGTACAGCGGGCCGTTCGCGCGGCCTTCACCATTCCAGGGTTGCCGGCAACGTATCGGCGGCCCACCCAATCCGATCACTAGGAAGTACTGCATGCTGAAAGCTCTGTTGAGGGTCAAGCCGGTTGAACCGGCCGGGCACGTCGATGCCGGCGAACCCATCGAAGGCAGCCTGGACGGCGAAGCCACGTTGAAACGGACCCTCACGGCTAAACACCTCATCCTGCTTGGCGTGGGTGCGGTGATCGGCGCTGGTATCTTCGTGCTGACCGGCCAGGCCGCGGCCAACCATGCCGGCCCGGCGGTGATGCTTTCGTTCGTGCTGGCCGGTTTCGCCTGTGCCCTGGCGGGCCTGTGCTACGCCGAATTCGCGGCGATGATGCCAGTCTCCGGCAGCGCCTACTCCTACTCCTACGCCACCCTCGGCGAAGGCATGGCCTGGTTCATCGGCTGGTGCCTGGTGCTGGAATACCTGTTTGCCTCGGCCTCGGTCGCGGTGGGCTGGTCGGCATACCTGATCAGCTTCATCACCACCACGCTGCACATGCCGTTCCCGGATGCCCTGAGCGCAGCCCCGATCGCCTGGACCGGCAGCGAGTTCATCGCCTCGGGCAAGCTGTTCAACCTGCCGGCAGTGCTGATCGTGGCGGCGGTGTCCGGCCTGCTGTACGTGGGCGTGACCCAGTCGGCCTTCGTCAACGCGATCATCGTGGCGATCAAGGTCACCGTCATCTGCCTGTTCATCGGCATCGGCGCGGCCCACATCGACCCGGCCAACTGGCAGCCGTTCATCCCGGAAAACACCGGTGTGCCGGGTGAGTTCGGCTGGAGCGGCGTGTTCCGTGCGGCCACCATCGTGTTCTTCGCCTACATCGGCTTCGATGCGGTCTCCACCGCCGCCGGTGAAACCAAGGACCCGCAGCGCAACATGCCGATCGGCCTGCTCGGCTCGCTGGCCGTGTGCACCATCGTCTACATCATCGTCTGTGCGGTGCTGACCGGCATGATGCCGTACCACCTGCTGGGCACCGACAAGCCGGTGGCGACCGCGCTGGAGCCCTACCCGACCCTGTCCTGGCTGAAGACGTTCGTGGAAATCGGCGCCATCGCCGGCCTGTCCTCGGTGGTGCTGGTGATGATGATGGGCCAGACCCGCATCGCCTACACCATCTCCCGCGACGGCCTGCTGCCGAAGTTCTTCGGCAGGGTCCACGCCCGCTTCCGCACCCCGTACGTCGCCACCATCGTGGTCGGCGTGATCGCCGCGGCACTGGCCGGCCTGGTACCGCTGAACGTGCTGGGCGAACTGGTCTCGATGGGCACCCTGCTGGCCTTCGCCACGGTCTGCATCGGCGTGCTGGTGCTGCGCTATACCAAGCCGGAGATCCACCGCCCGTTCCGCGTGCCGGCGGTCTGGATCATCTGCCCCCTCGGCGCAGCCACCTGCCTGTTCCTGTTCTGGCAGGCGTTCGTGGTGCACTGGCACCTGTTCGTTGGCTGGACGCTGCTCGGCCTGCTGATCTACCTGGGCTACGGCATCCGCAACAGCAAGCTGGCCAAGTCGCCCTGATCCGCCTACGGGCCGGCCTCGCGCCGGCCCGTCCGTTTTCCCCGCGCGCCGGTCATGGCGCGCTTCGACAAGACCACCACACATGTTCAAGCAACTGTGGGCCACCAAGCACCCGCATGCCGCCCATGAAGACGCCAACGGCCTGAGCCTGCGCCGCCACCTCGGCCCCTGGGGGCTGACTGCCCTGGGTATCGGCGCGGTGATCGGCGGCGGCATCTTCGTCATCACCGGCCAGGCCGCCGCCAACCACGCCGGCCCGGCCATCATGCTGTCCTTCGTACTGGCCGCCATCTGCTGCGCCTTCTGCGCGCTGGCCTACGCGGAATTCGCCTCGATGGTGCCGGTTTCCGGCAGCGCCTACACCTATACCTACGCCACCTTCGGCGAGCTCTCCGCCTGGTTCATCGGCTGGATGCTGGTGCTCGAGTACGGCGTCTCCGCCTCGGCGGTCGCGGTCAGCTGGACCGGCTATTTCCTCAGCCTGCTCAGCCAGTTCGACATCCATCTACCGGCGGCGCTGGTCAGTGCCCCACTCGATGCACAGCTGCGCCCCACCGGCGCGATCGCCAACCTGCCGGCCGCCGCGCTGGTACTGCTGCTGACCTGGCTGTGCTACGTCGGCATCAGCAAGTCCTCGGCGATGAACATGGCGATGGTCGTGCTGAAAACCGGCCTGATCGTGCTCGTCATCGTGGTCGGCTGGAAGTACGTGGACACCAGCAACTGGACTCCGTTCATTCCGGCCAATGAAGGCTCCGGCAAGTACGGAATGGAAGGCGTGCTGCGTGGCGCGGCGATGGTGTTCTTCGCCTACATCGGCTTCGAGGCGGTGTCGGTGGCGGCGCAGGAATCGAAGAACCCGCAGCGCGACATGCCGTTCGGCATGATGCTGTCGCTGGTGATCTGCACCGTGCTGTACATCGCCATGGCCGCAGTGATGACCGGCCTGGTGCCGTTCCAGCTGCTGGGCACCGACGAGCCGGTGGTGACTGCAGTGGCAGCGCATCCGCAGCTGGGCTGGCTGCGCTGGGTGGTCGAGGTGGGCGCGCTGGTCGGCCTGTCTTCGGTGGTGCTGGTGATGATCATCGGCCAGCCGCGCATCTTCATGATCATGGGCCGCGACGGCCTGCTGCCGCCGGTGTTCACCAAGATCCACCCGAAGTACCGCACCCCGCACATCAACACCGTGATCACCGGCATCGGCATCGCCCTGCTGGCGGCGCTGTTCCCGCTGGACATCCTGGGCGAGCTGACCTCGATGGGCACGCTGATCGCGTTCGCGGCGGTGTGCGCGGGCGTGCTGATCCTGCGCCGCACCCAGCCGGACCTGCCGCGTCCGTTCCGCATGCCGATGGCGTGGCTGATCTGCAGCCTGGGCGTGCTGAGTTGCCTTGCCCTGCTGTCGGCGATGACGATGCACAACTGGATGCTGATGGCGGTGTGGACGTTCGTCGGCTTCGTGATCTATTTCTGCTACGGGTTCAGGCACAGCCGGCTGCGGGTGAAGTAAAGGGATTGCAGGGCCTGCGGCCCTGCACCCGCCTTTGAAGCCGGAGCAACGACAAGAGCTGGGCAGAGGGTTTGGCGGGGAGGCATGGGTTCGCGGGGGACGCCGTGAATCCATCCCTGGAGGCTTGGCCGCGGCATCCATGCCGCGGACACCCCCGCGAACCCATGCCTCCCTGCCCATGACAGTCTCCCGGCGCATCCGGTGGATCCGCGCCATGCGTGGATGAATTCGGTCTGGGAAATGAATTCTCTGTAGAGCCGAGCCATGCTCGGCTCCGAGCAAGCGCAGCGCCGCGACCCGCTTCTGCCTTTCCTTCTTCACTCCGTGGCTGACGCGCACGGAACCTGTCCGTGGTCGGGCGGGTGGGTTGTGCAGGGGTGTCCGCGGCATGGATGCCGCGGCCAAGCCCCCAAGGAAGGGTCTACGGCGTCCCCTGCACAGCCCACCCGCCCGGCCAAAGCAAGAAATCCAGCCCGGCGAGACAGCCACGAGGGGCTCAGCCGTTGGCCGAATCCAGTAAAATCGACGGCATGAACGCCCCCACCTTCCCGTACGACACCGCGCGCCTGAGCGAACTGGCCCAGCTGCTGATCGACAACGTCCGCGAACTGGCCCACGCCGGCTGGACGCCGGCCACCAGCAGCAACTTCTCCCACCGCCTGGATGACCGCCACGCCGCGATCACCGTCTCCGGCAAGGACAAGGGCCGCCTGATCGAGGACGACATCATGGTGGTGGACTTCGACGGCCTGGCCGTCGGCCGCCCGCTGCGCCCGTCCGCCGAAACCCTGCTGCACACCCAGCTGTACCGCCGCTTCCCGGAAATCGGCTGCGTGCTGCACACCCACTCGCCGGTGCAGACCGTCGCCTCGCGCCTGTACGCGCCGCAGGGCCACATCCGCCTGGAAGGCTACGAACTGCTGAAGGCCTTCGCCGGCAACAGCACCCACGAGATGGCCATCGACGTGCCGGTGTTCGCCAACACCCAGGACATGAACGTGCTTTCGAAGCAGGTCGATGACCTGCTCGACCGGCAGAACCTGTGGGGCTACCTGATCGACGGCCACGGCCTGTATGCCTGGGGCCGCGACATGGCCGAGGCACGCCGCCACCTGGAAGCGTTCGAGTTCCTGTTCCACTGCGAGCTGGAACTGCGCAAGCTGCGCGGCTGAACCCGCAAGCAGGTGCAGATGCCGATCCGGAATCTGCACCTCGTGCCCACCCTGCTACCCTGTCTTCCCCCCGAGACGTTCAAGCTGCCGCCATGAGCCGACTGCGCATCTATGACGACACCCGCCCCGAATCGCCGCTTCTGGATACCCAGGACGGCGCGGTCATCGCTGCCGAGCTGCAGAAGATCGGCGTCACCTTCGAGCGCTGGCAGGCCACCGCACCGGTCGCACCGGGCGCCAGCCAGGATGAAGTGTTCGCCGCTTACCGCGCCGACATCGACCGCCTGGTTGCCGAGCGCGGCTTCAAGAGCGTGGACGTGGCCTCGATCGCCCCGGACAACCCGAACCGCGCCGAGCTGCGCAGGAAGTTCCTCGACGAACACTTCCACAAGGAAGACGAGGTGCGCTTCTTCGTCGCAGGCTCCGGCCTGTTCACCCTGCACGTGGGCGACAAGGTCTATGAGATCGAGTGCGTGAAAGACGACCTGATCGCCGTGCCCGATGGCACCACCCACTGGTTCGACATGGGCGAAGAGCCCAGCTTCGTGGCGATCCGCTTCTTCACCGAGCCGGATGGCTGGGTCGGTCACTTCACCGGCACCGACATCGCGCAGAAATTCCCCCGTTACGTACCTACCCAGGCATCCTGATCCATGCAGCCCCGCGTCATCCTGACCGATATCGAAGGCACCACCAGCAGCATCTCGTTCGTCAAGAACGTGCTGTTCCCCTATGCCCGCAAGGCGCTGCCCGCGTTCGTCGCCGAGCACGGCCAGCAGCCGGAAGTCCGCCGTTGGCTGGATGCGGTGGCCACCGAGATCGGCGGCGCCTGCCAGGACAGCCTGGTAGCCGAGACGCTGCAGGGCTGGATCGACCAGGACCGCAAGCACACCGCACTGAAGGCGCTGCAGGGCCTGATCTGGGACGAAGGCTACCGCCGCGGCGACTACACCGCGCACTTCTACCCGGAAGTGGCGCCGGTGCTGAAGGGCTGGCACGCCTCCGGCCTGCCGCTGTACGTGTACTCCTCCGGCTCGGTGCCGGCGCAGAAGCTGTTCTTCGGCTTCAGCGACGCCGGTGACCTCAGCCCGTTGGTGTCGGGCTGGTTCGACACCGAAGTCGGCGGCAAGCGTGAGGCCGACAGCTACCGCCGCATCGTGCAGGCCATTGGCGTGCCGGCCGGCGAGATTCTGTTCCTGTCGGATGTGGTGGAAGAACTGGATGCTGCCCGCGAAGCCGGCCTGCAGACCCGCCTGATTGATCGCCTGGATGACTACCCGCTGCCGCGCACCGGCCAGGCCGCCAACGGCCACGAGCGGGTCGAGAATTTCCAGCAGATCCAGTTGTAAACGCCGCCTGCCGATGGGCTCTGCGGCATCGGCTACCGGGTACCGCTCTTGGTAGATGCCAACCTTGGTTGGCATACGACCGATGTGTCAACCAAGGTTGACACCTACCAAAGCGGCGGAGAAGAGCTGGATGCTGCCCGCGAAGCCGGCCTGCAGACCCGCCTGATCGACCGCCTGGACGACTACCCGCTGCCGCGCACCGGCCAGGCCGCCAACGGCCACGAGCGGGTCGAGAATTTCCAGCAGATCCAGCTGTAAAGAAGAGATGTGTGCGGACCAACCGTCCGCACCTACCCGTCTCCGCTTCTGGTAGATGCCAACCTTGGTTGGCATGTTCGGGGTGTGCCAACCAAGGTTGGCACCTACCAAAACAGGATGCGCCGCCTTCAACGATCGTTGAGGGTTTTTACCTTCAGCGCTTCGCGCAGCGTCGTCAGATCCACCGGGCCGCGTACTGCGATGTCGCGGGTTTCGCCCGGCAGCAGATCCAGCAGGTTGTCTTCCACCTGCACGTCCAATGCACCGAAGTCGATCCACACCGAACGCATGTAGGCCGCGCTTTCCAATCGCAGACGGTAGTGGTCGCCTTCAATGGACAGGCTGGCCTTGAGCTTCTGCCGCGGCAGGATCTGATCCTTGGCCTCAACGAAGCCGACCACCTGGCGGGCACTCACCGCCCCGTTCTGCAGCAGTTCGAACACGGCCACCGTGCGCTTTGGATCGGCACCGGCCAGCAATTCGGCGTCGCGGAAATCACCGATCGAGGTGACACCGGCGGCAGCCAGCGACACCGCTTCCTCGCGGCGGCGAAGCACCTTGCCGTCTATATCCATCACCCGCAACCGCCAGCGTGCATCCAGCGCGGCACCGTCGTTGATCAGGCGCACCCGCGTACTGCCCTCGTCGCGCAACGCCGCCACCGCCACCGGCGCGAAGAAACGCCGCGCGGCGAAGTGCAGCGCCTTCCAGCGACCGAAGTAGTCCACGCTGGACCATGAAGCACCTGGCCAGACGTCGTTGAGCTGCCAGTACAGCGAGCCCATCGTGTACGGCCGCGAGGCGCGATGATGCAGCGCCGCCAGTGCGATGCCATCGGCCTGCATCACCTGGCTGAGGTAGACGAAGTCCTCGAAGTCCTTCGGCGTGCCGTAGCCCAGTTCGATGTAGTGCAGCAGGCGGCTGTTGCCCTCGCCGGCCATGAATTTCTGGTGCGCGCGGATCACCGGGCTGTCGATGCGCTGCTCGGCGCGGGTGGCGATCTGGTCCACCGTCGCCACCGACGGCCACGCCTGCAGCCCGTACTCGGACATGAAGCGCGGGGTCTCGCGCAGGTAGGCCTGCACCGGCAACGCCGGATTGCCCCAGACCTGCCAGTAGTGCTTGTCGCCACGCGTTGAATCGTTGGCCTTCTCGTCAAGGTCGTTGCTGGGCGAGCTGGACCAGTACGGCACGCCCAGCCCCTCCTCACCCACCAGCTGGCGCAGGTCGTTGCCGAACAGGTCGACGTAGCCCTGCCAGACCTTCGCCGCAAATGCCGGGTCAGCTGCCTTCAGGTCGCGGCCGTGACCCCAGTCCTTCCAGGCGGTTTCCTCCTCGTTGTTGCCACACCACAGCACGATGCTGGGGTGATGGCGCAGCCGGCGCACGTTGTCACGCGCCTCGGCCACCACGCTTGCCCGGAAGGCCGGATCGTAGCCCGGCTGCATGCCGCCGCCGAACATGAAATCCTGCCAGACCAGCAGGCCCAGCTCATCAGCGATGTCAAAGAACGCATCGTCCTCGTAGTAGCCGCCGCCCCAGTTGCGCAGCATGTTCATGTTGGCGTCGCGCGCGGCGGTCAGCACCTGGCGCAGGCGTGCGGCATCGACGCGTGCGGGGAAGGCGTCGAACGGAATGACGTTGGCGCCCTTGGCAAAGATCTCCACACCATTGATGACGAAGGCGAAGCCCTGCCCTCCCTTGCCGTCTTCCTCGCGGCGCAGTTCGACCGTGCGCAGGCCGATGCGCTGCTCGCGCGCCAGCGTTGCATCGCCGCCACCATTCAGGCGAGCCTGCACGGTGTAGCGATCCTGCGCGCCATGGCCCACCGGCCACCAGCGCCGCGGTGTGGCCAGCTCAACCGGCAGCTCAACCGTATTCTGGCCTGGCTTCAGCAACACCGTGCGTTGCACTTGGGCCACGTTGCGGCCTTCCGGATCCTGCACATCCACAGTGACCATCGCAGAACCGGCAGCGCTGCCCTGCTCCACCTGCAGCAACACCGCCAGCTTCGCCTGCTCCGCGCTCAATGCATCGGTACGCACAGCAAGATCGGCCAGGCGGTGCGCGTCCCAGGCCTGCAGGTCGACCCCGCGCCAGACCCCGGCGGTGACATAACGCGGGCCCCAGTCCCAGCCGAAGTGGTAGGCCGGCTTGCGCGCGAAGTTGCCGACCATCGCCTCCTTCGGCTCATCGCCATAGGGCGACGGGTAATTGCCAGCGATCTTGTGCGGCATTGCCTGCACGCCCGGCAGCAGCGTGCGGATCGGTGAGCGGAACACGATCTGCAGTTCGTTGCCGTTCGCGCGCAGGCGCCCGTCCACACGTGCATGCCACGTGCGGTGCGCGTTGTCCGCGCGCAGCAGCGGCTTGCCGTTGAGGCTGACCTCGGCGTAGGTATCCAGCCCGTCGAAACGCAGCTCGGCATTCGGCTTGGCCAGCGTCGCCGCATCCACGTCAAAGCGGGCGCGGTACTCCCAGGCAGCCAGGCCGATCCATTGCAGCTCGGCCTCGGGTGCACCGACGTACGGATCGCGGATCAGCCCATGCGCCAGCAGGTCGGTGTGCACGCTGCCCGGCACCTTCGCCGCACGCCATTGCTGCAGGCCTGGACGCGCGGCGCCCTGCGCGTCGCCGGGCAGCATGCGGAATTCCCACTGCGCCTGCAGCGGGGCTGCGGCCACCGGGAAGGAGATGGCTGCAGTCAGCAGCAGGAGCAGACGGACAGCGAGGGAAATGCGATGCACGTGGCGCTCCTGTTTTTCCGCCGGGCGTGACCCGGCGCTACCGATTTCGGATTGCCAGGCATGGCCTGGCACTACTGCATTCGAACGATCTTCAACGCACGACGTTCAACACTTCGTAGCACGCGCCCATGGTGTGGTAATCCACCTTGCCGGCAGGGCTTTTCTCGTCGCTGTACTTGCGGTTGTCGGCATCGAGAATGCGGAACCATGCACCGTACTGGTGGTCGACGAAGTGCTCCCACGAATACGCCCAGATGCGTTCGTACCACTGCCAGTAGCGGTCATCGCCGGTACGCTTGGCCATCAGCGCGGCGGTCGCCAGCGTTTCGGCCTGCACCCAGAAATACTTGTCGTCGTCGCAGACGAAGCTGTCGCCGCCGATCGGGGCGCCGTCCATACCGGGCTGCCGGCGCGATTCCGGTGCGAAGCCGTAGTACAGGCCACCACGGGTGTCGTCCCAACTGCGTGCGACGGCGACGTCGAACAGATGCTGCGCGGTCGGCACCAGCCAGTCGGCCTGCACGTGGCGATCGAGGATCAGCAGCAGTTTGGCCCACTCGGTCTGATGCCCCGGCTGGAAGCCCCACGGGCGGAACAGGTGCTTGGGATCGTCCAGGTTGTAGTCCCAGTCGATTTCCCAGTTCACATCGTAATGTTCCCAGACCAGGCCACCGGCCTTGGCGGCCTGGCGGCGGGTCATGTTGTCGGCCAGCTGCAGCGCGCGCTCGACATAGCGCTGCTCGCCACTGGCCTCGAACGCGGCCAGCATCGCTTCGCACATGTGCATGTTGGCATTCTGGCCGCGGTAGCCAGTGAAGCTCCACTGGCCGTCAGCCTCGTCCTTGTACAGGCCATGCTGCGGCTCCCAGAAGCGTGCTTCCAGCAGCTGCCAGGTCTCGTCCATCCAGTCGCGCGCCTGCTCGATGCCCGCCTTCAGCGCGCAACTGTAGGCCAGCAGCACGAAGGCCACGCCGTAGCAGTGGTTCATATCGTCCTCGACCTTGCCGTCGCGCAGGGTCCAGGCATAACCGCCGGTGGCCGGGTTGCGGTGCACCTCGCGCAGATAGCGCACGCCATGCTCGACAGCCTCCCGGTATTCGGCATTGCCGAACTCGCGGTAGGCCATCGCATAGTTGAAGACGAAGCGGGTGCTGCTCACCAGGTGGCGGTGGCTGGCATCGTAGATGCTGCCGTCATCACGGAAGTAGTGGAAGAAACCGCCGTCCGGATCGATGCAGCGCGGGTGGTAGAACGCCATCGTGTCGGCGATATGCGCGCGCAGGAACGCGGGCGAACGGAAATCGGGCGAGGTGCTCATGCGGTAATGTCCTGGGCCTGCAGCAGCTGCTGCACTTCATCGAGCGAGGGCATCGCGGCGAACGCGCCCTTGCGGGTAACAGCCAGCGCACCCACGGCGGCACCGAAGCGCAGCGTGGCGGTGATCGCCTCCGGGTCCTGGCAGAACGCGGCAAAGCCTGCGCCCGCCCCACCACGCTCCAGCAGGCCGACCAGCACGCCACCGACGAAGGCATCGCCGGCGGCCGTGGTATCGACGGTGGCCACGCGGAAGCTGGTGACCGTGCCGTGGTTGTCGCGCGTGTACCAGTGCAGCGTGGCCGCACCATCGGTAACGATGACCCAGCGCGCCTGCGCGGCCAGAAGGCGCTTGAGCACCACTGACTCGCCATCGGCACCCAGCGGTGCCGCCAGGTAATCCAGCTCCTCGCGCGACAGCTTGACCAGGTCGGCGCGCTCCAGCGCCTGCCACAGGCGCGGCGTCGGATCTTCGTTGGCTGGCCACAGAGCCGGGCGCAGGTTGAGGTCCAGGCTGACCACCGCACCGGCGGCACGGGCGCGCTCCATGCCGGCGAAGGTCGCCTCGGCGATGGCCGGCTCGGTCAGGCTGTTGGAACAGACGTGGAAGCACTGCGCGCTGTCGAGGCACTCCGCCTGGAAGTCACTGTCACGGAACAGCAGGTCAGCCGCCGGCGGGCGGTAGAAACTGAAGCTGCGCTCGCCACTGGCATCCAGCGCGACGAAGGCCAGCGCAGTCTTGGCGGCGTCGGTGCGCACGATGTAATCCGTGCCCACGCCGTGCTCGACCAGACTGTCGGCCAGGAAATCACCGAACATGTCGCGGCCAAGCATGCCGACGAACTGCGTCTTCGCCCCCAGCCGCGCAGCCGCCACCGCGACGTTCGCCGGCGCACCGCCGGCGTACTGCAGGAACGCGCGCGGGGTATCGGCCGAGGCCGGCGGCTGCGCTAGTAGATCGATCAAAATTTCGCCGAAGCAGACAATGGCACCCATTTCCGACTCAGCCTCCCTGCGTTGCGGAAGCCGGCGGGCGCGAACCCACCAGGCCGTAGAAGATGATGTAGACGTAGCAGACCACCGGCAGCACGAAGCTGAGGTGCAGACCGATGCGGTCGGCCAGCACGCCCTGCAGCAGTGGGATGATCGCGCCGCCGACAATGGCCATGATCAACAGGCTTGACGCCTTGTTGGTCAGCGGGCCCAGACGTTCGATGGCCAGCGAGAAGATCGTCGGGAACATGATGGAATTGAACAGACCGGTCGCCACGATGCCGTACAGCGCGACCTTGCCACCCGACGCCAGCGTGACGCCCAGCAGCACCACATTGGCCACTGCGAATCCGGCCAGCAGGCCGCGCGGCGAGTACTTGGCCAGCAGCCACGCACCTGCAAAGCGACCAACCATGGCGCACCCCCAGTAGGCCGACACATAGTGCGTGGCCTGCTGTTCAGTCATGCCGCCGATCTCCGGCAGTGCCAGGTAGTTCACCATCAGGCTGCCGATGGACACCTCAGCACCGACGTAGAAGAAAATAGCCAGCACGCCGAAAAGTACGTGCGGATGCTTGAGTGCATCCAGCAGCGTGTGGTGGCCGCTGTCGGCCTGCTCGGTGGTCTCGGTCAAGCTGGGCAGGCGGAACAGGTAGACGAACACTGCCAGCAGCACCAGTGCGATGGCCAGGCCCACGTACGGGCCCTGCACCGACTGCGCTTCGGCGGTACGGTAGGCAATCTGTTCGGCCACGGGCAGCGCGTTGATCTCGTCGCCGCTCTTCACTGCGGTGCTCAGAATCAGGAAACCACCAAACAGCGGCGCCAGCGTGGTACCCAACGAGTTGAGTGCCTGCGCCAGGGTCAGACGGCTCGATGCGGTCTGTTCCGGGCCCAGCAGCGCAACGTAGGGATTGGCTGCCACCTGCAGCACGGTAATGCCGGTGGCAAGTACGAACAGCGAACCAAGGAACGCTTCATAGGTGCGCAATGCAGCCGACGGCCAGAAGCCCAGCGCGCCCACGCCGGCGATCAGCAGGCCGGCGATGATGCCCTTCTTGTAGCCCAGGTGGGCCACCAGCCGACCGGCCGGCACCGACATCAGGAAGTACGCGCCGAAGAAGGTGAACTGCACCAGCATCGCGCGGGTGTAATTCAGTTCGAACACCGCCTTCAGGTGCGGAATCAGCACGTCGTTGAGGCTGGTCAGGAAGCCCCACATGAAGAATATGGTGGTGGCAACCGCCAGAGCAGCACGGACATTCATGACCGGCGCCTGGCTGCTGGAGGTACCCGATGGACGGGGCGTTGCGGAGATCGGCATGCGGTACGCGCCTCGATGCGCGGAAGGTCGTTGTTGCGTGGAAGGGGTGTATGGAAGGAATCAGTTCGGTCGTGCGGCGCTGCTTTCGCGGATGCGCAACTGCACCGGCGCGACCGTGCGCCGTGGCGGCGCATCCGGCTCGTCCAGTCGTTGCAGCAACAGCGCGGCAGCTTGCCGACCACGCTCGCGCGGATCGGCAGTGAGCGTGGTCAACGGCGGCACCGCGACCGACGCCTCGGAAATATCATCGAAACCGGTAACGGCGAAGTCGCCACCCGGGCGGATGCCACGCGAGTTCAAGCCCAGCATCAGGCCCAGCGCGACGGTGTCGTTGTAGCAGACCGCTGCACTCGGGCGATGTCCGTCGGCAAACAGCTCATCGGTGCGCGCCGCAGCTTCCAGGCGGTTCGGCGCCGACTCGATCATCCAGCCCGGCGGCAGCGACAGACCGGCCTCGGCCAGCGCCTGCTGGAAACCGGCACGGCGCTGGTGGCACGAGCTCGATGCAGCGTGGCCGCCAAAGAAGGCGATCTGGCGATGGCCGCGCTCGATCAGGTGGCGCGTGGCCAGATAGGCGCCGTGCTGGTTGTCCAGGGTCAGGAAATCCCAGTCGGCCCCGTCCAGCTCGCGGTTGAACAGCAGCACGTTGGCATTGGCACCTAGTGCCTGCCGCAGCAGCGCGGTATCGCTGCCCTCGGCTGGCGACAGGATCAGGCCGGCCGGGGTGTGCTCCATCAACGTGGACAGCACCGCCTGCTGCCGCTCCGGCGATTCGCCGGTGCTGCCGAGCAGGGTCACGTATCCGCGTCCGCCCAGCGCCTCGTCCACGCCGGACGCGAATTCGGCGAAGAACGGGTTGGACAGATCGTTGATCACCAGCGCGATGCTCGACGAGGTGCGGCGGCGCAGGTTGGCCGCCGCGCGGTTGTAGACATAGCGCTGGCGGCGCAGTTCGGCCTCGACCTTGGCCCGGGTATCGACGTTGACCAGCGGGCTGCCGCGCAGCACCAGCGACACGGTTGCCCGTGACACGCCGATGGCACGCGCGATGTCGGTCACCGTCACCGCCTTGCCGGCGCGCTTGCTGGGACTGCTGCCGTTGTCGTTCATCGTCTTCCCGGACTCCGCTGGAAGCTCAAGCCTAATAGATCAGGGCCGTGTCGTGCCGTGCCGTTCGCTGGGTCACCGCGAACGGCACAGTCCGGCTCAGTGCAGCTGGCTGCCCGGTGCCGCGCACCAGGACACCGGCAGGTCCTTCACCGCCGTGCCCCAGCCCTGCTCCGGCGCCTTCGCGTCGAGCGCGAACTGCAGGCGCGGGCCCTGCTGCAGCTGGTTCCAGTCCAGCCACACCGGCGCATGCGCCTGGCCATCGACCTTCACGCCCTGCACGTACTGCAGGCGGCGGCCATCGGCGCCCGGCGCGTCGATGCGCAGGGTGCGGCCATTGCCCATGTCCACTTCCACCTTGCTGAAACGCGGGGTATGCAGCAGGAACTGGCCGCTGCCCGGCACCGCCGGATACACACCGATGGCACTGAACAGGTACCAGGCCGACATCGTGCCGAGGTCATCATTGCCGGTCACGCCATTCGGGGCATTGGTGAACAACTGCTGCGCGGCACGCACCACGGCAGCGGTCTTCCACGGCTGGCCGATCAGCGTGTACAGCCACGGCGAGTGCAGGTCCGGCTCGTTGTTCGGGTTGTAGCGGAACTGGTTGTAGTAGCTGTACGGCCCGACCACCCACTCCTTGCGGGCAGCGTTGAGCGGGTCGGCCTGCAGCGCGTTCATCGCGAAGAACGCATCCAGGCGGCGGCCAGCCTGTTCGCGGCCATCCATCGCTTCGACCAGGCCTGGCACGTCCTGCTGCACCAGCCACTGGTACTGCCACGCCGTGCCTTCATGGAAACCGTGGTGCGAGCGCGGGCTGTAGTGACCATCGGCCGGCGTGTACCACTGGCCGTCCTCGGTACGCGGGCGCGGGAAACCGGTGAAGCCGGTCTCGGCGTCACGCACCTGCGGGTCCCACACCTTGCGCCAGTTTCGGCCGCGCTCACGCAGCGTCGCCGCGTCCTGCGCGTGGCCGAGGCCATCGGCCATCTGCGAAAGCGCGCAGTCGGCCAGCGCATATTCCAAGGTGGCCGAACCGCCGTGGTGCGGATCGACGTCCATGCCCTTGGATGGGAATGCGCGGTCGTAGACCACGTAGCCCTTGTCCAGGTAGGTCGGGTTACCGGAACGGCCGGCCATGCGCGAGTTCAGCGGCGGCGTGCCGAACGCATTGCGACGCAGCGCGTCCCAGGCCTGTGTTTCGCGGCCCTTGAGCGCACCGAAGCGCCACAGGTCGACCATGAACGGCGTGACTGGATCGCCGGTCATGATGTTGGTCTCGAAGTTGGCATAGCCCCAGCGCGGCAGCCAGCCACCCTGCTCGTCGATCGCCAGCAGGGTACGGCCGATGTCACGCGCCACGTCCGGGCGGGTCAGTGCCAGCCACTGGTTCTGCGCGCGGTAGGTATCCCACAGCGAGAAGTACTCGTAATAGGTCCAGCCATCGGCGCGGTGGATACCATCGTCATAGCCGCGGTAGCGGCCGTCGGCATCGTTGCCGGTCATCGGCTGCAGCAGCGCGTGGTAGGCCGCGCTGTAGAACACGGTGCGGTCATCGGCCGTACCGCCCTGCACACGCACCCGACCCAGCTGCTCGCGCCACGACTGCTGGGACAGCGCACGCATGCGGTCGAAACCGAGCAGCGCCCCACCCTGCATGCCGTCCGCGCGCAGATTGATGCGCGCGCCTTCGGCGTCCACATGCGAGATCGCGCTGACCGCCGTCACCGACTGGCCCTTGGCCAGGTCGAAGCTGAGCCAGGCCCCGTTCGGCTTCTGCTCGCCTTCCATGCTGTGGCGCGCACCCGGCAGGCCACCGCCCTCACCCCAGGTACCGTGTGCCTTGAACGGGCGGTCGAACTCGATGCGGAACCAGGTGGTGTACTGATGGCCACCACAGAAACTCTTGGTGACCAGCTTGCCCTCGACCACGCGGTCGCCGACCACATCGACCACGCTGCCGATCACCGAATGGCGCTCATTCGCCTGGCCGACATTGACCAGCACGTGGCCATCGCCACTGCGCTGGCTGAAGGTGTAGCGCTCGGCCGCGGCACGCGTACGCGCGGTGGTCTCGGCATCGATGCCGCCGTAGCTGGTCAGCCGCACCTTGTAATAGCCCGCCTGGCCGATCTCGCCGTCATGCGTGTACGACGCGGCATAGGCCTTGTGGTCAAACTTCTTCGCGTTGCCGGTATCGAAATCGCCGCCGGGACCGATCGAACCGGTCACCGGCAGCACCGACACCTGGCCACCCTGCTCCCAGCAACCTGCGCCGGAGATGAAGGAGTGGCCGAAACCGCGGATCTTCTCGTCGTCGTAGCGCCAGCCCGAATAGTGGCTGCCGATCGGGCTGACCTGGATCAGGCCGAACGGTGCCGACGCGCCCGGGAACGTGTTGCCGTCGTCCTTGCTGCCGATGAAGGTGTTGACCTCGCGCTCCAGCGCAGCCGGCGCGGCCTGCAGCAGCACCGGCACTGACGACAGTGCGAGCAGGCAGGCCAGGCGCAGCAGCGGGCGCGAGGACACTGGGACGGCGGGAGCGGACGGCACTGGACGCATGTCGGGTTCCTGTAGTCGATGAGGCGGAGGCAGACGGCCGGGGCCGTCCGGCACCGTTCCGCTGAGCCCCGCCATGACTGGCAGAAAGCTCCCCCTGGAATGACGCCCGACCCACCAGACCGTGAATTTAGATCGATTCAAGTAGAGCATGCAGGTTCAGCCGAATGCATTCTGCGGCGCAGCATGAGAGGGGGGTGTTCGGCAGGGCTGCGCCCTGCACCCGCTGCGAGCTGGAGCAACAGCAACAGCAACAGCAACAGCAACAGCAGAAGCTGATTTCCTGTGGGGAGGCGGGGTGGGTCCGGTTGCGGGGGCCGCTGCAAGTACGTCCATGTAAGCTCGGTCGCCGCATCCATGCGGCTCACGCCCCCGCAACCGGACCCACCCCGCCTTCGACAGTTTCTCGCGATCTGCAGTAGATCTACGCCATGCGTGGATCAATCTCTGTCGGATAACGAAATCAATCGGGATCAGATCCGTTTTCCAACGGAGAACGGATCTGACCCCATGACCTCGCGTGATTCCAAGACCTATCCAACCGTCACCGGGAAACTGTCAAAGGCGGGGCGGTGTGGGCTGGCAGGACCGTTGGCGCCATGGATGGCGCCATCGAGCCCCCAGGGGTGAGGGCGCTTTGCTTGCGAAGCACTGCTTCGCAAGCGCCCGAACGCACAGCCGCCAGCGGCTGGGCCGGTCTGGGGGTTTACGGCGTGTCCTGCCAGCCCACACCGCCCCGCCAAACCAGCAGAAACCCAGAGCCGCTTTGGCTTTGGCTTTGGCTTTGGCTTTGGCTTTGGCTTTGGCTTTGGCTCCGGCTTTGGCCGTTGCCTTAGCTTCAAGCAGGTGCAGGGCGCAGCCCTGCCGCCCCACCCTCCCCTGCGCACGAAAACGATTTCACTGATTTCAGCAAACCGTCATGCCTTCGCCACGCCAGTACCATATTGCGGAGCAGCATGCGCCCGCGGGCGACCCATGCTAAAAAACGCCCGCCCATCGCTTAGATCGATCCAAGAACGACACTGCGATGGCCGGGAGTTGGGGGAGCAGCAACAGGACGTACCAGGCCACGCGCACGGTGCTACTGCCACTGCATGGCAATAGCGACAATGTCACTTCAAATTAGATCGATTCAAGTTGTCCGTGCCACGTCACCGGATCAATCCAGGAGAGAGGGAGAGATGGGAATGAAGCATTCAACACGTACGCATGGCCAGGATGCACTGGCGCTGGCCATCGCGCTGGCCTTGGCCGCCGCCGTCATTCCGGCTGGCGCCGCCGCGCAGCAGGCCGCTTCCACCGGCTCGCAGGAAGCCACCAACCTGGACAGCGTCCAGGTCACCGGCTACCGCTACGCCATTGAAAAGAGTCTTGAGCAGAAGCGCGACGCCAACGCCGTGGTCGAAGTGATCACCGCCGAAGACGTCGGCAAGTTCCCCGACAAGAACGTGGCCGACGCACTGCAGCGCGTGCCCGGCGTGGTCATCACCCGCAGCGGTGGTGAAGGCAAGAGCGTCAGCGTGCGCGGCCTTGCGCCGGACCTGACCCTGACCCAGTTGAATGGCAACTACGTGGCCACGTCGGAAACCAACGACGAAGCCACCCGCTCGTTCAACTACACCCTGCTGCCGTCGAACATGCTGTCCAGCGCCGAGCTGTTCAAGTCGCCGGAAGCACGCATCGACGAAGGCGGCATCGGCGGCACGGTCATCCTGCACACCCGCCGTCCGCTGGACATGGAGTCCAACTCGGGCTTCGTCACGCTCGAGGGCACCTCCTCCGATACCCACCACGATATCGACCCGCAGGCCTCGGCCCTGTATTCGTGGCACAGCAAGGACGAGCGTTTCGGCGTGCTGGTCGGCGTGACGCAGCAGAAGCGCACGACCCGTACCATGGAAGCCAGCACCGAGGACTACCAGTGGTACGGCGCCGGCAAGGCACGCGACGCCTATGGCAACGTGCAGCAGCAGGATGGCATCCACTACTGGTGGGGCAAGTCCGGTTTCAACAACCAGACCGGCGGCAACTACAGCGATTTCTTCATGCCGACCTCGGTCAACTTCGCCGTGAAGGAAGAAAAGCGCGAGCGCAAGGGCGGCCAGCTGACCTTCCAGTTCAAGCCGGTCGACAACGTCACGATGACCGCCAACTACTTCCGCTTCGAGCTGCAGGGTGACTACACCCAGAACATGCTGAAGATTCCGGAATGGAGCATGGCCCGCTTCAACGGCGATGGAAACTGGGCCGGCGGCCGCCTGCTCAACGGCCTGGATTTCGACCCCAGCGGCAACACCGTCACCGGTGCCCAGTTCGAAAAGCTGGCCGGAAAGACCTACTACTGCAGCGAAGACCAGGCCAAGGCCGCCGGCCTCAAGCCCGGCGGCTGGGGCCCGGACGACTGCACGATTCCGACACCGCAGCTGACCGGTGGCTACAGCAAGGAAAAGGCGCTGTCGCAGACCGCCGACCTGACCATCGACTGGGACATCAGCCCGCTGTGGAAGGCCTCGTTCACCGGTGGCCGCACCTGGTCTGAAGGTGGTCCGTCGATGAACTTCCGCATGTCGGCCAAGCCGCGCCGCAAGGTCGGCAACGACTACCTGTCCGGTAACCAGTACAGCGCATGGGACCTGACCGGCACGCCGTCTGCCACCTTCTCGCCCGACCTGCAGCAGCAGCTGATGAACGGCATCGCCGAAGTCGACACCGGCTCGACCGATTCGTCGTGGAAGCGCACCGAGGTCAAGCAGAACTACTTCCAGGCTGACGTGACCAAGCTGTTCGAGTCCGGCTGGCTGGATTCGATCCAGTTCGGTGCCAAGTACCGTGATGGCAAGGTCCACCGCAACACCGGCAACACCTACTGGGTATGCCCGGGCCGTGACCCGGCCGACTATGACAACAGCCGCTACCAGAGTGGCTGCGATCCGACTGCCGGCGATGCGCAGCCCGGCTTCTTCCTGTCGAACCCGATCAGCAACATTGCCGGTGGCTTCAATGCCAACGTGTTCCCGGGCATCAACTACCCGGCGTACATCGACTATCTGAACAAGACCTACGGTGGTTCGCACAACCGCACCGAGGAAGACTTCGTCTACAACGTCAACGAGAAGATCTACTCCGGCTACTTCCAGGCCAACTTCCGCACCGAGCGCCTGCGCGGCAATGTCGGCGTGCGCGTGGTGCGCACCAAGCAGTTCGCGCAGTCTTCCGACTCGATCGAGAAGTTCAACGACTACTTCCTGGACAACGCGTCCGGCGCGCCGATGGCGTGCACCGACCCCGCCGCTGCGGCCTACCCGACCTACAGCTGCGAGAGCGGCTTCGTGCGCCTGCCGCATGACCTGGCGCAGAGCAAGACCTACAGCCTGATCGGCGTGGACCGCACCTACACCGACGTGCTGCCGAGTTTCAACATTGCATGGGACATCACCGACACGCTGGTGCTGCGTGGTGCCGCATCGAAGGTGATCGCCCGCCCTGGCTACACCGATATCGCAGCACCGGGCGCACTGAGCTACTACAGCGAGGAGTACGTCAATGATCGCCGCGTTGCCGGTGGCGCATCGACCGCAGGCTGGGTCGGCCAGGGCAGCAACAAGCAGCTGGAGCCGTTCAAGGCCACCCAGTTCGACCTGGGCCTGGAGTGGTACTTCCAGCCGGGCGCGGTCGCCGGCGTCAGCCTGTTCCGCAAGAACGTGGACAACTTCACCCTGCCGGTGGTGCGCGACACGCCCATGGTCATCAACGGTGAAGCGGTGAACGTGCAGCGCTACGAGACCCAGGCCAATGGCCGCGATGGTGTCTCGCAAGGCGTCGAGCTGTATGGCCAGTACACCTTCGATTTCGGCTTCGGCGTGCAGGCCAACTACACCTACAACGACACCAACCTGGCCTCCATTGTTCTGGACGGTCAGGAAATCGGCTCCTCGCCACTGGTCGGCAGCGCCAAGAACCAGGCCAATGTCACGGTGTTCTACGAGAACGAGAAGTTCCTCGCGCGCGCCTCGTTCAACCGTCGCGGCCAGGTGGTCGGTGGGCTCAACAATGGCCTCACCGTCTACACCGAGCCGTATGACCAGCTGGATCTGAACGTGGCCTACAACCTGACCCCGGACTGGACCCTGACCGCCTCGGTGATCAATGCCACCAAGTCCGAGCAGCGCGTTCACCTGGGCAGCGACACCAAGGCACGCCTGATCTCCAATACCTACGCAGGCCGCCAGCTGTACTTCGGCGCTACCTGGAAGTTCTAAGGCAACACCGGGTTGCCCGGGCCCGCCCCGGTGCAACCCACGCCCCGCCCTGGCGGGGACGTTCCTCCACGGCAGCCACGCTGGTACAGGTGGCTGCCGTTTTCATTGGTGCTTTGTCTTCGGTTCAGCCCTGCGCTTGACCCTGCCAATGTTGGAAGGTGCACACTGGCGCCACCCCAAGAGCACCGAAGGAGCTACAGATGGAATTCCACGTGGAAGGCATGACCTGCGGCGGCTGCGCACGCAGCGTGACCAAGGCAATCGAGCTGGTCGATCCGCAGGCCAGCGTGCAGGCAGATCCGGCCAGCCGTCGCGTGCAGGTGCAGACCTCGGCCAGCGAAGCGCAGATCGTGGCGGCGCTGACCGATGCAGGCTTCCCGCCGCGCACGGCCTGATCCCCTAGCCTGCGCCTGCAACGAAAAACCCGCCCGGTGCAGCTGCACCGGGCGGGTTTTTTCATGCATGCAACGCCAGGTCAGTGCTTGTGCGTGCGGCGCCGTACTGCACCGGTCTTCGCGGTCTCCGGCGGTGCCAGGGTCTCTTCGTCTTCGCCCAGCCGCTGCAGGATCGGGCATTCCGGGCGCTCATCGCCCGCACAGCAGCTGATCAACGACTTCAGCGTGTCGGCCATCTGCCGCATGCTTTCGATACGCTGCTCCAGGTCGGCGATGTGCTGTTCGGCAAGATGCTTGACGTCGGCACTGTGCCGCGAGGTGTCGTTCCACAGGCCGAGCAGATCGGTGATCTCGGCCACCTGGAAGCCAAGATCGCGCGCCCGCCGAATGAAGCGCAGGCGGTGGATGTCCGCCTGCGAATATGCCCGGTAGCCGGACTCGGTGCGATCGGCCGCAGGAATCAGGCCGATCTGTTCGTAGTAGCGGATCATCTTCGCCGAAACGCTGGACGCCTTGGCGGCTTCACCGATGTTCATGCGGTTCTCCTTCAGTGGCTCGCAGCGGGGGCATCCGCCATCGGCGGCTGGAAGCGGCGCAGGCGCAGTGCGTTGCCCAGCACGAACACGCTGGACAGTGCCATCGCACCGGCGGCGAACACCGGCGACAGCAGCACGCCCCAGACCGGATACAGCACGCCGGCCGCTACCGGAATCAACGCGGTGTTGTAGGCGAAGGCCCAGAACAGGTTCTGCCGGATGTTGCCCAGCGTTGCCTTCGACAGCGCGATGGCATTCGGCACGCCCTGCAGGTTGCCCGACATCAGCACCACATCGGCCGACTCCACCGCGATATCGGTGCCGGTGCCGATGGCCAGGCCGACATCGGCTTCGGCCAGTGCCGGCGCATCGTTGATGCCGTCACCAACGAAGGCGACATGGCCATGGGTGGCCTTCAAACGGCGCACCGCTTCGACCTTGCCTTCCGGCAGCACCTCGGCCACGACTTCATCGATACCGAGCTGGCGTGCGATCGCCTGCGCGGTGCCGGCATTGTCACCGGTGATCATCGCCACCTTCAGGCCAAGCTGATGCAGCGCCGCGATCGCGGCCGGCGTGCTCGGCTTGATCGGATCGGATACTGCGATGATCGCTGCCAGGCGTCCATCGATGGCAGCGTACAACGGCGACTTTCCCTGCGCGCCGAGTTCAGCCGCCAGCGCCGCAAATGCAGTGATGTCCACGCGCAGGTCGCGCATGAAGCGATCAGCACCGACCTCCACACGCGCACCCTCCACGCTGGCGCGTACACCCATACCGGTGACCGATTCGAAGTCGACCATGGCCGGCAATGCGAGGCCCTGCTCGGTGGCTGCATCGACAATGGCACGGGCGATCGGATGCTCCGAACGTGACTCCACGGTAGCCACCGCGGCCAGTACCGTGGCGCGATCGAAGCCGTCGGCGATCTCCAGGTCGGTCAGGCGCGGGCGACCTTCGGTCAGCGTGCCGGTCTTGTCCACCGCCACCACCTGCGCGTCCTTCAGCAACTGCAGCGCTTCACCCTTGCGGAACAGCACGCCCATCTCGGCGCCACGACCGGTTCCGACCATGATCGACGTCGGCGTAGCCAAGCCCATCGCGCAGGGGCAGGCAATGATCAGCACCGCCACCGCATTGACCAGCGCGAAGCTCAGCGCCGGCGATGGGCCGAAGATCAACCAGACCGCGAAGGTCGCCAGTGCGGCCAGCATCACCGCCGGCACGAACCACAGGGTGACCTTGTCGACCACCGCCTGGATCGGCAGCTTCGAGCCCTGTGCCTGTTCGACCATGCGGATGATCTGCGCCAGCATGGTCTGCGCGCCCACCGCCGTGGCACGCACGGTCAGTGCACCTTTCTGATTGACCGTGCCGCCGACCACGCTGCTGCCCGGCTGCTTCTCGACCGGAATCGGTTCGCCACTGATCATCGACTCGTCGATGTAGCTGCGCCCCTCGATCACCTCGCCATCGACCGGCACGCGCTCGCCCGGGCGCACTTCCACCACATCGCCGCTCAGAACCTCGTTGACCGGGATCTCGATCGTGCGGCCGTCACGGATCACATGCGCAACCTTGGCCTGCAGGTTGACCAGGCGCTTGATCGCCTCGGAGGTACGGCCCTTCGCGCGCGCCTCAAGGAAGCGGCCGAGCAGGATCAGCGCGACGATCACCGCCGCTGCTTCGTAGTAGACGTTCACCGTGCCCGGCGGCAACAACCGCGGTGCAAAGGTCGCCACCACCGAGTAACCGAACGCTGCGGCGGTACCCACCGCCACCAGCGAGTTCATGTCCGGCGCCAGCCGCAGCAGTGCCGGGAAACCCTTCTGGTAGAAACGACGGCCGGGAATGGCCAGCACCAGCAGGGTCAGTACGAACTGCAGGTACCAGCTGGTCTGCATGCCGAGGGTGGCCATCACCCATTCGTGCATGCCGGGAATCAGGTGCGACCCCATTTCCAGCACGAACACCGGAAGTGCAAGTGCGGTGGCCACGATCAGGTCGCGTTTCAGTTCGGCGCGCTCGGCATCCTTCTTTTCCGCCGCTTCGTCATCGGATTGAACGCCCGCTTCGATGGCACGGGCGGCATAACCGACCTTGTCGATGGCCGCTATCAGCGCGTCTACGCCCGCAACGCCGCGCACGGTCGCACGCTCCGTGGCCAGGTTGACGCTGGCCTGGCTGACGCCCGGTACCGCCAGCAGCGCGCGCTCGACGCGGCCGACGCAGGAGGCACAGGTCATGCCTTCCACTGCCAGCTCGATGGTGCCGGCCGGCACGTCATAACCCACCCGCTCCACCGCCTGGATCAGCGCGGCGCGATCGACCGGACCGGACGCGCGGATATCCGCACGTTCGGTGGCCAGATTGACCGAAACACTGCCGACGCCCTCGACCTTGGACAGCGCCGCTTCGACACGACCGACGCAGCTGGCGCAGGTCATGCCCTCGATGGGCAGGCTGATGGTGGACGGGCTTGCGGGGACTGCAGTGGCGCGGGGCGTGCTCATGATCGGATTCCCGGGGTTCCTTCTGGATGCGGACAGGCTAAACCTTGCCATCGTGGGAAGGTCAAATCCAGCCACCCCGTCCAGCCGGTAGCGCCGGGCCATGCCCGGCGTACCGCCCGCAATCCACCTCAGAAGGTGAACACGTACTCCAGCGCGAACTCGCGGCCAACCGCGCCGAGCAGGCGGGTCGGAGCGAAGTCGTAGTCCAGCTTGTACGGATCCTTGTGGTTCCAGCTGGCCGAGTTGAACGCGTTGTTGACGTAGACGTTGACCTTGGCGTGCTCGGTCACCTGATAGCCGACGTTGAAGTTCCAGGTGATGAACGGCCCCACCCGCCCGTAGTAGCGCGCCGTCTGCTGGCCGGCGTTGGGATTCGGATTCGGCGAGCCGTCCGGACGCGTGGCCGGCTCCAGGCAGTTGAGCGACGGGCTGTCGCTGGGCACGTAACCATCGGCGAACGGCAGGCAGCCGCCAGGATTGTTCAGGCGATCGGTGCCCCAGTGGTAACGCACGCCCGGCACCGAACCGATGCGATCGGCATAGACGTTGGCATTCCAATTGCCACGCTGCCAGGCCAGGCTCGCGCGCAGCTTGCTGCGCAGGTCACGGTCACGACGCTCCGGGTTCGGATCGTTGGCGTAACGCTGTTCCTTGGTCGAGATCTGGTTGGTGTAGTTCAGGCCGAGCTGGAAGCTGCCCCACTGCGCGGTTTCCAGGCGATAGCGCGCGGTCAGGTCGATGCCGCGCACTTCGCGGCTGGCCAGGTTGAACGGGCCGCGCTCGATCGATACCAAGCGGCCGTTGCTGTCACGGTTCACGCGGGCCAGGATGCCAGCGCAATACTCGCCACCGGCCGGATTGGCCCACGGCGTACCGTCCATGTTCTTGCCGGTCAGGCAGCCCGCTTCGCTGGCCAGCACCTCGTCGGCGCCAACGTCGACGATCATGTCTTCCAGCTTGATTGCCCAGTAGTCGGCACTGACCGAGAGATTGGGCATCACGTCCCAGACGAAACCGACCGTCCACGAATCACCGGTCTCCGAGCGCAGCAGCGGCGTGCCACGCCGGTTCACATCGAACGTGTACCAGACATCGGTATTGCCCACGCCACAGTTGTTGACCAGGTACGCGCCGCTCTGGATGCAGCGCAGGCGGTCATAGGTCTGCACTTCGGAGCTGCTCGGCTGGCCCAGCAGGTAGTGCATGTCGGGCGCATGGAAGCTGGTGGCATAGGAGCCACGCACCAGCAGCGACTCCACCGGGCGCCATTCCAGGCCGACATTCCAGGTGGTCTCCTTCTGGCTGCCGATGTCCAGCGCTTCGCCGCTGTTGTCAGCCTTGTAGCTGCCATAGCGGTCATAGCGCGCGGCCGCAGTGGCGGTCACGCTTTCCAGCAGCGGAATCTTGAACTCGACGCCGGCCGAATAGCGCGTGCGCTCGCCGCCACCGCGATCGACGTTCTGCAGGTCGAAGTCGATGCCGGCGCGCGGATCCGGACTGAGGTGATAGCCCTGCTGCGCGACTTCGGCCACCGCCGCGAACGAGATCGGGCCGGCCCAGCCCTGGAACAGCTCGCCGGTGATGTCCGCCGAAGCCTGATTGACCCATGAGGACGCACGGTTCTTCGCCACGGTGCCCATCTGCCAGTACTGGTCCGGCGTCAGCGGGTTCCACCAGCGCGATTCGTTCAACGCATAGATCGCCTCGCCGTCGGCGGTAGTGCCCAGCTTCGGGCCTAGGAAATAGTCGTACGACTTCTGCTTGTCGACCACGTTCTGCCGCTCTTCAACGCGGTAGTAGGAGCGCCCCACCGTGGCACTCCAGTCGAAGCGATCGGCCAGGCGACCACGCAGGCCCGCACTCCAGTCCCAGGACAGTTCGCGGTTGGTGTTGCGCAGCGTATCCAGGCCGCCCACCTCGTTCGGGGTGAACTGGCGCACGCCGAGGATCGGGCGGTTGCGGTTGGCGTCCCAGTAGTAGCCGTTGTCATCGTCGATCAGCGACACGCCGGGCGGATTGGTGCCCCAGATCGCTTCGGAACGGTATACCGCCAGGTTGGTCCAGGCCTGCAGGTCGTTGCTGAAATCGAAGGTGGCATACAGGTTGCCGGACACGTTCTCGGCACCACCGGTGAGCAGCCAGTTGGCGTAGTCGGCGCTCATGCCGCACAGGCGGCCGGTGTTGCTGATGGTGTTGGCGGCGTAGTTGTAGACCAGGCGATCGGCGGTGTAGTACTCGCCATCGAACTTCTCGCAGGTGCCGGTGGGCGGCGCCAGGCGCTGGCCGGTGGTGGGATCGATCAGCGCCAGGCCGGCGGTGGGACGGAAGCCGACCTTGCGTTGTTCCATGTTCCAGGACGGGTACGGCGCATCGTCGGCATCGTCCATCTGCGGACGGTCACGTCCGAACAGCGGATCGCGCTTGGTGTACTGCAGCGCGTAGGTCACGCTCCAGTTGTCGCCGGTCCTGCCGCCGGCCCAGGACAGATCCCAGGTATCGCGGCCGCCTTCGGTGGAGGTACCACCGCGCACGCGTACTTCGTCGCCGTCATAGTTGGTCTTCAGGATGACGTTGACCACGCCGGCGATCGCATCCGAGCCATAGATGGCCGAGGCGCCACCGGTCAGTACTTCGATGCGCTCGACTGCGGCAGCGGGAATGTTGCCGTAGTTGGAGAAGTTGGTTTCGCCACCGTAGGGCAGCGGGTAGTCGGCCACGCGGCGGCCGTTGACCAGCAGCAGCGAGCGGTTCGGGCCCATCCCGCGCAGGTTCAGGCCGCTGGCATTGGGCGTATGCGAGCCCCACTGCGAGGCCGCCTCGACGGTGCCGGTGGCTTCAGTGAGTGTCTTCAGCGCGTCGTACACGCTGACGAAGCCTTCCTTCTGGATCTGTGCGGCAGTGATCACGTTGACCGGCGCCGGACCTTCGACGCTGGCGCGCTTGATGCGCGAACCGGTGACGGTGACCGCGTCGAGATCCTTGGTGGACGAGTTGGCGGCCTCCTGCGCGCTGGCCGCCAGGGGCAACAGGGCCAGGACCAGGGCCTGGGACAGCAGGTGACGACGCTTGCGGACGATCTGAGCCATGGGTGGTTGCTCTTCGAAAGTGTGGACGCACGGACGGGTGGTGGCGCGGCACTACGGCTGATCCGGGCACCTGGATCGGTTCAAGACCGATACGGCGCCCTCCCCTGTGGATCGATCCAAACTAAAGCACAGCTGAACCGCGCCGGGCATGCGGCGACGCAGCAACACGTGGCGTAATGCCGTTATCGGCTGCAGGCATCCAGAACAATCAAAGGGTTGCGAAACATCGCTGAGAAGACGGCGCACACGTCAATGACACGATCGCGACAATCGTGCGCGGAACTATTTTGTCCGCCCCCAGCGGCTTCTCTCGTCCGATTGAGCCGGGACAAAACGGCCATTGCGGAGTGCATAGTGGCTTGAGCCCTTTCCGTCGGACCCGGCACCCCACCACGTGATGGTGAACCCGTCGTGCTGCCAGACCACCGAGGAAAAGTCGGACTCACTTTCGGGACTTCCCGAGTTCTGGCTGGCCAGGGACACGGTCTCAAGGCAACTACTGATCAGTATCCTGCCCCGCTCGACAGGCTTGGGCGGGATCAGTTCGTAGACGTAGAGTTCGATCTCGCGCCCCGCGCCACAACGGCCCATCGGATTATCGGCGTTTGAATCGAATACCTGATACAGCGCGCGAAAGCGCTTTCCCCCAACTTCATGCATGCGCCTGTCGACGAATGCGCCCCGAGCGGCTGGCGCCAGTTTCACGCCGGGCATAGGCAGGATCTCTCGACCTTCCTCGCCATTGGCTTCGTGCCACTGCCACACGGATGCCGAAACCTCTTCGGCGCCACTCGCACTGAGCGCAAGCAAACAGGAGAGCAGCGGAAGCAGTTGAAACATCTGGGCGCTCGCGGTCGAAGGATGGTCGGCCACACTGTCCGGACTGATACCGTGCTCCGCCATATGCAGACGCAGATGACGTTTACTTTCCGTGACTTGCCGCTTCGACCCCGGCAATCACATGTGCCTGAAGCGTCATCTGATCCAGCGCCCAATCCATCGCGAACAGTGGGGTCGGACCCCTTCTGCGAAGGGATCCGACCCCGGCGGCGTTCAACCGTCCAGCGCCTGCCGCAGCGAAGCTACGGTGGCGGTGGCGGTCTGGCTCCAGTCCGGGTCCAGCCCTCGCAAAGCCTGGTTCTGGAACTGCATGGCCGAGCGCCGCAGGCCCTTGGCCGAGGCGTGCAGTTCGGTACAGCCGGTCTGCCGTGCGACGGTTGCGATGTTGCCCGGGGCCAATCCGGCGCCGGCCATCACCGTAATGCGGCCCGCTGCCTGGGTAACGAGGCCTGCCAGCACATCGGCACCCGCCTCGGCGCTGACCTGGCCGCCTGAGGTCAGCACCCGTTGGCAACCCAGCCCGATCACCTGCTCCAGCGCCGCAGGCAGATCACGGGCGGCATCAAAGGCGCGATGGAAGGTCACCTGCAGCGGCCCGGCAGCCTGCACCAGTTCACGGCACAGCGTCAGATCGACGTTGCCCTGTACATCCAGCGCGCCGATCACCACGCCATCGCAGCCCAGTGCGCGGCACTGCGCGATGTCACGCAGCATCAGTTCGGCTTCCAGCCCGTCGTAGTGGAAGTCGCCCGGGCGCGGCCGCACCAGCACGAACAGCGGAATCGACAGGCGTTCGCGGGCAATCGCAATGCTGGCGAACGACGGTGTGGTGCCGCCTTCGGCCAGGTTGTCGAACAGCTCGATGCGGTCGGCACCGCCGGCCTGCGCGGCCAGCGCCGATGCCAGCGAATTGCTGGCGATCTCCAGGGTGAGCCGCGTGCTCACGTCTGGGTGCTCGTGTAGATCGATGGCGAGTCGCGCAGGTCATCCTGGCGCTGCCCATCGCAGACCGCGTAGACAAAGCCGCGATGCAGCGCGTAAGCGCCGACCTCGCCCTGCTTGTTCATGGCCAGGAAGCAGACCTGCAGTGTCTTGCTCGCTTCCGGGCGCTTGCGCACCACACGGTCGATCGCTTCGCGGCAGGCCTGCGCGGGAGAACGTCCCTGGCGCATCAGCTCGACCACCAGGAACGAGGCGGCATTGCGGATCATCTCCTCACCCACGCCCGAGGCAGTGGCCGCGCCCACGTCGTTGTCGACATACAGGCCGGCACCGATGATCGGGCTGTCGCCGACGCGGCCATGCAGTTTCCAGGCCATGCCGCTGGTGGTGCAGGCACCGGCCAGGTGGCCCTTGGCATCCAGTGCCAGCATGCCGATGGTGTCGTGGTTGTCGCTGTTGCCGGGAATACCGCGGCGCTCGGCATTGATCTGCGGCTGGTACTTCTCGGTCTTCAGCCACTCGTGCCAGGCGGCTTCAGCCTGCGGCGTCAGCAGGTGCTTGCGCTCGAAACCCTGCTGCACCGCGAACTGCTGCGCGCCCTCGCCCACCAGCAGCACGTGCGGGCTGTTCTCCATCACTTTGCGCGCCACCGACACCGGATGCAGGATGTCGACCAGCGCAGCCACTGCACCGCAACGGCCATCGCCGTCCATGATGCTCGCATCCAGGCTCAGCACGCCATCGCGATCCGGATTGCCGCAATGGCCAACGGTGGGGTTGCACAGCTCGCTCTCGGCCCAGCGTGCACCGGCTTCGACTGCATCCAGTGCGCTGCCACCCTGCGCCAGCACCTGCCATGCAGCCTGGTTGGCCGGCACGCCGAAGTCCCAGGTCGAAACCACCCTGGCACCACCCTGCGTGCGCGCCTGCACGCCCGGCAATGCCGCCATGCCTGCGGCCAGTGCACCGGCCTGCAGGAACTGCCTGCGATCCACCATCTTCCCCTCCCAGTCTGCAATGCATGGCCGGCCCGATGCCGGCCCTGCCGATCAGTCGTGCGTGGGCTGCCGTGCGGCGTGCCAGACCGCTGCACCGAGCACACCCAGCTGGCCGTGCTCCACCCTCCACACCGGTACCTGGCGCAGCACTTCGGTCAGCACACCCTTGTTGAGGAATCGCTCACGGAAGCGGCCATCTGCCAGGAAATCCTGCACATGCGCGGAAATGCCCCCGGCCAGATACACCGAGCGCGCGCCGACGGCGATCGCCGCGTCGCCGGCCAGGCTGCCCAGCCAGGCACAGAAGACATGCAGCGTCTCCACCGCCAGCGCGTCCTCACCGCTGCGGGCGGCACCGATCAGCGCCTCGGTGCTGCTCCACACCGGGGTGACACCGCGCAGTTCGCACAGGCACGGATACAGGTTCATCAGGCCGCTGCCGGACAGCACTCGCTCGTTGTCCACGTGCGCCCAGCGCTGCAGCAACTTGCCCAGCACCTGCAGTTCCAGCGCGTTGCCGGCGCCGAGCGCGGCATGGCCGATCTCGCTGGCCAGCACCGGGCGCTCGCCATCGGCGAAACGCAGCGCGGCACCCAGGCCGGTACCGGCACCCAGCACCAGCGCCGGGAAGGCCTGGGCTGGATCGGCGTCGCCGTTCAGCGGCACCAGGGTTTCCGGCTGCAGGTACGGGATGGCCAGCGCCACCGCTTCGAAATCATTGATCAGCTGCAGTTCGCGCAGGCCGGACTGTTCGCGCGTGGTCGACAGCGAGACCGTCCACGGCAGGTTCGAGTTGATCAGCACATCGCCATCGAGCAGGCCGGCGATGGCCACAACCGCGGTCTGCACCGGCTGACCAAGGCCTTCGGTGAAATCGGCCAGGATCGCGGCCAGGCTGGGGTGCTCGGCGCAGGCATAGGTGCGATGACTGCCCAGCCGCGGCGCGTGGCCGGGTTGGGTCTCAGCCAAGGCCAGGCGGGCGAAGGTGCCGCCGACATCGGCAACGACCAGATGGCGCGGAAGACCGCCGCGGGCGGAGTCGGAGGAAACCGGGGACGCTGCTGCGATGGTCACGCTGGCCTGCTTGGATCGATTGAATCGCCCCGATTCTCAGGCATCGGGGCGGCTTTGCCTAGCGCGCCGATGGTTCAGGTTGGCCTACATGCCTTCCTGTTCGGCCACCTGCACACCATCCACCAGCACGCGCAGGCGCTGCGGGCGGAAGCCGGCGAACAACAGCGGCCGGGTGCGCTCGACCAGCACTTCGTGGCCGGCGATGTGACGCAGCCACGACTGTACCAGCGAGAACGAGAAGTGGGTGCCCGGATGCAGCGGGTGTTGCACCCAGACCTTCTCGGTGGCGCTCTGCAGCAGCATCGCGCCGGTGAACCAGTGGCGGCTTAGCGTCACCGGCGTGGTGCCGGCCATGAAGCGGATATCCATGCGGGGTCCTTTCGCTGGAGCGCTGGTGCGCGGTGTCAGGGCTGGGCAGTCTGCAGGCTGTAGCTGGTGGTGGCGGTGAACACTGCACCATCAGGCTGGGTGGAGCGTACTTCGACCTTGTGGCTGCCTGTTGCCAGGTCGGTCGGCAGCGCGCCCCGCCACAGGTGCGGCGACGCAGTGGCCTCCGGCGAACGGTCGTAGCCGCGCAGGCTGTTGGCCAGATCATCGGCCACGTTCTCCACCATCAGGCGCGGATCGGGCTGGCTGACCTGCTTCATCGGCTGCCAGGCGCCGCCATCGACGCGGTACTCGACCACGCTGGCGTCCTCACCCATGTAGACGTTGGCGTAGACACCCCACGCCGGATAGGCGCCCTGGCGCAGTACCTTGGGTGCATGCAGGCCGATCTGCTCGCTGGCCGGCTGGCCAGCCACGCGGTACTGCAGCTTGTAGCTGCCGTTGCCGGCCACATCGAGCAGGGCATAGCCCTTCGGCGTGCCGTCGCTCATGGTGCTGTCCGGCACGCCAGCGGCATTCTTCACGCCGGACCAGAACGCACCGCAGTTGGCACCGACGTTGTATTCGTGCAGCGGCTTGTCGCCGTTCCAGCCCTCGGCCTTGCCGTGGTAGACGTGCTGCTGGGTGTGGCTGTGGCCGCTGAGCACCAGCACGTTGCGGAAGTCCTTGAGCAGGTCGAACAGGCGCTGGCGGTCGGCGTGGCGGAAGGTCTCGCGCCCCGGCGCCGCGTCGAACAGCGGGATGTGCATGCCCAGCACCAGCAGGCGGTCCTTGTGCAGGCCCTTCAGGTAGCTGGCGAGGAAAGCGAACTGGTCTTCGCGCAGGCCGCCGATGTATTTCGGCTTGGCCTTGGGGTCGTAGACCACGTCGTCGAGGAACACGAAGCTGGCGCCACCCTCTTCCACCGCGTAGGTGTCCGGGCCGTAGATGTTGCGCCAGCTGTCCAGCGAGTGTTCGTCGCTGGCCGCATCGAAGTCGAGATCGTGGTTGCCCGGCACGTGGAACCACGGCACACCGAGCTCGGTGGTGACCTTGTTGATCGCCGGGTACAGGGTCAGGTCGTCGTTGACGATGTCACCCAGGGTGGTGCCCATGCGCGCCCTGGTCTGGCCAACCAGCGGCGCCACGATCGACTGCTGGTAGTAGCCGATGTCCTTCAGGCTGGCGGTCTGCGAATCGGTGAACACCAGCATCTGGAAACCACGGCGGCTGTCATGGCGATCCGACTGCAGGGCGAAATCCCAGTTGCGGGTGACGTCGCTGGTCGCGGCGATGCCACCGTACTTCAGTGCCGGTGAACCGTTCGGGCGGTAGTGGCGCCAGAACGAAGGCAGGCCATCGGCCGCCTTCGGGAACGAATACGCATCGGGCTTGATCACGAACACGGTCTGGCCGTCGCGCACTGGCAGGCTGTAGCTGCCGTCGGCGGCGGTCTTGACGATGGCCTCGCCGTTGGAGACCTGCACCCCGGCCAGGCCCGGATCGGTCGCACCGCGGCCGGGTTTGCCGTCGCGCTCCAGATAGACCTTGCCGGTGACCACGGTGTCCGCGGCCCAGGTCGGCGAGGTCAGCAACAGGCAGCACAGCCAGGCGGCAGGCAGTTTCATGGGCGGTCCGGGTAAAGAAAGACCGCCTATTGTAGATTCCGTTGATGACATCGCGCACGCGATGACGCATGCCGGTAGTGCCGGCCGCTGGCCGGCAGCCCTCAGATGCCAGGCGAGCATGAGTTGCCGGCCAGCGGCCGGCACTACCGCAGCTCAACGATGGCGTTTTTCCAGCACCGCCCGCGCATCATCCAGCGACAACCCGCGCGCGCGCAGCAGCACCAGCAGGTGGTACAGCAGGTCCGAGGCCTCGCCCAGCAACGCCTCGTCGTCCTGTGCCACCGCCGCCAGCGCCGTCTCCACGCCCTCCTCGCCCACCTTCTGCGCGATGCGGCGGATGCCGCCCTCGAACAGGCTGGTGGTGTAGCTGCCTGGCGGGCGCTGTACCTCACGCATCGCCACCAGCTGGCCCAGCCCGCCCAGGAAATCCTTCGGTGCCCCGTCGAAACAGCTCTCGGCACCGGTGTGGCAGGTCGGCCCGGCCGGGCGTGCAATCACCAGCAGGGTGTCGGCATCACAGTCGACGCTGATCGACTGCACCACCAGCACGTTGCCGGACTGCTCGCCCTTGGTCCACAACCGCTGCTTGCTGCGGCTGAAGAAGGTCATGTGACCGATGGCCAGCGTGGCCGCCAGCGAATCGGCACTGACATAGCCCAGCATCAGCACCTGCAGGGTGTCGGCATCCTGCACCACCGCCGGCAGCAGGCCGTCGCCCTTGCCCCAGTCCAGCGCCTGCAGCGCATCCAGCGACGGCCTCACTTCAATAGACATCCCGCACCTCGATCTGCTGTCCGCGCAGGTAGCGCTTCAATTCTGGAATGGCGATGGCGCCGCTGTGGAACACACTGGCCGCCAACGCGCCGTCGACGTCGGCCTGGTCGAAGGCCTCGGCGAAGTGCTCCATCGCGCCGGCACCGCCCGAGGCGATCAGCGGCACCTGGCACAGGGCCCGCGCCTGCTGCAGCTGCACGACATCGTAGCCACGGCGTACGCCATCGCTGTCCATGCAGTTCAGCACGATCTCGCCTGCGCCACGCCGTTGTGCTTCGACGATCCAGTCCAGCGTGCGCAGCGGCACCGCCTGGGTCTTGTCCGGGTCACCACTGAAACGGCGTACCCGCCACTGGCCATCAGTCTCGCGCACCGAATCGACACCGACCACCACGCATTGCACGCCAAACTCGTCTGCCAGCTCGGTGATCAGTTCCGGGCGGCCCAGCGCCGGCGAATTGATCGACACCTTGTCGGCACCGGCGAACAGCACGCGGCGCGCAGTTTCCACGCTGTCGATGCCACCGGCCACGCAGAACGGAATATCGATCAGGCGTGCGATGCGCTCGATCCAGGCGACGTCGACTGAACGCGCCTCGGGGCTGGCGCCGATGTCATAGAACACCAGCTCGTCCGCCCCCTGGTCGCGATACCGCTGGGCCAGTTCGGCGATGTCGCCCATGTCGACGTGGTCGCGGAAGCGCACACCCTTGACCACGCGGCCGTCGCGCACGTCCAGGCACGGAATGATGCGACGGCTCAACATGCCAGCGCCTCCGCCAGGTCCATGCGCTGCTCCAGCAGCGCCTTGCCGAGGATCGCGCCACCGCAGCCGGCGGCACGGGCTTCTGTCACATCGGCCACGTCACGGATACCGCCGGAGGCCTGCACGGCCACGCCCGGCAGCAGCGCCGACAGGTGCTGGTAGAGGCTGATGTTGGGCCCGGCCAGCATGCCGTCGCGGGCGATGTCGGTACACAGCAGGTGGCGCATGCCAGCGCGCGCATAGCGCTGGGCCAGATCATCCAGGGTCACCCCGGCGTTCTCTGTCCAGCCATGCACCGGCAGCTGCCATTGGCCCTGCGCGTCCTGACGGGCATCCAGCGCGATGGTGACGCGCTCGGCGCCGAACTCCTCCAGCCAACCGACCACTTCATCCGGACGACGCACCGCCAGTGAGCCGACCACCACGCGGCCAGCGCCGGCATCGAGGATGCGCGCCACATCGTCACGGCCACGCACGCCACCACCGGTCTGCACCTGCAACCTGGTCTGCGCGCGGATCGACGACAGCAGCGGTGCCAACGTGTAGCCACCGGCGCGTGCGGCGTCCAGGTCGACCAGATGCATCCACTGCGCGCCCTGCGCAGCGAAGGCCTGTGCACGCGGCAGCGGATCGTCGCCATACGAGGTTTCCTGCGCGTAGTCACCCTGGCGCAACCGCACCACGCGGCCGTCGCGGATATCCAGCGCGGGGTAGACGATGAAACTCATGCAGCAGTGCCCTCGAGGAAGTTGCGCAGCATCAGCGAACCGGTCTCACCGGAGCGCTCGGGGTGGAACTGTGCGCCGTAGTAACGCCCCTGCTCCACCACGGCAGTGAACAGGCCACCGTGGTCGCAGGCAGCAACAGTGTGGGTATTGAGTGGCGCCGCATAGCTGTGCACGAAGTAGGCGCTGGCGCGCTCCGGCACGCCTTGCAGCAGCAGCGATTCGCGCAGCGGGAGCAGGCGGTTCCAGCCCATGTGCGGCACACGGATGCCACAGGCCGGTACCAGCTTGCGCACCACGCCCGGAATCAATCCCAGTGTCTCGACGCCGGCCTCCTCGGACCGCTCGAACAGCAGCTGCATGCCGAGGCAGATGCCCATCAGCGGCACCTCCAGTCGCTGCAGCGGTTCCACCAGGCCCTGCGCATGCAGGCGCTGCATGCCGGGACCAGCGGCGCCGACGCCGGGCAGGATCACCCGCTGCGCACCGACCAGACCGTCCGCATCGCGCACCAGCCGCACCGTCGCGCCCAGGCGCTCCAATGCGTAGCGCACCGAGCCCAGGTTGGCACCGCCGGCGTCGATCAGCGCAACGTCGCTCACAGCGCCCCCTTGGTGCTCGGCAGTGCCCTGCCCTGGCGGGCCAATGCCGGGCGCAGCGCGCGCGCCAGTGCCTTGAAGCAGGCCTCGACCTTGTGGTGGTCGTTGTCGCCGCGCACCTGCAGGTTGAGGTTCAGGCCGCTGGCGTCGCACAGCGAACGGAAGAAGTGCGGCACCAGCTCGGTCGGCATGTCGCCCACGCGCTCACGCTTGAACTCGCCCTCGAACACGAAATAGGGGCGGCCGCTGAAATCCAGCGCAGCGCTGGCCAGGGTCTCGTCCATCGGCAGGGTGAAGCCGTAGCGGCCGATGCCACGCTTGTCGCCCAGCGCCTCGCGCAGGGCCTGACCCAGCGCCAGCCCGGTGTCCTCGATGGTGTGGTGCTCGTCGATGTGCAGGTCGCCCTCGGCCTGGATGTCCAGCGCGAACCCGCCGTGCTTGCCGATCTGTTCCAGCATGTGGTCGAAGAACGGCAGTCCGGTGGCGATGCGCGCATCACCGGCACGGTCCAGATCCAGTTCAACGCGGATCTTCGTCTCCTTGGTGTTGCGCTGGACCACCGCGATGCGTGGCGCGTCGGCCAGTGCGTGGGCGATGCCCGGCCAGTCCCACTCGCCACCGAACTGTTCGGTGCGCAGCTGGAAGCCACGGATGTTGAGGTTGTCGGCGAACTGCAGGTCGGTGATGCGGTCACCAACCATGCCCGAGCGCGCCCAGTCGATGCTGCGGTCCTGCAGGTAAGCGGTCATCAGGCCGATGCCCGGCTTGCGGGTGGGCGCATTGTCCTGCGGCCAGCTGCAGTCGATCAGCACGTCACGGAAGGTGATGCCCTGGCTTTCGAAGATCTGCAGCATCAGGTCGTTGGGGCCATCGAAGCTGGCGCGCGGGTAGCTGTCGCTGCCAAGGCCATCCTGGTTGGTGACGATCACGAACTGGTAGCCGGCATCGCGCAGCTTCAGCAGCGCCGGAATCACCTGCGGCACGAAGCGCAGCTTCTCGTAGGCGTCGATCTGGAAATCGGACGGCTCCTCGATGAGGGTGCCGTCGCGGTCGATGAACAGGATTGGTGTCATGCTGCGGCCCTCCGCGCCGACAGGGCCGCAAGCACGCGGTCATTCTCTTCGGGGCTGCCGATACTGATGCGCAGTGCATCACCCAGCTGCGGCGCGGCGCGCTGGTCGCGCACCACCACACCGGCATCCAGCAAGGTGTCGAACGCTGCCTGCGCATCAGCGAAGCGGACCAGCAGGTAGTTGCCGGCCGAGCGGTACACGCGACGAACGCCGGGCAGGCCTGGCAGCGCCGCGAACAGGCGTTCGCGCTCGGCAATGACCGTGGCTACGCGCTCGGCGGTGCGTGCCAGTGCGGCCGGCTGCAGCGCCTGCACGGCCAGCTCGGCGCACGGGGTCGGCACCGGGTACGGCGCCTGGCAGCGCCGCAGTACGGCAATCAGTTCCGGCGCGGCGATCAGGGTGCCGATGCGCGCGGCCGCAAGTGCGTGCGCCTTCGACAACGTGCGCAGCACTGCCAGATTGGCGTGCGTGGCCAGCAACGTGGTTGCCGACGGGCGCTGTGCGTACTCGACATAGGCCTCGTCCACCACTACCAGCGCCTGCCCACGCAGAGCAGTGGCCACGCGCTCGATCTCGTCCAGGGCGATGTCACTGCCGGCCGGGTTCGACGGTGCGCACAGGAACACCAGCGTGGCATTGCGTGCCCTGGCGGTGTCGATCACCGCATCCAGATCGGCGCGCAGGCCATCTTCGCTGTCCACCAGAGGCACCTCAATCAGTGCAGCCCCCTGCAGGCGCGCGCAGACCGCATACATGCCGAACACCGGCGGCGTGACCAGCACGCCATCGCGGCCCGGCACGCACAGCGCGCGCACCAGCAGATCAATGGCTTCGTCGCTGCCACGGCCGATAAGCAGCTGCGGCGGCGTCACGCCGTACAGCGCCGCCAGGCCCTCACGCAACGCCAGCGGCTGTGGTTCCGGATAGCGCCGGCTGTTGCCCGCCGCATCAGCCGGATTGGCCCAGGCCGACTCGTTGGCGTTCAACCAGACCTCGCCCTGCACCGCCGCGCTGCGCGCCGAGCTGTAGCCGGCGAAGGCCTGCAGATCCGGGCGCACCAGCGCCAGCACTTCATCAATGGCGGCGCTCATGCGGCGGCCTCCATGCGCAGGGCCACTGCACGCTCGTGCGCATCCAGCCCTTCGGCGCTGGCGATGATGCGCGCACAGCCGCCGATTGCCGCCAGTCCAGCAGCGCTGGCGCTCTGCACGCTGATCAGGTTCTGGAAGCTGGCCACGCTGACACCGCTGTAGGCACGCGCGGCACCGGCGGTGGGCAGCACGTGATTGGTGCCGCTGCAGTAGTCGCCCAGCGCTTCGGGGGTGTAATCGCCCAGGAACACCGAGCCGGCCGCCTGCACCTTGTCCAGCCACGCGCGCGGATCGCGCAGGGCCAGGATCAGATGCTCGGGCGCGTAGCGGTTACTGATCGCGAACGCCTCGGCCAGCGAATCGACCTGGATCAGGCGCGACGCCGACAGCGCCTGGCGCGCGATCTGCTGGCGCGGCAGCAGAGCCACCTGGCGCTCCACCTCGGCTTCAACCGCCGCCAGCATCGCGGCATCATCGGTCAGCAGCAGCACCTGCGAATCCGGACCGTGCTCGGCCTGCGACAGCAAGTCGGCGGCGACGAAGGCCGGATTGGCGCCAGCATCGGCGATCACCAGCACTTCGGAGGGACCGGCCGGCATGTCGATGGCGGCCGCGCCATCCTGTGCGACCTGCTGCTTGGCTTCGGTGACGAAGCTGTTGCCGGGCCCGAACAGCTTGTCGCAGGCCGGAATGCTGGCCGTGCCATAGGCCATCGCGGCGATCGCCTGCGCGCCGCCCAGCTTGAACACGCGCTGCACGCCGGTCAGCCGCGCGGCTACCAGCACTGCCGGATCGGCGCTGCCGTCGGCGCGCGGCGGCGTGCACAGCACCACCTGCGGGCAACCGGCCAACTGCGCCGGAACGCCCAGCATCAACGCGGTGGACGGCAGTGGCGCGCTGCCGGCCGGCACATACAGGCCCACCCGGCCGATCGGACGCAACATGCGTTCGCAGACCACGCCCGGCGCGGTTTCAACTGCATAGCCTTTGCCCATGCCCGCGGCGTGGAAGCGCGCGATGCGTTCGGCGGCTTCGACCATCGCCTGCCGCAGCTCGGCGGGCACGGCGGCTTCGGCAGCGGCGAATTCGGCTTCGGAAACTTCAAACGAGGCCAGCTCGACACGGTCGAAACGTGCAGTAATCGCACGCAATGCGTCGTCGCCCTGCGCGCGCACCTGTGCAATCAGGGCCGCCACCGCGTCACGGGTCTGCTGCGCCACGGTCTGCACCGGGCGGGTCAATGCCGCGCTGCGCGCGGCCTCATCAAGTCGGGACCAGATCAGACGGTTCATGCCAGCGACCGCTCCACGCTCAGTACCATCAGGCCCTGCGCACCCGCGCGCTCGAGTTCCTCCATGCGCTGCCAGCTCAGCGGGCCGGGGCACATGGTCTGCAGGCGCAGCGCACCGCCATCGGCCGGCAACCGCACCAGCGGCTCGGCATCGGCCAGCAGCTGCGCCAGCGCGTCGACGCGGTCCTCGCTGGCACGGAACATCAGCAGCTTGCGGTCCTGTCGCTGAACCACGCCGTCGAGGCGGCGCAGCAGCATCGCGCGCAGCGATGCACGTGCATCATCCGGCACGCGCACCGCGCCGGCCAGCACCGCCTCGCTGTCGAGCAGGTTGTGCACCGGGGTCAGCTGATTGGCGCGCAGGGTGGCGCCGCTGGAGACCAGATCGCAGATCAGGTCGGCGGTGCCCAGGCGCGGGGCGATTTCCACCGAACCGGACAGCTCGACCACCTGTGCGTCCACGCCCTGCTCGGCCAGCCACTGCTTGAGGATGGCCGGGTAGCTGGTGGCGATGCGGGTGCCGGCCAGCTGCGCCGGACCCTGCCACTGCCATTCCTCGGGCACCGCCAGCATCAGCCGGCACTGGCCGAAGCCCAGCCCGCGCAGCGCCTGGTAGGCGTCAGGGAGGCCGATCTGACGGCGTGCCGCGGCCTGCTCATCCAACTCGTTGCGGCCGACGATGCCGAGGTCGCAGACGCCGTCAGCGATCAGGCCAGGGATGTCGTCGTCGCGCACCAGCAGCAGGTCCACCGGCAGCGATTCGCCGTAGCAGAACAGCTTGTCGCGGCTCTCGCGCCAGCTCAGGCCGCAGGCGCTGAGCAGGTTGCGCGCGGGTTCGGCCAGCCGGCCACTCTTCTGGATGGCGATACGCAGCCGGTCTCGTGCCGGCGCTGCCTGGGTTGCACTCATGGGGGATGTCTCGAAGTTCGGAACGGGGCGCGGATCAGCGCGAGGCAAGGCGGTCGATGGCGGCGGCATAGCCTCGATGGCCATGCTCGAGCGTGCGTGCCACCCGTCCGGTGGTGGTCACGCTGACGCCGGTGCGCTCGTGGATCTCGCGGTACGGCACGCCCTGCTGCAGCAGCGGCACCACCTTCCAGCGGTCAGCCATGGCTTCCAGCTCGGCCGGGGTGCACAGATCACGCAGGAAGGCTTCGACCTGTTCCGGCTCGCGCAGGGCGGCAAAGGCTTGGGCCAGGGCTTCCAGGTCGGCCTTCGGGTCTTTGGCGGCAATCTCGGGGCGGGCTTTCACGGGGTCGTTTCCATGCATCAATGTAATAGCGCGCTAGTACGTTAACGCATTCTTGCGCAGTGCGTCAAATCGAGGGTTGAGGGGGCGGCAGGGCTGCTGCCCTGCACCCGCCAAGAGCCAGAGCAAAAGCAAATGCTGATTTGCTGAGCGTTGGCGGGGAGGGTCCGGTGGCAGGGGACGCCGTTAACCCATCCATGGGGGCTTGGTCGCGGCATCCATGCCGCTCACACCCCTGCCACCGGACCCTCCCCGCCTTCGACAGTTGGCCGCGATCTGCTGGATCTCGCTGGGAAAGTGATCGAGAACGGCTTTTGTGGAGTCGAGCCATGCTCGACTGCGCTTCGTCCAGAAACGCAGAACGCCCACCAAAGGGTGGGCGTTCTGCTTTCAAATCAACAACCTGGCCCGACTCAGGGCAGGCAGCGCACCTCCGCCTGCAGCGCTCCGCGCCGCAGGCATTCGCCGAACAGGCTGCCCTGCCGGCTCGGCAGGGACTGGATGTTCTCCAACGCCCCCGCTCCCGCCCGGCACGTCCGCGAGGCCAGGGCCTGCAGATCGTCCTCCAGCTGTGCGCGGTCGATCGCATGGCAGCGATCAACCGCCAGCCGGTACTGCGCCGGCCCGATCCGCGTGCTGTGCAGCGCCGGGTCGCTCTGGCAGCCCGCCAGCAGAAGCACGCTCAGCACTCCTGCGGCGGCAGGCTTCACACCATCGCCTTCGACTGCTCCAGCTCCACCAGAAGGGTGCTGGCCAGTTCGTCGCGGGAGACTTCGAACTGCTGCTCGCGCAGCAGGTCCTTCACCGCAACCACACCGCGCGCCAGTTCATCCTCACCCGCCAGCACCACGAAGCGGATGCCTGCCTTGGCCGCGTACTGGAACTGCTTGCCGATCTTCTTCGGCTCCATCTGCACTTCGGTGTTGATGCCACCGGCACGCAGGCGGCGGGCAATGTCCAGCGACTGCGGCATGCCCTGCTCGTCCATCAGTGCCACCAGCGCCTGTACGCTGCTGGCTTCGATGCCGTCGATCAGGCCGGCCTCACGCAGCTGCCAGAACAGGCGCGACAGGCCGATGGAGATACCCACACCCGGCAGCCTGGACTTGCTGTAGTGGCTGGCCAGGTCTTCGTAGCGGCCGCCCGAGCAGATCGAGCCGATCTGCGGGTGGTCGGTCAGCGTGGTCTCGTAGACGGTGCCGGTGTAGTAGTCCAGGCCGCGCGCAATGGAGAAGTTCAGGCAATACGCGGTTTCCGGCACGCCCAGCGCCTGCACCAGCTGCAGCACTTCGCGCAGTTCGGCGACGCCGGTACGCAGGATCTCCGAAGAACCGGCGTCGGCTTCCAGCGTGGCCAGCTGCGCGAGTGCATCTGCATGGCCCTGCGAACGCACGGCGACGAACGCCAGGATCTTCTCGACCTGTTCTGCCGGGATGTTGAAGCCCTCGCCCACCAGCGTCTCGCGCACATAATCGGCGCCGCGCTTGTCCAGCTTGTCCACTTCGCGCAGCACCGCCAGCTGGCGCTCGCCTTCGGCCACGCCCAGGCTCTCGAAGAAGCCACGCATCAGCTTGCGGTTGTTCAACTGGATGCTGAAGTCACCGATGCGCAGTTCCGAGAACACCGCATGGATGACCGCCAGCACTTCGGCGTCGTAACGCACGCTCAGGCTGTCCTTGCCGATCACATCGATGTCGCACTGGTAGAACTCGCGGAACCGGCCGCGCTGGGCGCGCTCGCCGCGGTAGACGCGCTGCATCTGGTAGCGGCGGAACGGGAAGGTCAGTTCGTGTTCGTGCTCGGCCACGTAGCGCGCCAGCGGCACGGTCAGGTCGAAGCGCAGCGCCATTTCCGGCAGCGAGCGATCGCCCGACTCGGCCGCGTTCGCCAGCGCCCCGGTGGACTGCACGAAGTACACCTGGCGCTCGGTCTCGCCACCGGACTTGGTCAGCAGCACGTCGGACAGCTCGAACACCGGCGTCTCCACCGGCAGGAACCCGAAGCGCTCGTAGTTGCGGCGGATGACGTCCAGCATGCGCTGGAACGCAATCTGCTCGCGCGGCAGCAGTTCAAGGGTGCCGGGCGGGGTACGGGGCTTGATCACGGGCGGAACTCCTGCTGGAACGGGACGTGGGAGGGGGCGACATTCTAGCGCCCCCGCCACGGGCAGGGTCGAACGGCCGCTTGAAGTATCATAAGGCCCTCCCCGCCCGCGATACGCCCCCCGCAACATGTCACGGCCTTCCGGCGCTCCGCCCGCCACCAACGATCCCGCCTCGCCGTCCTGCGCCACGCTGGACTGCCTGCACTGCTCGGTTCGCCACCTTGCGGTGTGCTCGGCGCTGTCGCCCGATGAAGTGCAGGCGCTGGAGCAGGTCACCGTCTCGCAGCAGGTCAGCATGGGCAGCACGCTGGCCCGCACCGGTGAAGAGCGCGACCATGTCTATACATTGACCGGCGGCGCACTGCGCCTGGTGCGCACCCTGGCCGACGGCCGCCGTCAGATCAACGGCTTCGTGCTGCCCGGCGACTACCTGGGCCTGAGCGGCAGCGACCACCATCGCTACGACATCGAGGCCATCGCCGACAGCCGCGTCTGCCGCGTCGCGCTGCCACAGATGAAGGCACTGCGCAGCCGTTTCCCGCACCTGGAGCGCAAGCTGCTGCAGCGTGCCTGCCAGGAACTGGATGCCGCGCAGGATGCCGCGCTGGCACTGGCGCGCCTGCAGCCGGCCGAGAAGCTGGCTGATTTCCTGCTGCGCCTGGCCGCGCGCGAGGCCAAGCTGGGTGGCGACGGCCTGCGCGTATCGCTGCCGATGGGCCGCGGCGATATCGCCGACCATCTGGGCCTGACCATGGAAACGGTCAGCCGCACCTTCACCAAGCTGCGCCAGCAGGGGCTGATCGCCCTGCCCCACCTGAACGTGGTGGAGATCCTCGACGAGGATGGGCTGCGTACGCTGGCCGGTGAAGGGTTGATCTGACCGCATCGCGGTTCATGGGGTTGCCGGCCAGCGGCCGGCACTACCAGATAACGCAGCACGGGTAGTGCCGGCCGCTGGCCGGCAACCGCGTCCCTCTCCGATCAGCGCAGCAGCACGTCGCGCAGCGCGGCATAGTCAGCCGCGAGCGGTTCGGCGTGCGCCGGTCGCTGCAGCAACGCATCCAGCGCAGGCGGCACCGCCACCGTTTCGCCGATCAGCGGCTCGACCACGGCCTCGAACTTGGCCGGGTGCGCCGTGGCCACCACTGCCCAGTCGCCCTTGGCACCGCGCGCACGCAGGTCCTGCAGCACCTTCACCGCCGTCGCCGTGTGCGGGCAGAACAGCTCGCCGCGGCTGGCATGCGCTGCCGCAATCGTCGCGCGGATGGTCACGTCATCCACTGCGAACGCGCGGAAGGCAGCACGCAGTTCCGCATCGTCGCCGTGGTAGAGCCAGCGCAGTCGCTCGAAGTTGCTCGGCGCACCCACGTCCATTGCATTGGCCACCGTCGCCACACTGGCCTGCGGCTGGTAGTCGCCACCATTGAAGTACGCCGGCAGCACGGCATTGGCATTGGTGGCCAGCACGATCTGCCCGATCGGCACGCCCAGCGCTCGCGCCAGCACCGCCGCCATCGCATTGCCCAGGTTGCCGGTCGGCACCACCAGATTGAGCCGGCGACGATGCGCGGCGTAGTGGGTCAACGCTGCATGCGCGTAGTAGCTCATCTGCGGCAGCAGCCGGCCCAGGCTGATGCTGTTGGCCGAGCTCAACGGCACCTGCGCCTGCAGTTCGCGGTCAGCCAGCGCCTGCTTGACCATCGCCTGGCAATCGTCGAATGCGCCCGCCACACGCAGCGCCTGGATGTTGTCGCCGAAACAACCGAGCTGGTGCGCCTGGCGCGGAGATACGCGGCCATCCGGATACAGCACCACCACGCGCACGCCGGGCTGGCGATGGAAGGCCGCCGCAACGGCGGCACCGGTATCGCCGGACGTGGCGACGACGATCGTCAGATCGCGGTCCTTACCGGCCTGCAGCCGCGACAGCGTGCCGGCCAGGAAGCGCGCGCCGATATCCTTGAACGCCGCCGTTGGCCCATGGAACAGCTCCAGCACGTGGTCACCGTCGCCGAGCGCACGCAGCGGCACCGGGAAGTCGAACGCTTCGCGGCAGATCGCCGGAAGCGCAGCCTCAAGTGCATCACCAGCGAAGAACGGTGCCAGCAGATCGGCGGCGGTATCGGCCAGGGTCGGCCCGGCCTGCAGCTCGCGTGGCGCCGACAGCATCTGCGGAACATACAGCCCGCCATCGGGCGCCAATCCGGCGGCGATCGCCGCGCTGAGGCCAACGGCCGGAGACTGGCCGCGGGTCGAAACAAATTGCATGGGTTCGGTATCCAGTAAAGGGGTAGGATTCAGCACAAGCGGGCTCCCGGTGCATCCAGCGGTGACACCCAGGCATCGCTGTCAAAACCTGCGGCGGCGAATGCCGCCTGCACCGGTGTGGCGGCGGCACGCGCCTGGTCGGCATCCTCGAACCAGGCGAACACGCTGGGACCGGCACCGGAAATGCCCGCGCCCATTGCATTGGCCGACAGCGCCGCATCACGGGCGGCTTCGAAGCCGGCAATCAATCCGGCCCGGCGCGGCTCCACCAGCACGTCGCGCAGTCCCGCGCGCACCAGTGCGGCATCGCTGCGATGGCAACCACTGAGCACCAGTGCGAGGTTCGCGCTCTGCGCCACGAACTCGCCCAGCGCATAGCTGCCCTGCAGGGCCTGGCGTGCGCGGCGTGTTTCCAGCACCGCATGCGGATGCACCAGCAGGCTGTGCCAGGTAGCCGGCACTGGAATCGGCAGCAGCCGATCGGCCGTGCACAGCGCAAGACCACCCAGCAGCAGCGGCCCCACGTTGTCACCGTGGCGGCCACCACTGGCCACCGCCTCGCCATCCAGCGCAAACGGATACAACGCCTCGCGCGACAGCGGCACATCCAGCAGCGCGTTGGCGGCGACCAGCGCCGCAACACTCGACGCTGCCGAACCGCCCATGCCGGAACCGAACGGAATGCCCTTGTCGATCTCCACCGCGAAACCGAAGTCCAGGCCCAGCCCTGCGCGCAGCGACATCAACGCTGCACCCGCAGTGTTTCCAGCCGCATCCAGCGGCAACTCAATGGCACTGCCGCGGATCGCCTCGATGCGCACCAGCGGCTCATCGATGCGGCGCACGCTCACGGTATCGCCAATGCCGGCAATGGCATGGCCGAGAATATCGAAGCCCACCGCCACGTTGGCCACCGAGGCAGGCGCGAACGCACGTGCGATCACAGGCGCGCTCCTTCACCGGCCGCGACCCGCAGCAGGTCGGCAAACACACCCGCCGCGGTGACTTCCGGGCCGGCGCCCGGCCCCTGCACCACCAGCGGGTTGTCACAGTAACGGCGGGTGCGGAACTGGACCACGTTGTCGGTCAGCCGCAGGTTGGCGAAGGCATGATCGGCCGGCAGTTCCTGCAGGCCGACCGAGGCGCCATCGGCACCCAGCTGTGCCACATAGCGCAGCACCGCCCCCCGCGCCCGCGCGTCCTGCAGGCGCTGCAGCAGGCTGGCATCAGACTCACCCAGCCGCGCCATGAAATCATCCACGCTGCCATCGCGCAGCAGCGCCGGCACCAGGCTTTCCACCTGTACCTGTTCCAGGCTGAGCGCGTGGCCGGCTTCGCGGGCGAGGATCACCAGCTTGCGCGCCACATCCACACCCGAAAGATCATCGCGCGGGTCCGGCTCGGTGTAGCCCATCGACCGCGCCTGCGCGACCAGCTGCGAGAACGGCTGGCTGCCATCGAAGCGGTTGAACAGCCAGGCCAGCGTGCCGGAGAAGATGCCTTCAATCGCCAGCACCTCGTCACCGGTATCGACCAGATCGCGCAGCGTGGTGATCACCGGCAGGCCCGCGCCGACCGTGGCCTCGTAGCGGAAGCGCGCGCCACTGGCCGCCGCTGCAGCACGGATGCGCTGGTAACGCGGCAGCGGCCCGGCACCGGCCTGTTTGTTCGGGGTGACCACATGGATGCCGGCCGCCAGCCAGCCCTCATAACGCTCGGCCACCTCGGCACTGCCACTGCAGTCGATCACCACCGCATGCGGCAGGTGTGCGGCCAGCAGGTGCTCGGTGAAACGATCCAGATCGCTGGACTCGCCGGCTTCGCGCAAGGCCTCCCGCCAGTCGGCGTGCAGGCCATCCACTTCCAGGCGCATGCGCGAACGCGAAGCCAGCGCGCGCAGGCGCAGATCCACATTGGCCTTGGCCAGCAGCTGCGGGCGTGCGGCCAGCAGCTGGTCCAGCAGTGCGGCACCGACGTTGCCCGGCCCGATCACACCGACCGCAAAGGTCTGCGGCGACAGCCAGAAGCCGGCATGTGCAGCGCGCAAGGCGCGGGTGGCATCGGCACTGTCCACCGCCACCGAAATGTTGCGTTCGGACGAGCCCTGCGCGATCGCCAGGATGTTCACCTGCGCACGGCCCAGCGCCTCGAACAGGCGTGCGGCCACACCGGGCTGGCCGGCCATGCCGTCACCGACCGCGGCCAGCACGCTGACCCCCTCACTGACCTGCACGCGCTGCACCTGGCCCACCGACAACTCATGCGCGAACGCGTGCAGCAGTGCCTCGCGGCCACGGCCGGCTTCAGCAGCACGCACCACGCAGCAGATCGAATGTTCCGACGAACCCTGCGAGATCATCACCACCGACACCTGCGCCTGGCGCAGGGCGGCAAACACACGCTCGGCGGTACCAGGCACACCGATCAGCCCGGTGCCTTCCAGGTTCAGCAGGGCCAAGCCGGGGCTCAGGGTCAGGCCCTTCACCGGCCCGCGCGGCGAGCGCTCGGCGCTGATGCGCGTCCCCGGATGCGCCGGCTGGAAGGTATTGCGGATGAAGATCGGCAGGCCGAGGCGGATCGCCGGCGACATCGTCTGCGGGTGCACCACCTTGGCGCCGAAATAAGCCAGCTCGCAGGCCTCGTCGTAGCTCAGCGACTCCAACTGCACCGCCTCGGGCACCAGCCGCGGGTCGGCCGACAGCACGCCGTCGACATCGGTCCAGATGTGCAGTTCATCGGCGTTGAACAGCGCGGCGAAGATCGCGCCGGAGTAATCGCTGCCGTTGCGGCCGAGCGTGGTGATGCGGTCATGACGGTCACGGGCGACGAAGCCGGTAGCGACCAGGCGTGGCTGCGGATGCTGCAGGCGCCACTTGGCCAGGCGGTCGGCGCTGGCTTCCCAGTCGACATCCACGCCCAGTTCGCCATGCCCTACCACCAGTACGTCGCGCGCATCCAGCACTGCACAGTCTGCGCCCAGCGCCTGCAGGTGCGTGCCGAGCAGCTGCGCGGAAAACACTTCGCCCAGGCCCTGCACGCGGTCGAGTACTTCGCGTGGCAGCTCGCCGATCACCGCCAACGCTGCCAGCACTTCGGCCAGTTGATCGAAGCGGGCGTCGATCCATTCGACGGTCTCGCCCACCTGCTCGCCCAGCAGCGCCACAGCGGCGCCACGATGGCGCGCGCGCAGCGCATGCCAGGCCTCGCGCCAGCCGTCGTCCCCCTTGGCTGCCAGCTGGGCCAGATCGATCAGTGCGTCGGTGACGCCCTTCATCGCCGAGACGACAGTGACCTGCAGCGATTCGGGGCGGGCCAGCAGCAGGCCGGCAACATGGCGGTAGCGTTCGGCATCGGCCACCGAGGTGCCGCCGAACTTGTGCACGACGATGGACGGCGCAGCCAGATCGGCCGGGGCAACGGGATGAGCGGGGGCGTGGGAAGACATGCAGACCTCGGTAGGAGGCCCCGTCGCATGCAGGTGTCGAGTTTCCCCGCCACCTGTATGGTGCGGGGCCGTGGTTTTCGGGAGTTACACGAAGACGACGGGCCGCACCAGGGCAGTGGTGACGGTGGTGGTGGTAATGGTGGTGGTGGCGACCGGCGCAGTCGAACGGCCCGCAGTAGCGGGGGCGATCAGGCTGGCGTGGGCGGCATCAAGAACCATGACGCACAGAAAACACCGTGCGCCGGGCCGCTGTCAAGTGCTGCGGTGCAAAAAGTCGTTGCCGCGATCATCGGCCAACGTGCCGACATTTGGTTGCATCTGAGACAAAGCGGCCATCAGTATGCTTGACGGCCACATTCAGCCGGCATGTTCGGCGATCGCGCGGGGCGTGCGATGCGCATGCGCGCACAGCATCACGCCGGCCACCAGCAACACGATCGCCAGCGCTTCGAGCAGCGAGGGCCAGCGCTGCTGCCAGGCGAATGCGTAGAGCAACGCGAACAGGGTCTCGAACACGATCATCTGGCCGGTCAGGGTCAGCGGCAGCAGGCGGCTGGCACGGTTCCAGAACGCATTGCCAAGGATCGAGGCGACCACCGCCACACCTGCGCTGATCGCCCAGAAACCACTCCACTGCGCCGCCGTGTGCCCGCCGGTGTGGCCGATGAAGGCCATCGGCACCAGCAGTAGAGCCAGGCCGCCGGTGGTGACACCGGTCAGCAGCGACCAGTCGTGGCTGGACAGATCCGGTCGGCGCGCCAGCCAGCGGCTGTTGCCGATCGAGTACAACGCCCACGAGAACAGCGCGCCGAACGCGCACAGCAGGCCGATCAGGCGCTGCCGCCATGGTGTCGCGAGGTGCTCAGACATCAGTGCTTCCCAGCCAACCAGTGCCACGCCCAGCACGCACAGGCCCAGTGCCGGCAGCAGCTGCTTGAGCGGCACCGCGCCCTGCTCGCGCACACCGACCAGGGTCACTACCACCGGAATCAGGCCGACAATCAAGGACGCCGCCGCACCGCCAGCCCACTGCACCGCCGTCGCCAGCAGCAGGAAATACACCAGGTTCCCGGCCAGGCTCAGCCACAACAGGCCGATCCATTCGGCGCGGCCCAGCCGTGGTGCCAGCCGCTTCCAGCGCGGCAGCAGCAGGGCTACAGCGATCAGACCGTAGACCAGATAGCGGCCGGCCGACAGTTGCAGGGCATTGAACGACTGCAGCACGGCGGGCGCGAGGAAGACCACGCCCCACAGCGCGCCGGCGGCAACGCCATTGGCGATGCCCAGGGCCATCGGGTTGTTGCGCATTCGGGTTCTTCGGGGGGAGAGAACAGGCCGCGCAGTGTAAGCGCTGGCCGCTGGGCGCTCTTGACCGAGGCTACTGCCCTCCCGCCTTTGTAGCGTCGAGCCATGCTCGACTGCCGTTCGCGAGGTGGCCGGTGCAGAAGCCGTCGAGCATGGCTCGACGCTACAGTCCGGCGTTCCTGCGCCACGCGGCGGGGGTCTGCCCACACTCACGGCGCAGCGCGCGGGTCAGTGCGCTCTGCTCGGAATAGCCTGCGGCCAGCGCGATATCACTGATCGGCGCCGTGCTGGTGCGCAGCTGGTGCTTGGCCCAGCGCAACCGGCATGTACTGAGCCATGCCTGCGGGCTGAGCCCGAACTCACGCTGGAACAGCGCGTGCAAGCGGCTCTCGCTGACCCCGACAGACGCGGCCATGCGCGCCACCGGCCACGCCTGGCCCGGATCGGCCTGCACTGCCGCACACAGTCCCTGCATGCGCGCGCCACTGCCGGCCGGTGCAAATACCTGCAGCAGCTGCGGCAGCAGGGCCGGCATCGGCTGCCCGTCCTGCACGCCCGCCAGGCGTTGTCGCAGCGCATGCGGCAGGTGCAGCCAGCGCTGCCGGCACAGATGCTCCTGCGTGCCGTCATCAAGCACGCCGGGAGGACAATCGACGATCACGAAACCGTTCGGACCATCGGCCATCTGGTCATGCGCTTCGCCGGCCGCAACGAAAACCCCCTGCAGCAGGTCGAGGCGACCACCGCGGCCTTCCATCTCGAAGTGCAGTTCGCCCTGCAGCGGCAGCACCCACTGCGCGTAGTCATGGCGGTCCAGGCCGGTGGCCTGGCCGTAGTGCCGCAGATGGAAGATGGCGCCCATCCGCGCAGTGTGCGCGTGTAGCAACGGCCGTGCAAACCGCTGCTATAGTCGAGCCGTCATCCAACGCAGGGAGTGCAGGACATGGCCCATCGGCAGGTGTCACTGGTGCTCGCCAGCAGCCTCGGCCTGGCGCTTGCAGCTTCGGTCTCCGCACAGGAGCGTACGCCCCCGGCCCCGCACTGCATGGACGCGGTCGGCGTGCAGGAAGTGGAGCAGGCATCACCGCGCTCGATCGCACTGCGCGCCGCCTCCGGACAGGCCTATCGCATCGACTTCAGCGAGGATTGCCCCGGCGTCCGCGGTGCTACCTCGCTGAAGCTGGAAGCACCTGCCGGCTGGGCCTGTGGTCGCCCCAGCGAACGCGTCGTGGTCGACGGCCGCCGCTGCGCCGTCAGTGCGGTCACCCCGCTGCAGGATCGCGACTACGCCAGCGTCGCCCGCGACAGCGACCGCCTGCGCACGGCTACCCTGCCCGCCGTGACCATCCGCGAGCGCAGGGACATCCGCCGCAGCTTCGGCGGCTCACCGTCGTACTGCTTTGCCACCCGCAACGTCCGCGCGTGGTCGTCCGACCCGCAGGGCATGCTGGTGGAGACCAATCCGCGCCGCAATGGCGGCCACCGCTACTACCGGGTCGAACTCGGCAGCCACTGCCGCCAGCTCGACCGAGCGCCGCAGCTGAGCTTCCACTCGGGCCTGCAGAACGGCCTGATCTGTGGCAATCCCGGCGATCGGATCATGACTGCCGAGTTCGAGACAGACGATCTGCGCGGTGAAAGCATCGCCCCGCTGCCGCAGTACACCCGCGGCAGCTGCGCGATCCAGGCGGTCTACCCGGCCTCCAGCCAGGCGTCGAACTAACCCTCGACGCCCAGGAAGGTGAACGGTGCGCTGGGCACGAACTGGCCCAGTGCATCGCCGGCAAAGGTATTGCGCTGGTCCTTGCCAAGATCGAGCTTGAGCACCTGGCCGCCGAAATCGACCTTGTTCAGATCGACCCAGAAGGTGTTCGGGGTCAACGCCGACTCGAAGAAGTACAGCCGCCGCTTGTGATCAGCCACCGTGCGCCAGCGCGTGGATGAGATGTTCGGCTCACCCGGCGTGGTGATGCCATACGGCACCGACGCATTGCGGATCACGCTGAACACACTGGCCAGCGCCTCCACCGGATCTTCGGCCTTGGGAATGGCGTTGATGTAGAACGAGGCGCGCGCGAAACGATCGGCGGAGCGGTTGGTGCCCGGCAGCATCACCGTGCCACCGATCTGCTGCCAGTAACTGTTGAGGGCCAGCTGCTGCTCGAAGATCGGCGAGTTGGTCATCACCTGATAGCGGCGGTCATGGTGAATCACCTGGCGACCGCCGATGTACTCGACGATGGCGCTGTCGCCGGTGGCATCGGACAGCGACAGGTGCAGCGTCGCCTGGCGGTCTTCGCCCGGCACCTTGTCGGTGACGATCGAGTACGGCTCACGCTTGAGCGCCGCGACCGCCTCGTCCACGGTGGCGAAATTGTCCAGCACATACTGCGCCCACAGCGAGATCGCCAGTCCCGGCTTGTTGCCACGCTGCTGCGGATACTCCGATTCCACCAGCCACAGCAGGTTGGCCACCAGGCCCTTCTCGTTCATGCCATCGGTGGTCGACACGTCGTAGCCGGTGGCCACCACGCTGCCGTAGCGCGCAGTCCAGGCCAGCGATTTCGGACCGGCCAGGCCGGTGCGTGCGATGCCACGCGGCAACACGTAGAGGTTGGTCGCCACATCGACCTTCCAGTCCATCGAGCGCGCGGTGATCACATCGCCGTTGTCGCCCCGATACACCGCACGCGTGCAGGCCAGTGCCGGCGTGATCGCAGATGCCAGCGCCATGGCCAGCATTGCCTTTCCCTTCCACTTCATCCGTGCCATGCCGTTACGCTCCTTTCCCCGTGGTCCGTCGATCTGACCCGATCCATGGTGACACAGGGGTGAAGCCTCAGCGCACGAAGCGATCGTGCAGCCAGAAGCCCGCCACCATGGCAGGCACGAACCACAGCGCTTCACGCGATGCGACGGCCAGCCCGGCGATGGCCGGTCCGGGGCAGTAACCAGCCCATCCCCAGCCGATACCGAACAGTGCAGCGCCCAGCAGCAGGCGAGCATCGACATCACGTGCATTGGGTAGCTGGAAGCGCAGTGCGAACCACGGCTGCGCGCGTCGCAGCACCCAACGCTGCCCGACGGCACTGACCAGCAGTGCCGAGCCCAGCACCCACATCAACGTCGGATCAAAATCACCGGCCACATCGAGGAAGCCGAGTACCCGACGCGCGTCGGTCATCCCCGAGAGCGCAAGCCCCGCGCCAAACAGCGCACCTGCCACCGCGGCGGCCACGACCGCGCGGCTCATGCCAGGCCTCCGCCGTGACGGACCAGGAACGTGGTCAGCATCGCGCAGGCCATGAACACCAGCACTGCCAGCAGCGAGCGCTTCGAGCCGCGGGCCATGCCACAGACGCCATGACCACTGGTACAACCACTCCCCAGGCGCGTGCCGAAGCCCACCAGCAGGCCAGCGCCGATCAACTGCCAGGCGGGCAAGGCATCGCGCAGCAGCACACGTGGCGAGGCCTCGGGCAGCGACTGCCACCACAGCACCAGCCCCGCTGCTGCGAGCAGCCCCAGCAGGAATGCCCAGCGCCAGCCACGCTCGCCTTCCGCTGCGCGCAGGCTGCCCGCAGCGATCCCGCTGATACCCGCCACGCGCCCGACAGTGGCGAGCAGCAACACCGCGGCGGCGCCGATCAGCGCTCCGCCAGCCACCGCAGTCCATGGCAGGTTCATGCCCTGCCCTCTTTCACGCCGCTCATGGGATTGCCCTTTGATTTAGACTTATCTAAATTAGACACTTCTAAACAAAAAGGTCAACCATGGCCCGCACCCCGCTCGACAGCGCCGCCATGGCCGAACACGCCGCCGAGGCTGCAGCCCTCCTCAAAAGCCTGGCCCATCCTGCGCGCCTGCGCGTGCTGTGCCGCCTGGTCGAAGGTGAGGCACCAGTGCCGGAACTGCAGGCACTGACCGGACTCAGCGCATCAGCGCTGTCACAGCATCTGGCGGTGCTGCGCGAACTGGATATCGTCGCGACGCGTCGCGAAGCGCAGGCCATCCACTACCGCGTGATTGAAGGGCCCGCACTGGGCGTGCTGCAGGCGCTGCATGCCGCCTACTGCGGCGGCACTTCGCGTTGACGCTCAGCCGGCGTGCAGGGCAGGCTGCACGACGTTGTCGAGCAGATCCACCGGGGTCGGCGCCGAACGATCACCTTCCAGCGCCCGGCTGAAACCCGACCAGTCGCTGGCCGACAGCTGGCGCAGCAGCGCCGCATCCACCGGCAACGCGCGCATCGACCAGTACGGAAACTGACGCTGGCCCAGGCGGCCGCGCGCCAGCTCGATGATGTCGACATGGCTGCCGGCCTGCAGGATGCGCTCGTACACCGAATCGATACCGTCCGGCGGCCCCTCGATGTACTGCAGGAATCGCCCGCCGTCATGCAGCAGCACACCGGTCACGCCCGCCATCTTGTTGAAGCGGGCGGCATCGTCGACCAGCGCCTGCAACCGTTCAGCGGAAAGATCCGGCAACGCCTGGCTGACGTAGGCGATGGCACGCAGTGGCATGGTGCTTCCTTGACAAGATGTACACCCACGGTAGCAGTTGCGGACGAGTCCGTCTCAGTGCCCGTGGATGTTTCCTGAAGAATTCAGTTTGCCGCTGCAGGCAGCCCTTCTGCGCGTCTCGGCAGCAGGGCTTCGAACACCACCTGCCCGGCCTCGTTGCGCGCTGCGATGCGCCCTCCGTGCGCGCGCACGAACTGATCGACGATGTACAGGCCCAGCCCCAGGCCCTTGCTCTGGTGGAAGCTGGCCTTGAACGGTTCGAACAGCCGCGGCAGCAGCGCGTCGTCGATCCGGCCGGCATTGCTGACCCGCAGCATCACGCTGCGCGGATCGCGCCCGTCCACCTCCACCCTCGCCTCGCTGCCATGGGTGAGCGCGTTGCCGACCAGATTGGCGGCAACCTGGCCGAGACGGTCCAGATCGCCCTGCAGCCGCGTATCGCCGTGCATGTCCAGATGGATCCGGTCCGCGCCATGCGCGCTGCCCGCTTCGGCCACCACTGCGCGGGTCACGTCGGCCAGATCGCAGGCACTGGCCTGCAGGCGCAGGCCACCGCTGCGGATCCGCGAGAAGTCCAGCAGCTGTTCGACCATGCGCGCCATGCGCAGGGTGCTGGCCTCCAGGAACTGCAGCGTCTGCTGTGCCCCCGTATTGTCCTCCGGCAGCTCCAGCGCCAGCTTGTCCGCACACAGCAGGATGGCCGACAGCGGCGTGCGCAGATCGTGGGTCAGCACCGCCGCCATTGTTTCGTTGAGCTTGAGCGCGCGTTCCAGCGCCTCGTTGCGCGCCTTCAGCAGCTGCCGCTGCTGGTACAGCTCGATGAAGACGTTGACCTTGCTCAGGATCACCTGCGGCGCTACCGGCTTGTGCAGGAAATCGACCGCACCGCTCTCGTAGCCCTTGAACACGCGCAGGGGATCATCCGGGGAGGCGGTCAGGAAGATGATCGGCACGTCGCGGCTGCGATGCGAACCGCGCATCAGTTCGGCCAGGGTGAAGCCATCGATCTCCGGCATGTGCACGTCCAGCAGGGCCAGTGCCACCTCGTGCTCGAGCAGCAGCTCCAGCGCCTGCGCGCCGGAACCGGCCAGCAGCAGATTCACGCCCTCGCGCTGCAGCAGCGCCTGCATGGCCACCAGGTTCTGTGGCACGTCATCGACGATCAGCAGGTTGACCGGGGACTGCGACTGCGCAGGGTCCGGTGGCAGCAGGTTCATGCAAACAACTCCTTCAGGCGACGACACATCAGTTCAAGGGGCAGCACGGCATCGGCGCCGGCGTACTGCAGGGCGGAGGCCGGCATCATCGACGCCTCGGCTTCCTCGGGGCATTGCAGCCAAGCACGGCCACCGGCACGGCGCACGGCGGCAACGCCCTCGCTTCCATCACTGCTGGCACCGGTCAGCAGCAGGGCCAATACCTGCCCTCCGAACACCGCAGCAGCGGAGTCGAACAGTGGATCGATGGCCGGACGGGAGAACAGCACCGGCGCATCCACCGACAACGCCACCGCCCCCTCGTCCTCCACCAGCAGGTGGTAATCCGGCGGCGCGAACGTCACCGTGCCCGGCCGCAGCGGTTGCTTGTCCTCGGCTTCACGCACCGGCAGCGCGCAGTACGGCGCCAGCACCTCGGCGATGCGGCTGGTGCGGTCACGCGGCAGGTGCAGCACGGCCAGTACCGGCACCTGCAGCGTCGCCGGCAGCGCACCGAGTACCGCCTGCAGGGCCGCCACGCCACCGGCAGACGCGCCGATCACCAGCACGGCAGGACGCGCCGGCAGCGCCATCAGGCCACCTTCCGGTACAGGCGATGCTCGCGCGAACAGACCTCGAAGGCGTCATGGTGGCATCCGAACTGCAGCGATTCCTTGCTGCCAAGACCGAGGAAGCCTCGATGCACCAGCGCCTCACGGAACAGGCCGACCGCGCGGTCCTGCAGGTCGCGGTTGAAATAGATCAGCACGTTGCGGCACGACACCAGGTGCACTTCGGAGAACACGGTATCGGTGGCCAGGCTGTGGTCGGCGAACACCACGTTGCGACGCAACTGGCGGTCGAACACCGCGCCGTCGTAGGCCGTGGCGTAGTAGTCGGACAGCGACGCCGTGCCACCGGCCGCCAGGTAGTTGCGGCTGAACTGGGCCATCCGGTCGATGCCATAGGCGCCCGCCTCGGCGGTGGCCAACGCGGCCGGATTGATGTCGGTGGCATAGACGATGCTGCGATCAAGCAGGCCTTCCTCATGCAGGAGGATCGCCAGCGACCACACTTCCTCACCGGTGCTGCAACCGGCCACCCACAGCTTCACCGAGGGATAGGTGCGCAGTACCGGCACCACCTGCTCGCGCAGTTCACGGAAATACGCTGGATCACGGAACATCTCCGAGACCTGCACGGTGAAGAACTGCATGGCCTGGGCGAACAGCTCCGGCTCGTGCAGCAGCCGGTACTGCAGGTCGACCAGCCGTTCGCACTCATAGCGCTGCATCGCCTGGCGCATGCGCCGGCGCAGCGACGACACCGCATAGCTGCGGAAATCGTAGTGGTAGCGCTGGTACAGCGCCTCCAGAAGAACCTTCAACTCCAGGTCGAACAACGCCTGTTCGTTCATTGCCGCGAGCACCAGACCCGGCACAGCGAGACCAGCTTGTCGACGTCGATGGGTTTGGCGATGTAGTCGTTGGCACCGGCCTGCAGGCACCGCTCGCGGTCATCGGGCATGGCCTTGGCCGTCAGCGCGATGATCGGCAGGTCCTGCAGGTGACGTTGCGCGCGGATCTCGCGCATCGCGGCCAGGCCGTCCTTCTCCGGCATCATGATGTCCATCAGCACCAGGTCGACCTCGCGCTCGGCCAGGCGATCCACCGCTTCCTGGCCGTTGCGCGCGATCTCCAGCGTCACGCCCAGCGGCTCAAGCACGCTGGACAGCGCGAAGATGTTGCGCACGTCATCCTCGGCCAGCAAAACAGTACGGCCATCGAGCACGGTGTCGCGACGGCGGGCCTCGCGCAGCAGGCGCTGCTGGTCGGTGGGCAGGCTGGCTTCCACGCTGTGCAGGAACAGGGTGACCTCATCCAGCAGGCGTTCGGGCGAACGCGCGCCCTTGATGATGATGCTCTTCGAATAGCGGCGCAGGCGCTGCTCTTCCTCGCGGCCGAGCGCGCGACCGGTATAGACGATCACCGGCGGGAAGCCGACATCATCGTTGCCAGCCATGTGCTCGAGCAGGTCGTAGCCGCTGCCGTCGGGCAGCGACAGGTCCATCACCATGCAGTCGAAGGTGACCGTGCTGAGCTGCTCCAGCGCGCCGGCCAGCGTTCCCACTGCAACGATCTGCAGCTGATCACGGCCCAGCAACAGTTCCAGGTTGTGGCGCAGCTCGCTGTCGTCCTCGACGATCAGCAGGCGCCGCACGTCGCGCTGGCTGGTTTGTTCCAGCTGTTCGATGGCCGTCACCAGCCGCTCGCGCGTGGTCGGCTTGATCGCGAAACCAATCGCACCCAGCTCGCGCGCCACCTGGCTGCGGTCCATCGCCGAAACCACGTGCACCGGGATATGCCGGGTATCGGGGTTGCGCTTCAGGCGCTCCAGCACGCTCAGGCCGGACACGTCCGGCAGGCCGATATCGAGCAGGATGCCGTTGGGGCGCAGTTCGCTGGCCAGGGTCAGTGCCTCTTCGGCAGTCCCGGCCACCACGCAGTCGAAGTCCAGTTCATGGGCCAGGGCCACAAGCGCTTCGGCGAAGGTGGCGTCGTCCTCGACGGCCAGGATCAAGCGGCCGGCGCGTTGGCGACGGCCGCGGTCATCGGCCACGCTGGCGGTGACGGGCGCCACGGATGCAACGGTCGGTGCGACAGGGGTACGCGCAGCGATCGGCGGCGCAGGCTGCGGCGCAGGCGCTATTGAGGCGGCGGCAGGCACTTCGCCCGGTTCCGAAACCGGCGCGCCCTGCAACGGCAGTTCCAGGATGAAGCAGCTGCCGCGACCCGGTTCACTGTCGACCTGGATGCTGCCACCCATGCGCTCGGCCAGATCGCGCGAGATCGACAGGCCCAGGCCGGTGCCACCGTAGCGGCGGCGGGTGCTGCCATCGGCCTGGCGGAAGGCTTCGAAGATGACCTGCAGCTGCTCGCGGGCAATGCCGATACCGCTGTCGCAGACCTCGAAACGGATGCGTCCTTGACCGCCCGCACGCACGTGCAGGCTGACCTTCCCATGCTCGGTGAACTTCACCGCATTGGCCAGCAGGTTCTTCAGGATCTGCTGCAGGCGCTGGCTGTCGACCACCAGCTGGCTGGGGGCCAGCGCATCGGCCTCGATCTGCAGGGCCAGGCCCTTCTGCCGCGCCATCGGCTCGAAGGTCTCGCGCAGGCGCTGCAGTACGCTGCCCGTCACCACCACTTCATCGGCCAGCTCGACGTGGCCGGCCTCGATGCGCGACAGGTCCAGGATGTCATTGATCAGTGCCAGCAGATCGTTGTTGGACGACAGGATCGCGCGCGCATACTTCACCTGTTCTTCGGTGAGCGTGCCGTCCTTGTTGTCGGCCAGCAGCTTGGCCAGGATCAGCGAGCTGTTCAGCGGCGTGCGCAGTTCATGCGACATGTTGGCCAGGAACTCGGACTTGTAGCGCGAGGTGGCGGCCAGTTCGTTGCTGTTGCGCACCAGCTGGCTCTGCGCGACCAGCAGCGCCTGCTTCTGCGCCTCCAGCTCGTGGGTGCGCTCCTCCAGCTGAACGTTGCTCTGTTCCAGCTCGGCCTGCTGCTCTTCCAGATGGCTCTGCGAGTGCTGCAGGCTGCGGCTCTGCTCTTCCAGCTCCTCATTGGCCACGCGCAGCTCTTCCTGCTGGGCCTGCAGCTCCTCACCCTGGCGCTGGGATTCCTCCAGCAGTACCACCAGTTGTGCGCGCAGCAGCGATGCACGCAGCGCCATGCCGATGGTCTCGGCACAGCGCTCCAGCAGCTCGACATCGAGTCGATCCTGTTCGCCGGCGCGGGTGCGTCCCAGTTCAATGATGCCCACCACCACACCATCGCTGCTGATCGGCGCCAGGATGCGCTCGCGCACCGGCAACCGCCCCAGGCTGGTCTGCAGCTCAAGCACCGCATCATCCCCCCCATGCAGGTGGCGGATGCGTTCGTCGCGTGCCACCTGCCCGGCCACGCCCTCCTGCAATGCCAGCGACGCCGGCATACCGGACGGCAACGCCAGGCCGCCGGTCAGCTGCAGTCGCCCGCCTTCCAGGCGGTAGACGGCGGCGACGTCGGCCTGCAGCTTGGCCCCCAGGCTGGTTGCCGCCGCCTCGGCGATCTGCTCCGGACCCAGGTCACCGCGCAGGCTCATCGCCACCGCGTTCTCGGCCTCCTGCAGCCACAGCGCGCGCATCGCGTCGCGCCGCGCCTGGATGGCGCGGGAGACGATCAGCGCGATCATCAGGAACGCACACCCGCCAATGCTGCGGTTGACGAACGAGAACGCCGAGTTGGAGCTGGCCGGGGCAACGTTGTAGCCGATGATCAACAGGATGCAGGCGACGACGGCCACGATGAACGGCGCGCGTGCACTGCGCTGGAACAGCGTGACGCCGACAGCGAGGAAGTACGCCAGCCAGACGGCGTAGCCCAGCGGAACCACCAGTTCCAACGCAATGGTCGCTGCCAGCAGTACGGCGGAGGTCATCCAGATCCAGCGGTCACGCGTAGTCGCACCAGGACGCATGCAGGTCGGTTCCAGAGCACAAAGGGTGGGTGATGGTACTCCGTGTCGTATTCAGCCGCACAGGACCATTGGCACGTGTCCCGCCTCCACGCCTCCTTCACACTTGAATGCCTAGCTTCACGTCCCTCACAGGGGTAACACTTATTTTTACGTGGACGCTGCCGCCTCTACGACGTCCGTACTGACGGACCCTTCCCGCCAACTGCGACTGCTGATCGACAGCGTGCGCGACCATGCGCTGTACCTGCTTGATCCTGATGGCATCGTCTGCAGCTGGAACCCGGGTGCGGAGCGCATCAAGGGCTACTCAGCCGATGAAGTGGTGGGTACCCACTTTGGTCGCTTCTACCTGGCCGCCGACCGCGAGGCAGGGGAACCGCAACGCCTGCTCCGCCTCGCAGCGCAGCACGGTCACGTCGCCAGTGAAGGCTGGCGGGTGCGCCGCGATGGCTCATCTTTCCGTGCCAGCGTGGTCATCGAGCCGGTCGTCGAAGCAGGCGAGCTGCTCGGCTTCGTCAAGATCACCCGCGACATCACCGAGCAGTGGCAGGCACAGCGGCTGCTGCGTGATGCCCAGCGTGCGCTGCGCAATACCCAACAGTTCGAGACCGTCGGCCGCCTCAGCCGCGGGCTGTCGCACGAGTTCAACAATCTGTTGACCACCATCGGCAACGCCCTGGACCTGCTGTCCCTGCGCGTGAACGGTGACGATGCACGCGCCGCCGAGCTGCTTGATGCGGCGCAGACCGCGACCGATCGTGGTGCGCTGCTGACCCGCCAGCTGCTGGCCTTCAGCACCGGCCAGACCCTGATCCGCGAACCACTGGATATCAATGCGCTGATACGGCAGTGGCTGCCGGACCTGCAACGCGCCTGCCCGCCCACGGTGGTGCTGGATGCCCAGCTGGCGCCCGGCCTGCCTGCGATCAACACCGATGCGCTGCAGCTGCAGACGGCGCTGGCCAATCTGGTCGCCAATGCCGCGGATGCTACCCTTGAAGGCGGCCGCATCCTGATCGGCACTGCGCTGGAACATCGCCTCGATCCGGATGCGGACTCCACGCTGCAACGTGGCTATGTCACCCTCAGCGTCTGCGACGAGGGCCACGGGATGGCGGCCGACATCGCCGAACGGGCGACCGAGCCGTTCTTCACCACCAAGGACATCGGCAAAGGCAGCGGCCTGGGCCTGAGCCAGGTGTTCGGATTCACTACCCAGAGCGGCGGCTTCGTCGACGTGTCCACCACGCCCGGTGTCGGCACCACGGTCAGCCTGCTGCTCCCCGCAATGGAGGACCCTGCCGATGACCGATGACCCGATCCGCGTATTGATGGTGGAAGACCAGACCGATCTGCGTGAAATGATCGGCCTGGCCCTGCGCGACCTCGGCATCGACGTGGCCACGACCGCCGATGCGCATGAGGCCGCCGCCCTGCTGAAGGGCGAAGCGCGTTTCGACGTGGTGTTCAGTGACGTCAGCATGCCCAACGGCATGTCCGGCATCGAACTGAGCGAGCATGTGGCGCGCGAACAGCCGCAGGCGCGGATGATCCTGTCGTCCGGTTATGCGCGCTCGCAGCTGCCGCCCCTGCCGGAACAGGTGGAATTCCTGCCCAAGCCGTACCGCCTGCGCCAGCTGGTGCAGTTGTTGAAGCAGGCGTAATCCACGGTGCCCCGGCAGCAGGGCCCTGCGGTCAACCCGTCATCGCCCCCCGCTGGAACGAAGCCAGCAACGTAGAGGCTGCCGCTGCCGGCGCCAGCCGACCGCGCGCCAGTGACCAGGTGATGCCGTAGAAGCAGGTCCAGTAGAAGTCCGCGAGCCACACTGCGGTGAAACCAACGTTGAACTCTCCGGCCGCCTGACCACGCAGGAAGAAGGCTTCGAAGCGCTCGCCGATCGGCGCCCAGCGCTCCGGCAGCAGATGCAGGTCACCCTGGCGCTGCTGCTCTTCCATCATCCGCGCGAACAGCAGCGTTACCAGTTCCCAGTCCGCCAGCAGCGTGGCGGTGACCTGCTCCAGCACGTGGTGTGCATCACCGCCCTCATCGAACCAGACCGCCGCCGCTTCCACGCGCTCGAAGCCGGCCGCGAACAGTGCCTCGTCGATCGCCTCCCGGGTGGGCGCAAACCGGTACAGGGTCGCGCGGCTGATACCCGCCCCGCGCGCGAGTTCGCTGAGGGTGCAGCGTGGATGGCTGACCAGGGTGGCCGCCAGCGCATGGGGCAGGTCGCGGCGGGTGCGTGCTGCGGCAGGTCGCATGAAAGCGCTGAGGTGTGGGTTCGCCCTCACGCTAGCATGAATCACCAATTAATAAACTGAATCAAAGATGATTCATTCGGATCACCGATGCGCTAAAATAGAGATGCGTCCGGTGCACCCGGGTCGGTGCACGGCAGGGAACGCGTCACAGGCATCGAAGGAGACAACGCCATGCTGCATCCACTACGCGATATCGCTGTGTTGTTCGACGCCAGCGACACCGGGGACCGCGTTCTCAACATCGCCGCCCATCTGGCGCAGGCACAGCAGGCCCATCTGGTCGCGGTCTCCACCGCCCAGCATCCCACCGACATCGCCAACGGCTTCGCGCGCGGTGCCGGCATCGCCGCCGCACTCGACCACGAGGCGCGCGCGGATGCCGCCTGCACCGCGCTGCTGATGCAGAACCTGCGTGCCGTGTCCGAGCCGCTGCAGATCAGCACCGAACTGCGCATCGTCTCGGACTATCTCGGCGGCGCCGACCTGGCCCTGCAGTCGCTGTACTGCGACCTGATCATCGCCGGCTATCCGCGTACTCCCGGCGCCCCTTCTGGCTGGCACCCGCTAGGAACGCTGCGCCAGACCGGCGTGCCGATGCTGCTGGTGCCACCGCATTGGCATGGCGACCAGGTCGGCCATCGCATCGTGGTGGCCTGGAATGCCAGCAAGCAGGCACGCCGTGCGGTAGCCGATGCGCTGCCGTTGCTCGCACGTGCAAAAGCGGTGCACCTGCTGATGGTCGACACGCCCAAGGCCGAGGCCACACCTGGCGCCGAGATGGCCCAGCACCTGGCGCGGCACGGCGTCGAAGTAGAGATCCAGGCGATCAGTTCAAGCCAGGGCGGCGTTGCCGCGACCATCCGCCAGCACGTGCTCGATGCCGACGCCGACCTGCTGGTGCTGGGCCCCTACAGCCGCAGCCGGGTGGTCGAGCGTGTGCTCGGCGGGGTCACCGAGGATCTGCTGGCCGAAGTACCGGCGCCCTTGTTCGTGTCGCACTAGTACCGCCCTGCCCTGCCCGGCGATAGCCGGTCAGCGACTGCCCGGTGTGCCGCCGGAAGTAGCGGCACAGGTAGGATGCATCCTCGAAGCACAGTCGCTCGGCGATGCGACCGATCGGCAATTCGCTGTAGGTCAGCAGCGCCTTGATTTCCAGCACCACCTGGCGATCAATCAACGCCTTTGGCGTTTCGTCGAAGCACTCGCGGGTCAGCTGCGAAAGATAGAACGGGGTGATGCACAGCGCGTCGGCATAGGACTGCACGTCGCGCTGGCGCGTACTGCGCTCACCGACCAGTTCCCAGAAATTCCAGGCCAAGCGCTCGCGTCGGCTGACCTGCGCCACGGCCACACTGCGCGCCGGCAACAGCGTTGCGAATTTGAGGAAGAACGTCTGCAGCAGGTTGCGCAGCATCACGTGACGATAGCGGCCGCCATTGTGCTGCGCATCCATCAACTGCTGCAGCCAGCCCTGCAGCAGCGGCACGTCCAGCGGCGACGGAACGCAGTGGGGCTGATCGTGCAGGAACTTGAACAGTGCATTGGGAAGCACATAGGCCACCTCCGATGCCAGCGCCTTGGGCATCAGGCAGACCACCGCCAGAAAGCCGCGTGAGCGCTGCCGCAGCAGCGCCAGCGTGTCCTCTGCCAGCACCAGCACATCGTGCCGCTGCACCGCTACCTCGCGGAAGTTCAGTGCAAAGCGCGCACGCCCCGATACGCATACCAGTACCGCCAGATAAGCGTGGCCGAACGACAACGGGACGCCCTGCCCTTCGGCCAGCGTACTGACCTCCAGGCGCATGGATTCGTCCTGGTCCAGGAGCTGGGGTACGCGATCCATGGGCCGATCCGGCTGTATTCCGGGCCCCAGCATACCCGGGCTCAACCACCCGTTGTGAAAAGTACCGAAACCATCATGGTCCCGCTCTGGGCCGATCGCGCCTGGCGACCTAGCCTGTGCACTCTCTTTGTTCCCGTGGAACCGATATGCAGCTGCACACCGAACGCTTGATCCTTCGCCCCTGGCGCGACACCGACGCTGCCGATCTGTACGAGTACGCCCGCGACCCGCGCGTGGGCCCCATCGCCGGCTGGCCGGTGCACACCAGCGTTGAGGAAAGTACCGAAATCATCCGCACCGTCTTCAACCGGCCAGAGGTCTACGCGCTGCAGAGCCGCGAGGACGGCCACGCGATCGGCTGTGTCGGCATCCTGATCGGCACCGACAGCAACTTCGAGATCAGCGATCGAGAGGGTGAGATCGCCTACTGGATCGGCGTTCCGTACTGGGGCCGCGGACTGGTGCCCGAAGCGGTGCGCGAAGTGATGCGGCACGCCTTCATGCAGCTGGAACTGGACGCACTGTGGTGCGGCTACTTCGCTGACAACCTGCAATCGCTCAGCGCACAGAGCAAATGCGGTTTCCAGCATCACCATACCGAGGTGAACAAGTTCAACAGCTTCCTCGGCGACTACCGCACCGAGCACATCAGCCGCATCACCCGAGAACAATGGTGTGCCCTGCAGGCCACCTCGCCGGCCTGAGCGGAGTTCAGGCCAACGTGCGCTGCATGAACAGGAGTTCTTGCGTCGAAGACGCCTCCACCTGCTGGAAACCAAGGTCACGGTACAGGGCCGCGGCGGCTGTGTTGTCACGATAGACGCGCAGGGTGAGCCGCTGGATACCGTCTTCGCGCAGCGCCTGTGCACTCAAGGCCTGCATGAGCAGCCGGCCAAGGCCGCGCCCGCGTGCCAGCGGGGAAACAATGATGCGGCCCAGGTGCGCGGTGCCGGCGTCGGTCATCCAGTACTGGCCAAAGCCCAGGCACTGGTCCTGCTCGTCCAGCAGCGCCCAGCCCGGCCGCGCCTCGAGCTCGAGCACCTGCGCGAACCGTTCCTGCGGCAAAGGAAACGGCACGCCGGGGCCCGCCCAGCGCTGGGTGGCCTCGGCGGAATCAAGCCAATCGGCAATGGTGGCGTAGTGGGAAGGCTGGATGGCGCAAAGGCTTGGTTTCATGACCCGCATGGTGCGTCATTCGTGGCGATTAGACACGCTGCGTGGCGACACTTGAGTTTTGTCATAGGACAATAAACAATTCCAGGCGTCCAGCCCATTCCCCCTTCGGGAGATCCCATGTTCAAAGGCCTCAGCGCGTTTCCACTGACCCCGCTCTCTGAAACCGGCATCGACTTTCGTGCGTTTGCCGGACTGGTCGAGCGCCTGGCCGATTCCGATGTTGATTCGATGGGCGTGCTTGGCTCCACTGGCAGCTACGCCTATCTGGAGAAGCACGAGCGCAAGCGCGTGCTGCGCGAAGCCCTGGCGCACGCAGGAGGCGTACCGGTCATCGCCGGCATCGGTGCACTGCGTACCCGCGATGTGCTGGAGCTGGCCCTGGACGCCGAGGATGCAGGTGCTGCAGGCCTGCTGCTCGCCCCCGTGTCTTACCAGCCCCTGAAGGACCATGAGGTGCAAGCACTGTTCGAAACAATATGCGCAGCGGTCCGCACGCCTATCTGCGTCTACGACAATCCGGGCACCACCCACTTTCGCTTCACCGATGCACTGCATGGCCGGATCGCCGCGCTGCCCAACATCGCTTCGATCAAGATTCCGCGCCTTGCTGATGATCCCGTCGAGGCTGACGCGCGCGTTGCTGCACTGCGTGCGTGCGTTCCCGCACATGTGACGTTGGGCGTCAGTGGTGACGCCTCGGCGGTGCGAGGGCTGCTGGCGGGGTGTGACGGCTGGTATTCGGTGACCGCCGGGCTTTTCCCCGAGGTAGCGCTGCAGATCATGCGGGCCGTGGGGAGTGGCGATGAAGAGGGTGCTATTGCCCTGTCTGCGCGGCTGGCGCCGCTGTGGTCCCTGTATGACCGGTTCGGCGGGATTCGCGTCATGGCCTGCGCGGCGGCACTGCTGGGACTGTGCGGCGAGAACTGCCTGCCGTTGCCGTTGCAGGGGCTGCGGGACGGTGAGCGCGAGGAGGTGGAGGCGGTGCTGGGTGGGCTGGGGTTGTTGTAAAGCCCCGGAGTGCAGCTGCCATGCGCCTGCGGAAGATGGTGACCCCGGCCCGATTCGAACGGGCGACCTTCCCCTTAGGAGGGGGACGCTCTATCCAGCTGAGCTACGGGGCCATTGGCAGCGGGAAAGGATACCTCGTCTGGCTGAATGGACCAAGCGCGGGGCGTTCTGCAGAGCCCTCGGAGTAGATATGCTGGCCCGCCGCGACCCGTTGTGAACTGGATGTCCGACGTCTGGCGAACGCTCTCCGCCCTCGGCGACAGCCGCTGGCTGCTGCCGATGGCCCTGGTGCTACTGATCACCCTGCCCCGCGCAGACGCACGCCTGAAATGGCAATGGCTGCTGGCCATCGCTGTCACCGCCGGCGTCACGCTTGCCTCAAAGCTGGCCTTCATGGGCTGGGGGATTGGCATCAAGAGCGTGCACTTCACCGGTTTCTCCGGGCATGCCGCGATGTCCAGTGTCGTCTATCCAGTCGTTGGTGTACTGCTTGCCGGCCCCGGCAAGCGCGCACGGGCGATCGGCCTGGTAATCGGCGTGCTGTTGGCCACCGCTATTGCCTGGTCACGAATCCCGCTGCATGCCCATAGCCTTTCGGAAGTCATTGCCGGGCTGGCACTTGGACTGAGCTGCAGCACATGGGCACTGCACGCCGCATCACCCGTCGGTCGTGCCCGTGCGATGGCTGTTGTCGCTGCCGTACTCGCGGGAATGGTCCTACCCCTCGCCTTGCCGGACGTCCATACGCACCGACTCGTCATTGCACTAGCAAAGCTCATCTCCGGCAGGGCTGAGATCTTCCAACACTTCTGAGAATCGCCAGGGCGACCCCACATTTCCTTCACGTTCCTTGACAGGGCAAATGAATAGCAGCCAACATAGCGGTGGAAAAATTTCCCTCACGGAGTAGGAGACCCCGTAGATGAAGAAGATGATTGCCGCCCTGGCCCTGCTGGGCCTGTCCTCGCCGGTGTTCGCTCAGGAAGCTCCTGTCGCCGCCGAAACCAGCGCTGAAGTTGCTGGCGCTGAAGCTGCTGGCGCTGCCGCCACCGGCACCCTGACCACCGTCGCCACCGTGGGCCTGGGCGTTGCCGCTGCTGGCGTGCTGTACAGCGTTGCTGCGGACAGCAGCAAGGATGACGCGGGCAACAACAATGGTGGCGGCACCACCAACCCGCCGACCGGCACCACCGGTACGACCGGCACCACCGGCACTACCGGCACCAACTGATCGGTCCGCCGAAGCAGTAACCCCGCCCTCGCCGGGCGACGTTCGGCGAGGGCTTTTTCATGCCCGATCGGGCCAGGAACAGATTTCGATGGACTGCAAGCGTTTCGTAGCCACAATGACGGTGGCACTCACCCTGACCGGCTGCATGTGGGCGCCAGGCCAGCATCTTCGCTCGAGCACCTTCGCTCGCGATGATCAGCCCATTGGCAACGACCAGATCGAACTGATTCCGATCACGCCCAAGTTGATCGCCATGGAGCGCGCCACCCGCGATGTCGCGGCGCTGCCCGCCGCTCTGACCCAGTATCAGCCGGGCCCCTACCGCATCGGTGCCGGCGACATTCTCTACATCACCGTCTGGGATCACCCCGAACTGACCGTGCCGGCCGGCCCGCAGCAGCAGCTGAACGCCGCAGGCCGCCTCGTGCAGTCCGACGGAACGCTCTTCTATCCCTATATCGGCAAGATCACCGCCACGGGCAAGACGCCCGGCGAACTGCGCGAAGAGATCTCCACCAAGCTGGCCCGCTACATCGAAGCGCCGCAGGTGGACGTTTCCATGCTGACCTATGCCAGCCAGCGCGTCTGGGTTACCGGCGCCTCGCGTCAGGCCGCCACTGTTCCGCTGACGGTAACGCCACTGACGATGGGCGACGCCATCAGCCAGGCGGGCCTTGATCCGGCACAGGCCGACCTGTCCGGCATTCGCCTGACACGTGACGGCACCACCTACACCATCGACCTCGACCGACTGGGTCGCAGCGGCGGCGGCGACACCAATGTGTTCCTCAAGTCCGGCGATCACATCTACGTGCCCTATCTCGACCACAAGGAAGTATTCGTGGTCGGCGAAGTCAATCAGCCGGGCGCTATGAACTTCAAGACCGGCGAGATTTCCCTGAGCCAGGCACTTGGCCGTGCGCGCGGCCTGTTGCAGACCACCTCCAACGGCAACGCTGTCTACGTGATCCGCGGTTCGAATGACCTGCAGAGCACTCCGTCGCAGGTGTTCCACCTGGAAGCCAAGTCGCCGACCGCATTTGCCGTGGCCAGCCAGTTCGACCTGCAGCCCGGCGATGTCGTGTTTGTCGGTGCCGCTGGCGTAACCCGCTGGAGCCGGTTCGTGAACCAGCTGCTGCCGTTCACCTCCATCATCAGCAACGCCGCCAGCGCGCGCAGCGACCTGGACAAGTAAGGTGGCCCGCACCATGAGCAGGATCGCTCAGGCTGCCACCCGACAAGCGAATCGCCAGCGCCCCGCGGCTCTGGCCTTGCTTGTACTCATCACCGCAACCAGTTGCGGCGTTGTGGGCAAGACCAGCGTCAAGTCGGTGCAGATGGCGCTGCAGGGCAAGCCCAACGTGGAACCCACGGCCACCGAGGTGGCCGCCAATCGATTCCCGCAGATCAAGGTCACCGGTCCAGCGGGGGGCGCCGTTCTGGTGCTTGGCAACATCGACTCCGGTCGCCAGGCGTGGTACAGCTCCGAGCGAAGCATCGTCTTCCTCAGGGATGGCATCGTCGTCGGAACCCATGGCAGCAGCCCGGAACTTGAGGACATGACGCTCGAAGGGAATTCCCCCTTCCACGCGCTGCACCGGATCGGGGATGGCACGACCGTGCAGCGCCGTTACGACGTCATGCCTGATTACCGGTATGGAATGAGCGTCACCGGCACCCTGACCACCTTGGGCAAGGAGAAGGTCCATATCCTGGAGAGCGAGCGCGAGCTGTTGCACGTGCGGGAGCGGCTTCAGGGCGACGGCTGGAAGCGCGACAACCACTACTGGGTCGATCCTGCCAACGGGTTCATCTGGAAGAGCATCCAGGCCATCGCACCCGACACCAGCCTTGAAGTTGTCCAGCTCAAGCCCTACTCGCAGGACCTGCAGAACCGATGACACTGCGACCGATCATCCTTGGGCTGGCACTGGCGCTGGCCTCACATGCGCATGCCTCATCGCCGATCAACGTCGAAGCGGCCGGTCATGTTCGCAATCCCGGCATGCACACGCTTCCCGCCGAGGCCCGCCTCAGCGCAGCCGCACTTGCTGCAGCGCCGGAAGAAGAAGCCTATATGCTGGGCGCCGCCCTTCTTCGGCAACGTGCACTGACGCCACAGACCCGCCTCAAAGCGGGCCTGCTCTTCGATCTTGAAACACTCGCCTCCCAGCAGGATGCTCCGGAGCTTGCCGACGCGGCCGCGCAGCTGGCGCGCGAGCTCGGTGACCTGCCAGTGACCGGGCGCGAACCGCAGCTCCTTGATCCGCGCCGCCTGGAAGCGAGTGCCGCGGAAAATCGACCCGCGCTGGCGGGCGACCGCGTCGTCTATCCCGGCCGACCCGAAACCGTGCAGGTTGTTGGCGCGGTCGTACAGCCGTGCAAGCTGCAGCATCAAGCCACACTCGACGCACGAAGCTACCGCAACGCGTGTGCCTTGCTGCCGGTGGCGAGCCCTGATGACCTCTACGTCATCCAACCCGACGGCAAGGTGCATCAGCTCGGCGTGGCGCTGTGGAACCGGAGCGCTCCAGTGCGCTTAGCGCCAGGCGCCGTGATCTACGTACCATTGAGCGCCGCCAAGATCCGCAACATTGCCCCCGACGTCAACGAGGATGCCGTGCGCTTCCTTGCCACCCAGGTGCTGGATGCACCCGGAGTTTCATACTGATGCGCCATCGCTCCATCCCACTGGCACGCGCCAGTGTTGCCCTTCTCAGCCTGAGCGTCAGCGCTGTATTGCACGCACAAACAGCCCCCGCCCCCACCGCCAGCGATTGGGGCGGCGTTGGTCTGCTGCAGACCCCCACCGCACGCATGGCCGACGACGGCGAGGTGAGCTTCACCGCAAGCCATACCTCGCCCTACAGTCGCTACAACGTGGTGATGCAGCCCCTGCCATGGGTTGAAGGCGCATTCCGCTATGTATCGGTAGCGAATCGACGCTATGGCCCGGAGTGGCTGAGCGGCAAGCAGAACTACAAGGACAAATCCATCGACCTGAAGGTCCGGCTGTGGCAGGAAAGCCGATGGGCCCCCGAGGTGTCCGCAGGCTTCCGCGATATCGGTGGTACCGGCCTGTTCTCCAGCGAGTACCTGGTTGCAAGCAAGCGGTTCGGACCGATCGATGCAAGCCTTGGTCTTGCCACCGGCTACATCGGCAATCGAGGAGACTTCTCGAACCCGCTTCGGGTAATCAGCGACCGCTTTGAAGAGCGCCCACGCGCGCAGGGCACCGGCAACTTCAACAGCAAGGGCATGTTCCGCGGTCCCGTCGGCATCTTCGGTGGCATCGCCTACCAGACACCCTGGGAACCCCTGCAGCTGAAGCTTGAGTACGACGGCAACGACTACAAGCGCGAACCACAGAACAACAATCAAACGCAGAAGAGCCCAATCAATCTGGGCGCAAGCTATGCCGTGAATCCCAACGTGCAACTGCATCTTGGCTGGGAACGCGGCGACACAGCCATGTTCGGCATTACCCTGCGCGGCAATGTGGCACGGGCGAAGTCCACGCCCAAGCTGCTGGATCCGCCTCCGGTTGCGCGAGCATCTGCGGCGCCCTCCGCACAGTCAATGGATGACATCGACTGGCCCGCCCTGAGCCGGACTTTGGAAGAGAACGCTGGCCTCCGCGTCGCGGCCATCAGCCGGCGCGGATCGGAAGTCATCGTCAGCGGTGAACAGCGTCGGTTCTACTACCCCGCGCAGGGTGTTGGCCGTGCGGCACGCATCCTGGATTCAGAACTGCCATCCGATACCAGCTGGTTCACGATCGAGAACACCCGCCTGGGCGTACCCATCGTGGAAAGCAGCATTGAGCGCAGCACCTTCAACAGCTACCTCGACAATCGCACCCCGCTGAGCGAGTTGGCAGGCCACATCGAGCAGGCGGCGCCTGCGCAGCAGCGCCGCGAGAGTCTCTATGTGGCCCCACTTCGACGCTATGACGGCGCGTTCAATATTGGATACCAGCAGCAGCTGGGTGGACCGGATGGCTTCTTCCTGTTCCAGGTCGCAGGCACCTACTCGGCCAACTTCCACTTCACGCGGAATACCTGGCTGAGTGGAACGGCCAGCTACAACGCGTACAACAACTACGACCGCTTCCGCTACGACGCGCCAAGCAACCTGCCCCGGGTCCGCACGAACATCCGCAGGTACCTGACTACGGAAGACCTGACCCTGACCAACCTGCAGCTCACCAGCAATCATCAGCTGGGCAAGGACCTGTATGGCTCGGCCTACGCCGGCCTGTTCGAGGCCATGTACGGCGGCGTGGGTGGCGAGATCCTCTACCGCCCCCTCAACGAGCGCTGGGCGGTGGGTGCCGAGCTGAACTGGGTGAAGCAGCGCGATTTCGATCAGCGCTTCAGCTTCCGCGACTACAGCACCACCACCGGCCACGCCAGCTTCTACTATCAGTGGGGCGATGAGCACAAGATCACCAGCATGATCAGCGCCGGCCGCTACCTGGCGAAGGACTGGGGCGCCACGATTTCGGTTGCGCGCGCCTTCGACAATGGCGTCAACATGGGCGCATACGCCACCAAGACCGACGTTTCGTCCAAGGACTTTGGCGAAGGCAGTTTCGACAAGGGCATCTTCATTTCGATTCCCTTCGACTTCCTGCTGCCTCGTTCGACTCGCGCCCGTGCGACGTTCGCCTGGAATCCACTATATCGAGACGGTGGCGCGCGATTGAGTCGAAGCTACTCGCTTTACCAATTGACGTCGGAGCGGGACCCGGACTTCTTCTTCGACAATCTCGAAAACATCGCAAAGTAAGCCCATGGAAATCGAGCCATCTCGATTCCACCCAATTGAACAGGCAACATCGAAGTCTGCAAGGAAGAACAACATGCGTGTAGCAATCATCCACGACTGGCTTACAGTCAATGCAGGTGCCGAGAAGGTACTAAAGCAGATGCTACTGCTGTACCCCCAGGCAGAGATATTCACTCTGGTGGACTTCCTCCCTGAGGAAGATCGCTCTTTCCTTGGCAGCCACAAGGTTCACACCAGTTTCATCCAGAAAATGCCACGTGCACGCAAAAGCTATCGGAGTTATCTTCCGCTCATGCCGCTTGCCATCGAGCAGTTTGATCTCAGCGGCTTCGACCTTGTTCTATCAAGCAGCTACGCCGTAGCCAAAGGCGTGCTCACTGGCCCAGATCAAATCCATGTGTGCTACTGCCACTCCCCGATTCGCTATGCTTGGGACCTTCAGCCGCAGTATCTGCGCGAATCCGGGCTGGACCGGGGCCTGAAGAGTGCCATCGCACGGATCATTCTCTCCTATATTCGCATGTGGGACGTTCGGACCGCCAACGGCGTGGACCATTTCATCGCCAACTCGACGTTCATTGCTCGGCGTATTCGCAAGGTCTACGGGCGCGAATCTGTTGTGATCCCGCCACCAGTTGATATCCCGGAGACTCTCCCCAGCTCTATCCGCCAAGACTACTACGTCACCGCTTCCCGGCTGGTGCCCTACAAGCGCATCGACCTGATCATCGAAGCGTTCAATCAAATGCCTGATCGCAAGCTTGTTGTTATTGGCAGCGGACCGATGCTGGAACAGATGCAGCGGCTCGCCAAGCACAACGTGAGCGTTCTCGGGTACCAGCCCCAGGAAGTGCTCGAGAAGCATCTTGCCGAGGCACGCGCCTTCGTATTTGCGGCTGAAGAGGACTTTGGTATTGCGCCGGTGGAAGCGCAAGCGTTTGGAACGCCGGTGATCGCCTACGGGAAAGGAGGCATCCTCGACAGCGTCAAAGAAGGAGAAACAGGATCTTTCTTTTCCGAGCAATCTTCGTTGTCAATCCAAAACGCCATCAGATCATTCGAGCTGCGCTGCGCACCTTGGAATCACACCCAGATTTCCAAGCACGCCAACAAATTCAGTCCTGATGAGTTCCGCAATAGGCTGGCGAAAGAAGTTCAGCTTGCACACCAGAACCATCAACGACAGAAAAATCATGCCATTGATTAAACGCAGCTGCATAATACTGCACTCGAGCAAAGGGCCTTTCAGTTGAGATCGCGGGCGGACCTCGCACTGCAAAGGGTACAAAACGAATCTGACGCCTCAGCCCCTCTCGTAAGCCCAAAAATTCAAGACCGAGAATAATTATTTAGAGGTCCCTACACCAGCCAAGGAGAGGGACCATCTGAGAAACGGCCTCAGGCTTGCAAATCGAACATCCCTGATTTTCGTTGTTTGGATAGGCGCCCAATGTCATTCAACATTGCGACTGTTCGTGACTCATAAGTGTGACGCCTTGCCTCAATCTGACCTCGCTCCTTGGCCACTGAATCATCCATAAGGCTTGCCTCAATCTCGCTGACAAACTCATCCGCACCCGAAGCAAATCTACACACATGTGCAAACTCCCTCAGAGAATCAAGGCGCACACTTACAACGGGCAAGCCAGCAGCAAGATACTCAAAGAACTTCATTGGAAACATGCCAAGAGTGTAGTCATTGAGAATATTGGGCATAATGGCAACATTCATACCCTTGAGATAAGCAGGCAAATCAGCATAAGGCCGCGGCCCTAAGAGGTGCACATTGGGAGCGGTACTGAGCAATTCAGCACAGGTCCAAGGATCACCCTCCCCCACCTTCCCGACAAGTACAATATTCCAGTCAGGGCGGCGCCGGGCGATTCCAACAATTAGTTCAAAATCTATTTTATAAGAACTAATCGCTCCAACAAATCCAATCACCGGCCCTTTGAGCGTCGCAATGTCCGAAGGAACCTGGACATCCGACGAACCCGCTGACGAAAAGTGCACGTAGTCAGCCACATTTGGGTAGTAAATAGTATTTGGATTAATATCGCGACGCCCCTCAAGAAGAGGCTCCGCAGTAACGAATATCACATCCGACTCTCGTACCAGCTCTTTTTCACGTGAATCAATTGCCTCAAACGGCATGCCCGGCTGCGCCTTTACATCATCCACGCAGTGATATACCACCGTCGCGAAACGATCCAAATCCACCAACTGCGTTGTAATTGGATTATAAGTCCAGAGGACGGATGGCTTAAGGCCAACAATACGACTCCAGACCGCGAAAGAGAATCCGAGCAAGGATCTGTTTACCCTCCCAACCACGCTATTTCCATGAAACGGTAGCAGCATGGGCGAAACAACCCATACTCCATCCCTAACCTTTCTAGGCAAGGCGAAGGCCTTTCGGATCCTTCCAATTATTCGTTTCATATCACTTGCAGAAGCAGAAGGCCTTCGGAGACCCACCGAATCAACATACAAGACTCGATATCCAAGCCTACTCAGTTCACATGCAACATGCTGCTTATTGGTCCAGAATGGATTATCCCAATCCGCCGTGGAAAGCAAAATAACATCCCTATTTGTCATAAATCTTCCCCAGCGATCGGCGAATCAAACCAAAAGCAACTGTGCGCGACCGTCTCCAAAGAAGAAGCGCCAGGACCCAATACCCACAGAATACTCCAGCAACACCAAGCTCCCCAACACCTGGATGAGGGAGCGTCATAACTGCTGCCACGTGCCCCCCCCCAATAATGAGCATGGGGAATAGCCATTTCGAGAAATCACCAAGAACACCCAAATTCCAGCAACACATAAAAGTCAAGAGCACCGAGGCTGCCGCGGCCGCGCAACCCAATGCCACTCCACCAATCTTCTTGTAGAGAAGAAAGCTAATTAGAATTTGTACAGCAACCGATATCATCGTAAAAGCCACGACCATACCGTTGCGCATCCGAGCACTCATGGCCTTAACCAGAAAGTAGCTTACAACCTGCGCCCAGAGCCCTACAGACATAGATGAAAGAATAGAAACGGTCGAAGCGGTTGAATTCTCACCAAATTCCCCGTGCTGAAATAGGAGTCGCACAAGCGTCTCTCCGTGCAGCAGCAGAATGAACGAGATCGGAACCGTGACAATCAGAAGTGCTGAAACAACCTTCACAAGCACTGACCTGAACTCAACTGCCGTCATTGACCCCATTGTGGCCAAACCGGCGAGGCCCAAGGGCATCGCAAGAAGAAGCACTCCAGTCTCAGTAATCAACTTTGCATACCCAAGCGCAGCCACGGTTGAGTCAGAGATCAATGAAGCAATCGCGCGCTCCGCCACTACCCCTGCTTGAAGCACGACCGGCAGAAGGAGCAAGGGTCGTATTGCGCGAAGAAATCTAAACATCGAATCAAAGTAGTATTCGCGCCTTAGCATTGAGACAGGGGCCCAGCTCCCAACACAAGCAGCCCGAACACCCAATGCAGAATACAGTGCATAGGAACACAGGAACGCCCACGCAATCAAGGAAAAATCCGAGAAGCACCATGCAAGCGCAATTCCAAGAATCATGCCGACATTCTGTATTGTGGCGCGCATCGAAGCCAACGAGAACTCACCATTGGCCATCGCCAGATATGAAAGCAAATTCCCAGCCACATAAAATGGAACGCCCAACGCAGACACCTTAAGAAGTTCTATCGTTAGGCCCCTGGCCTCCGGACCGAACCCCGGAGCCACTACAGAAACCCAGGATTCCGCCAAAACCAGCAGCATCAACAGAATGCCAAAGGAGATCGGAACCATGATAGAAAGAACTGCCCAGAATAAACCTATAACTCTCTCTCTGCCCTCTTTTTCAATGGAAGAGTATAAAGGCAGAAATCCCGCTGACAGCGCGTTAGCGGCGAAGAACTCTACAGGAACTAGCGTAGCCGTTTGGGATGCACGCGCCGCCGATGCTACCGCACCGGTTCCAAAAGCTGTAGCAAGTAAAATCTCCCTAAGTACTCCCGACAGTTTCCCAATGACAGAGCCTGTTGCGAGCTTCAAGGCCGCGCGTATCATTGCACTTCGCCCTTCGATCTACTGGCACCAGAAAACAAATTCAAATAACTCAGTGCAGCATACTGCAATGAATAGCGCTCCGGCAGCAAGCTAGTACGATCCATTCTTGGTTGAATCACTTTAACAGCTCGTGCAACGCTCGCAGGATCGTGGGGATCCACCTCCTCTATAGCTTCCGACGGCCGCTCTTGCTGGACGACATGACGCGAAACAATACAAGGAAGACCACACGCCAATGCCTCGAGAATATTCATTGGCAAACCCTCGACCCGAACTGTCGTAAACAGCATTACGTCAGCGGCCGAAAGGTAATCCACCATTTCATCTCGCGAAACCGCCCCCGCAAAATGCACAAAGTCCTCCAAACCCAGCTCACGCACCTTGCTCTGAAGACGAACCCGTTCTGGTCCATCACCAACAATGAGGTACCGAACAGAACAATCATCCCTCAAAGCAACGGCAATGCCATCCAGCGCTTGGTAGATCCCCTTCTGCCCGTCTAAGCGCGCCGCTGTAACTACTACCTTCGAGTTCCACCAGCCCATTGACTCTCGAAGACGGAGAGCTCGCTCAGAATCATACCGAAATGTTTCTTCTGAAACCCCATTGCTAATCAGACAAGCCCCTCTTTCTCCACTCAATACGAGTGCAATGGGGAAACGCCCAAATTCAGTTACAACGGCTTGACCGATTGCAACAACAGAAGCATATCGTGGATAATCACGCAAATCTTTGATTAGATTGACTAGATTTTTCAGAGACTTAATCAATTCAATCGCGCGGCGAGATCTCCATTTTGAAACCAGCTCGCCAAATGATGTCCCATGCGCCTGCATATGGATGCGTTTCCGAACATCATGCCCCAAATCGAGGAAGGGACTGGCGGCTGAACTGACGCCGAGAATCGCATCAAAGGACAGCAGATATTCCCTGGGGCAGGCATCCAGAAGTCCTCGCCTCCATCGCGCACCGTATCGCCGCCATGCAACACCTTTCATGCCGCGAATTTCTACGCCACTGTCCCAGAATGTATCTGGCCGATCGCTAATCTCCGCAGTGATAATGGCCACCTCGTGACCTAGGCGAGCAAACTCTCTTGCCAAATCCCAGGCAACTGCCTGCATTCCACCAATGGAATGATGAGGCAGAACACGAGTAACGATGAGAAGCCTCACAGAAGCCCCTCATAGAGTCGACCCAATACAGCCGACTGCACTTTCACATTGAACGAATCCTCGACTATCTCGCGAGCTTGAGCAGATACCCTTGAAGCGAAAGCCGGGCTGATAATGTAGTGACGCATAGCCTCAGCTATAGCTCCAACATTCCCCTCCTCAACCAAGAGACCATTCACTTCCTGCTTTATAAGCTCTGGAATTCCCGCATGAAAAGTTGAAACTATAGGGGTGCCTGTAGCTGCCGCCTCCATGAGAACGATCGGAAGACCTTCAGTATCACCATTTGCCGCCGTTCTACTTGGCTGACACAGCATTAATGCATTCTCCATCAGCTTTCGGGCTTGCTCTCTAGGGACCCCCCCCAGCAAATCCACATGAGACGAAAGGCCCGACGAATCCACGAGATCCCTTATACGTCTCTCCATCGGTCCCGCACCAACAATTACAAGGCGAATATCAGGGTGCCCACGATGGATCAGGCGAAATGCATTGATGAGGTCTATGCACCCTTTCTTCTCCACCAGCCTTCCTACATGGAGAATGTAATTTCCCGATCGTTCCGCTACGGGCTTATATGCGAAGGCATCGACGTCCACCCCCATGTAGTGCGTTACAACGCGCCCCTCAGGAAAGCCACTTTCAAGAACCATTCTTTCAATATGGCGAGAAACACAGACAAACAGGTTCCCCCTGCGTTTTAGACCAGATTTAAATAGAACGTAGTTAATCCATGCCGGCTTCATCGAACGCAATAGCTCGGAAGATTTGAGCGTTACATCATAGCCATGAAAAGTCGTCACTAAGGGAACGTCCATTTCTTTAGCCAAGCCTTCGGCATAGACCCCCTCCACGCCGAAGTGTGCATGAATCAACTCTACACTGGCATCACGCAGTGGCTCAATGTATCCCTTACTGGACCTGAGAATCGACTGGCATCCTTTAGAAAAGGCCCCCATTCTCGTATCATCCCAGAGTGCAAACGAATTGACATCCGGATGTGCAGAACGCGTGCGGCCAGTATAAAACGGCGTCCAGCCAGGGACGGAGTCGGCTTGCTCCCTAATGAATGGTTCGGATTGTTTGAAGAGCTCATGCCTAAAGACGGCATACGATTTAGGCTTTTTCATCAAACGTCTCCCAATAACTTTCTAATATGCAGGCAATAATCAAATCCGCACGCGGATGGCATGCGCTCTATTGCCCGCCAACGGCCGCATGATTGCTGCACCCAAGAAAACTGCAGCTACCGAGCTCTCTGCCGGGACTTGCGTAATACCGTAGATGACCATAAAAAAGAGAACAGTGCCCCCACAAGCGAGGAACAACTCTCGACTCGCAAGCGTCAACTTCAAAACTGCTGTAAAGATCATTGCAATCAAAGCAACCCCATAGATTCCACCCACAAAGATCATATAAAGGTAGAGGTTATCGACGAAGGCATACGCAAATCCGCCGCCACCGAGCTGCATTGATGCCCCCAACCCCCCAACCCCGAGGCCAAATAACATGCCAGAATTGGCAATGCCATACTGAATAACTGCCGGCCAGACCACGGTGAACCTATCGTGCAAGCTTGCATATCCCCCGCCCCCAGGGATTGCCGCGCCCTTTGAATACATATAGAACGGCAGTAATAGGCCGACGATCAACCCAGCAACAATGAATGACCCAAGAGCGCGCCTAACCACCCTGCGATTCAAAAGGATCGGAATCGAGGAAATTGCAAATGCGAGTGCAGCTGTCTTCATTGTGCTGAGATAAATGGAAATAAAGACGAACAGCACGATAAGGACGCGCATCAAAGATCGACGCTCCGTGCTGGCCACGAGCAAACCCAAGACTGCGATGAGCAAAGAAGACTCGATAGACGAGCTGGATAAGCCAGCCAAACGCCGAACACCGCCATCAGACCACTCCCGTCCGACCAGCGATGAAATTCCGCCAATTTCGATCGTAAGCCCTTCCCACGGAAAGACAATAAAATAATTTATCAGCTGAAATGTAATTGCCGCACCCAACAGAATCCTGATCTTCCGCAACATCCAGTGACTGAGAACAGACTGATAAAAAATCATCCCAAAAAAGAATGGAAGAAGAACCCAGAACCCCATCATCACCTGCGCAATTCCATTCAGCAGAAGTGAACTAGCAAGGCACAAGAAAATAACCGAGACTACAGCAAGCTGCCCCGTCCGCAACCTAAACAGGGCAAGCGGGACCAGCGCAACAGAAAGAAGAAGGATTTTTGAAGCAAGATGAAAGTATGGCAAACCAACAAGGAAACCGAGATACTTCAGCAATCCCGCACAGGCAGTCGTCCACAAATGGAACAGTACAGCCCACTGAAGAAAATCCCCTTTTTCTGCAACGACCTGAGACGGCAAAAATCTCAATTCCTCGCCATTAGAAATTTCCACTAGCAGATCTCGTTAGTTGCCCCAAAAGGGCGTTCCCCGCGCAGATTGGGCGCCGCGATTAGAAAGCACGCCGCAGCCTCATCCAGCAGCGGACTAAAGCAAGTCCCGCCTCACGTCACAGATTTGTACTCGTAGTATCCATAACTGTAGTAACCAGCGGAACGCCGCTGAACGGCGTTAAAGATCGCACCCTTGATGCGTACGTTGTTCTGCTCAAAGCGGCGCTTGGCGAGCGCCAGCTCCTTCGCTTGGTTGAGGCCAAAGCGCGCCACCATCAGGCAGGTACCGGCATGATGGGCAATGATCGCAGCATCGGTAACTGCCAGGATCGGCGGCGTATCGACAATGACCAAGTCGTACTGCGGTGCCAGCTCCTCCAGCAACGTGGTGAAGTTGGCATGCATCAGCAGTTCCGACGGGTTCGGCGGAACGTCACCACGCGCGATGAAGCTCAGATTGTCCAGGCCTGGCAGACTTCGCACCACCTGCGAACGGTCAACCTTGCCGACCAAAAGATCCGACAGACCAGGCGTCTGCGCAGCTCCCAATGCCCTGTGCAGGGTCCCTTTGCGCATGTCGGCGTCGATGATCAGCACACGTTGCCCGGCCTGCGCGATCACCGCCGCGAGGTTGGAAGACACGAATGTCTTGCCGGCGTTGGGGCTCGCACCAGAGATCAACACGATGTTGTTCTTGGCTTCCAGACGCGCGAAGTGAAGGCTGGTACGCAGGCTACGCACCGCTTCGATGGCCAGGTCGGCCGGGTCTTTCACCGCAAGCAGATGCAACTTGCCGTCAGCGCGGAACTTACCGCGCACCGAATCGGTCTGCTGCTGCGTACTAACCGGAATCGAGGCATATACCGGGAGACCCAGCTCTTCGATCTGCGAGGGGTCTTCCACGCCGCGATTGAGCAGTTGCTTCAGCAGTACCAGCGCCACCGACAGGAACGCGCCCAGAACGGTACCGATCAGCACCACCACCGCCTTGCGCGGCTTGACCGGCGTAGTGGCATCGACCTCGGCAGCGTCGACGATACGCACATTGCCAACGGTGCCGGCACGGGCCACGTCCAACTGCTGAGCCTGGTTCAACATACCGGTGTACATCTCATTGCTGACCTGCAGGTCGCGGGTCAGGCGCAGCAGCTCCTGCTGGGCTTCCGGAAGCTGCTTGACCTGGCCCTGGAAGCTGCTCTTACGACCTTCCAGCTCGCCAATCTGGCGCATCAGCGCCTGATAGGCTGGATGGTCACGGGTGAACTTGCGATCCATCTCCGCCTGCTGCAGGCGAAGCTGCTGGATGCTGGTTTCCACGGCCACTTCCTGATCCAGCAGCCCCTTGGTCTGCAGGGTCAGATCCACGGAGTTCGCACGCGTCTGGTAGGCACTCAGCGCCTTCTGCGCCGCATCCACCTGGTTGCGGACATTCGGCAGCTGCTCCTTGACGAAGGTCAGCTGCGCAGAGGCTTCGGCCGAATTGCGCTCGACATTTTGGCGGACGTAAGCCTGCGCCACCTGCTGCAGGAAGTTCTGCGCCAGGACCGGGTCGGCACTCTCATAGGCCAAGGTTAGGATCCCAGAATCCTTGCCGGACTCGCTCACGGCAATGTCCTTCTGCAGATCGTTGATGACCGTCAGATGGCGCTGGCGCGACACTTCAAAGTGCATACCCGGATGCGCGCGCATCTCGGCAACCTGCGCGGTCACCCCCTTCCCGCTCGCGACCTTGCCGACCTGCCCTTTCAATAGAAGATTGTCATCCTCGTCAAACAGTTCATAGCTGTTGTTCTCGCCGACGACCAACGTCATCGGTCGCGCCTGCAGCGCGCGCGGCACGTCCAGCTGGAAGATCTCCAGCTTCTCGCCACCCCAGCCGAAACGGCTCATGCCAAAGCGCACATCAGCCAGAGCTTCCGAATCTGCGCGCTCGGCCTTGCGCGCAACGTAGCCGCCCAGCAGCGGGAAGCGGTTGGGCTCGATGGTGATATCCAGCTTCAACGCATCGACCGCACTACCGACCACCGAACGCGAAGTAATCAGTGCGATCTCGGTGGTTGCCTCTGCAGATCCAGTGCCCATACCCAACGACTGGCTGATATCCGACAGGCCTGGCAACGAAGGCACCTTCGATTCAACCTGGACGATTGCGTCCGCACGATAGATCGGCGTGGCCAGCAACGCATAGGCCACCGCAACCACGAAAAAGAGCCCGGTAATGCCGACGATCCACCACTTGTAGTCGATCAAGGTTCCAAGCAGCTGGCGCAGATCGATCTCGTCGCTGTCTTCCGGTGCGGAGGTACGGGCTTCAGTGGTCATGAATTGGGGGTCTTCAATGCGGGGAAAGGGCTACAGGACTGGAATACGCAGCGGGACTTCAGAGGTGCCGCGCCCAGCTCTCCACACCCTCGGCCATCAACTTGTAAACATGCTCGAACGCCGGACGCTGTTGGCGGTACGGATCGGGAATCTCCCGATCCTGCTGCCACTTGCCCAGCAGAAAGGTTTTCCCGGATGCCTGCGGAGCGATCTCGGAGATCCGGCGCACGTGTTTGCGCTCCATGGTCAGCACCAGATCAGCAGCTCCTAGGATCGCGTCATCGATCTGGCGCGCGCGATGGGCCAGGCCATCCATGCCCTGCTCCACCAGCAACTCCTGCGCCGTGGCATCAATGCTATGCCCAACCAGCGCACCGAGACCCGCGGAGGACACCTGGATGCCCTTGCCCTGGACCGCCTGGCGCAGCATCACCTCTGCGGAGGGACTGCGGCAGATGTTGCCGACACATACAAAAAGAACGTTATTGAACACTGGCCTGGATCCTGTGGCATTCCTTGCGGCGCACGCGACCAGAACACCCAAGGCCGGCGGCAGCCGCACAGCATACCTTACAAGTGCATTACAGGCGATGAAATCGCCAACATATTCATGGGATTACGTCGCAGTTCCAGAAGTCGCCCTCTAGTACGCCGACTTCTGCCCAAGAACTTTCAGCGCCGTCAGCACGATGATCCGCACGTCTAGCGTCGGGCTCCAGCGCCGGATGTAATCGATGTCGTACTGGACACGCTTCTTCATCGAACGAAGCTCCGGTGTCTCGCCCCGCAACCCATGGACCTGCGCCCAGCCGGTAATCCCGGGCTTGACGTAGTGACGATGCATGTAGCGCTCGATCACCCGTTCATAGTGGTCATTGTGCTGGATCGCGTGCGGCCGCGGCCCCACCACCGACATGTTCCCACCCAGAACATTGAAGAACTGCGGGAGCTCATCTAGGCTGCTGCGGCGCAGGAAGGCACCGAATCGGGTCACGCGAGGATCCCCCCGCGTCGCTTGAGTGATCTGCCCTGCGCCCTCCGCATGCACGCGCATGGAGCGAAACTTGAGCATCCAGAATTCCTTACCGCCCAACCCGTGGCGCTTCTGGCGGAACAACACCGGCCCCGGCGAACTCAGCTTCACGCCGAGGGCCAATAAAGCAAACAACGGCGCCAACAAGATCACCGCCAGTCCCGCCACAACGATGTCCTCGATCCGCTTGAACAGGCGGAATCGATGGTCCGACAGGCCCTGGCGCACGCCAATCATCGGCACATCGCCCACCTGATGCACCCCAGGATTGAGCGCCCCCAGGCCGGTCGTGTCAGGAATCAGGCGCACCGGCACGGGAAAACGCTCGATCTGCTTGAGCATATCCTTGATTGCTGCCGCGTGCCCCATGGGCATTGACACCCATACCTGATCGAATTCACCCCTATGCTGATCCATGTACAGCGGAACCTCGGCTAACGCACCAAGCCTACGTGGCGCGTCTCCACCACGCCGGGTCGCAATGTCACCGGTGCTAGCAAAGTAGCCAACAACTTCCTTGCCCAGTTCCGGCTTGCCGCGCAGAAGGCGATGCAATTTCAATGCAGGTGCGCGCAGCCCGACCAGCAGGATGCGCTCTCGATCCATCCCACGCGAGCGCAAGCGGTGCAACTGCACCCTCAGTAGCACACGCAACAAGGCCATTGCAGCAAGCCCGAACGCATACCACCCTACCAGCCAACTGGATGGAACAGCGTCGGCCACCCCAACGATGACCACATAGATCGAGAACAGAGCAAAGGTGGACGACCAGGCCAGCAGCAGCAGCCAGAGATCCGCCAGGAGGCCCCTAATACGCCAGTTGCGATAGACCGGCGCTACCGAAAAGCAGACGATGGCACTGAGGATCACCGCACCGAACACGATTCGCTGGGACGAATCCGGCGCGCCTGCGCCATAGAGCAGGATGTGAGAAAGCACCGCCATTCCTGGCAGCAGCAATAGATCACCCAGGCGCAGCCCAAGCTCGAGGGCTGCTCGGGCCTCGACACGACGACGGCCAGCGCGGGCCCGCTCCGCAGGAAGGTCTTCTACTGATCCATGTAGCAAAGCACTTCTCCAGTATCCGCTCGACACGACTCCGAAAGATTCGGCGTCACGTGCATGGGCTCCCCAGCCAGCACGCTGTTGTCCGGACAACGTCAATTAAATGTGGAGGAATTGTGAATGAAGCGAAGGGCAAAAGATAGGAACCTCAAGTCGGAAGAACCCCCACGGCACCGTCGGAAAATCACCTAAGTGCTTATAATTATTACGAATTACAAATGTATCAAAATGCATCAGAATACGTCATTTTAGGTCATAGCTGCCACTGATCGACTCCTATTGAGGGCGTCGAACTCATCAGCACTGCTAGAATCCCACGAATTTTTTCGCAACAAGGAAGATGCGTGTCGCAACTCCTCATCTGCGGCGGCGCCGGCTACATCGGCAGCCACATGGCCCAGTACCTGGCCGAAGCCGGCCACGCCGTAACCGTGCTCGACAACCTGTCCACCGGCCACCGCGACGCGGTCTGCTGGGGCGAACTGCTGGAAGCCGACCTGCTGGATCCCGAAGCGCTCGAACGCGCTCTCCATGGTCGCCAGTTCGATGCCGTGATGCACTTCGCTGCCCGCTCGCTGGTCGGTGAGTCCGTTGCGGATCCTTATGCCTACTACGACAACAACGTCACTGGCACACTGAACCTGCTGGCCGCCATGCGGCGCCACGACATCGATCGCATCGTGTTCTCCTCCACCGCTGCGGTATTCGGCAATCCACTGTCGGACGTGATCGATGAGGACCACCCCAAGGCGCCCATCAACCCTTACGGCGCCAGCAAGCTGATGGCAGAGCGGATTCTCGCTGACGCAGCCACAGCCTACGGCCTGCGTTCAACCTGCCTGCGCTACTTCAATGCCGCAGGCGCCCTGCCCGACCAGGGCATTGGCGAGGCCCATGCCTGCGAAACCCACCTGATTCCCAATGTCCTGCGTGCCGCATTGGGCATCGGCAACGCCATGAAAGTGTTCGGCAATGACTACGCAACACCCGATGGCACCTGCGTGCGCGACTATGTACACGTGCAGGATCTGGCCCAAGCCCACGCGCTGGCACTTGAGTACATGGAGCACACGCCGGGTGCGCACGCCTTCAATCTGGGCAATGGGCAGGGTTTCTCCGTCCATGAGGTGATTGCAGCCGCGGCAGCGGTCAGCGGACGCGAAATTCCGTTTGAGATGGCGGAACGCCGCCCGGGCGATCCGGCCAGCTTGGTGGCGTCTTCTGCCCGCGCTCGCGAGATCCTGGGTTGGCAGCCGCGCTGGACCGAGTTGGCGCCAATCATCGCCAGTGCCTGGCAGTGGCATCGCTATCCTCCCGCGTGGTCGCCGCAGCCGGCCATTCCTGACACCGCGCGCAGCTTGGACGAAGCCCTGCCTGCCTGAACAGGCACCCCGAATAGGGATGGCCTATCGGTGCGGTTTCACCCCGCACCGCACCAAAGCCCAGCAACCTCCCTCTGCTACCATCGGCGGTTCTGTTCATCGCGTCCCCCACCTGCCCGCGATGGCGCCAAACAACGTAACGAAACACAGGAGTCTGCATGTCTTCCGAGCTGCTCAAGTCCCTTGGCCTGGACGCGATCAACGCTGGCACGTACCTGGGCAACGGGGAGTGGTCGAGCGCGACCAGCGGTGAGCTGATCACCCCGGTCAACCCGACCACCGGCGAGCCGATCGCGCAGGTCCGCGCGACCACCGAGGCCGAGTACGACACCGTCGTCGCCCGCGCCCAGGAAGCCTTCAAGGTCTGGCGTACCACGCCGGCGCCGCGCCGCGGTGAAGCCGTGCGCCTTTGCGGCGAAGCACTGCGCAAGCACAAGGACGCCCTGGGCTCGCTGGTTGCGCTGGAAATGGGCAAGAGCAAGCCCGAAGGCGACGGCGAAGTGCAGGAGATGATCGACATCGCCGATTTCGCCGTGGGTCAGAGCCGCATGCTGTACGGCTACACCATGCATTCCGAGCGCCCCGGCCACCGCATGTACGAGCAGTACCACCCGCTGGGCCTGGTCGGCATCATCTCGGCCTTCAACTTCCCGGTCGCGGTGTGGAGCTGGAACTCGTTCCTGGCCGCCATCTGCGGCGACGTGTGCATCTGGAAGCCGTCCAACAAGACGCCGCTGACCGCCATCGCCTCGCTGAAGATCTGCAACGACGCCCTGCGTGAAGCCGGCTTCCCGGACATCTTCTTCCTGATCAACGATGCCGGCACCGCGCTGTCGGAGAAGATGGTCGATGACCGCCGCGTGCCGCTGATCAGCTTCACCGGCTCGACCCAGGTTGGCCGCACCGTCAACGAGAAGGTCGCGCGCCGCCTCGGCCGCTGCCTGCTGGAGCTGGGTGGCAACAACGCCATCATCCTGGACGAAACCGCCGACCTGAAGCTGGCCGTGCCGGGCATCGTGTTCGGCGCCGTCGGTACCGCCGGCCAGCGCTGCACCACCACCCGCCGCCTGATCGTGCACCGCTCGATCTATGCCGACGTGCTGGCCACGCTGGTCAAGGCCTATAAGCAGGTGGAAGGCAAGATCGGCGACCCGACCGATGCCGCCAACCTGATGGGCCCGCTGAACAGCGATGGCGCCGTGCAGCAGTTCCTCGATGCCATCGCTCAGGCCAAGGCGGCCGGCGGCACCATCGAAACCGGCGGCACCCGCATCGACCGCGCAGGCAACTTCGTGCTGCCGGCGATCGTCTCGGGCCTGAAGAACAGCGACGCCGTGGTCCAGCACGAAACCTTCGCGCCTATCCTGTACGTGATGCCGTACGACAGCATCGACGAAGCCATCGACATGCAGAACGGCGTGCCGCAGGGCCTGTCGTCCTCGATCTTCACCCAGAACCTGAAGACCGCCGAGAAGTTCCTGTCGGCGGCCGGCAGCGACTGCGGCATCGCCAACATCAACATCGGCACGTCCGGTGCGGAGATCGGCGGCGCCTTCGGTGGCGAGAAGGACACCGGCGGTGGTCGCGAGTCCGGCTCGGATGCATGGAAGGTCTACATGCGCCGCCAGACCAACACCATCAACTACTCGGATTCGCTGCCGCTGGCCCAGGGCATCAAGTTCGACCTGTAACGCTTTCTGTAATGCCGAGCCATGCTCGGCAGGATGCGCCATGAACACCGCAGGAAATGCAGCCGAGCATGGCTCGGCTCTTCAGGCTGGCAAGCCGGTGATTGATTTCACCGGCCGCTGCGTGCTGGTCGCCGGCGGCAGCAAGGGCATTGGCCGTGAAATGGCGCTGGCGTTTGCCGGCGCCGGTGCGCGGATCTCGGTCTGCGCTCGCGGCCAGGCCGGTCTGGATGCACTGCGCGCCGAAGCACAGGCACAGGGTTTCGAACTGCACACGTTTTCCACCGATCTGGCCGATCCAAGCCAGATCCAGGCCTGGCTGCAGGCCGCCGCCGATGCGCTCGGCGGCATCGACGTGCTGGTCAACAACGCCACCGGCTATGGCATGGCCGACGACGAGGATGGCTGGGCGGCCAGCCTGCAGATCGATCTGATGGCGGCGGTTCGGGCCTCTCGCCTGGCCCTGCCCTGGCTGCGCAAATCCAGCGACGCCTGCATCCTCAATCTGTCTTCGATTGCCGCGCAGCAGCCGCGTCCCGGTGGTGCGCCCTACGCCGCCGCCAAGGCCGCGCTGTCGCACTACACCACCTCGCAGGCGCTCGCGCTGGCCAAGGAACGGATCCGGGTCAATGCCATCGCACCGGGCTCGATCGAGTTCGATGACGGCCTCTGGGACCGCCGCCGCACCGAAGACCCGGCGCTGTACCACGGTACGCTGGCGAAGATTCCGTTCGGCCGCTTCGGCCACCCGCGCGAGATCGCCGATGCAGCCCTGTTCCTGTGCTCGCCGCTGGCGCGCTGGATCACCGGCCATGTGCTCAACGTGGATGGTGGCCAGGTGTTGATGGGCTGACACCGGCACTCCGGTAGTTGCCAACCTTGGTTGGCATGCCTTTCGTCGACCAAGGTCGACGTCTACCACAGCTGGAATGCCTTTCGTCGACCAAGGTCGACGCCTACCACGGCTGGAATGCGGTTCGTCGACCAAGGTCGAGGCCTGCCTGGCTGGAATGCCCTTCGTCTGCCAAGGTCGACGCCTGCCATCGCATCCGTCGGGCATGGGATTGCCCGGGCAGAGGCACTATCATGTGCACACTGCCAAGGAGGACCCCGATGAGCGTGGCACCCCGACAGACAAGCGCCCTGGCCGTGGTCAGCCTGGTCATGGGCATCGCCAGCTGGACCGTCCTGCCCTTCGTGGCCAGCATCGTGGCCATCATCACCGGCCACATGGCCCGCGCCGAGATCCGCCGCCGCCCGCATGAACTGGAAGGCGATGGCCTGGCCGTCACCGGTCTGGTACTGGGCTGGGTGATGGTCGGCGCGGTGATCGCCGCCATCCTGGTCTTCATCCTGTTCTTCGGCGGCCTGGCCTGGCTCGCTGCGATGTCGAACTGACTGCCATGACCACCTCCGACAGCACTGAACGCTTCAGCAGCCGCGTCGCCGATTACGTCCGCTACCGGCCCGATTACCCACCCGCGCTGCTGGAATGGCTGCACGGCCCGATGGGCGTCAGCCGCGAGGCGCTGGTCGCCGACATCGGCGCCGGGACCGGTATTTCCAGTCGCCTGTTCCTGGCCAGCGGCCATCCGGTAGTCGCGGTTGAACCCAACGCCGCCATGCGGGGCGCGGCCGAGGAATGGCTGGCACCGCAGTACCCGCAGTTCCGTGCGGTGGACGGCCGCGCCGAGGCCACCGGCCTGGACGACGCCAGCATCGATCTGGTCAGCGTCGCGCAGGCCTTCCACTGGTTCGACACCGTGGCGGTGCGCGCCGAGTGGCAGCGCATCCTGCGTCCGGATGGCCAGGCACTGATCTACTGGAATTCGCGCCTGCTCGATGCCAGTCCGTTCCTGGTCGGCTACGAACAGCTGCTGCTGGATTACGGCACCGACTACTCCGCCGTGGCCGAGCGCTACCAGGACGATGCCACCATGCAGGCCTGGTTCGGCCCCGGCCTGCGCGGCATGGTCGAGCTGCCGAACGTGCAGCACCTGGACTTCGACGCCCTGCACGGGCGCCTGCTGTCCTCCTCCTATGCCCCGCAAGCCGGTCATCCGCGTCACGCGCCGATGATCAACGCTCTGCAGGACCTGTTCGCCGCCCACGCGGTCGACGGCCAGGTCGCTTTTGAATATCGAACCCGAGCCTTCCTCGGCACGCTGGACTGAACCGACGCATGTATTCGCTTGCCCGCCCCTTCCTGTTCTCGCTCGACGCCGAGCGCGCCCACGGCCTTGGCCTGTCCGCATTGGACCTGGCCTATCGCACCGGCACCACGCCGCTGCTGGCCGCACGCATCGCGCCGATGCCCAGCACGGTGTTCGGGCTGACCTTCCCCAATCCGGTCGGCCTGGCCGCCGGCCTGGACAAGAATGGCGAGCACATCGATGCGCTGTTCGCGCTGGGTTTCGGCTTCGTCGAAATCGGCACCATCACCCCGCGCCCGCAGGCCGGCAATCCGCAGCCGCGGCTGTTCCGCCTGCCGGAACACAACGCGATCATCAACCGCATGGGCTTCAACAATGCGGGCGTGGACGCGCTGGTGCGCAACGTCGAGCGCGCGCGCAACCGCCGCGGCCTGCTCGGCATCAACATAGGCAAGAACAAGGACACCCCGAACGAACAGGCCGTGGACGATTACATCGCCTGCCTGGACAAGGTGTACCCGCTGGCCGACTACATCACTGTCAACATCTCCTCGCCCAACACCGCCGGCCTGCGTGAACTGCAGGAAGAAACCGCGCTGCGCCAGCTGGTCAGCCAGTTGCGCGACCGCCAGGAAGATCTCGCGGCCCGCCACGGTCGCCGCGTGCCGATGCTGGTCAAGGTGGCGCCCGACCTCAGCGAGCGCGACATCGATGCCGCTGCCCGCGTGCTGGGCGAACTGCAGGTGGACGGCGTGATCGCCACCAACACCACCATCGACCACAGCAAGGTAGCCGGCGACCCGCTGGCCAACGAGGCCGGTGGCCTGTCCGGTGCGCCGGTGCTGGAGCAGTCCACCCTGGTACTGCGCCGCCTGCGTTCGCGCCTGCCCGAGTCGGTGCCGTTGATCGGTGTTGGCGGCATCCTGTCCGGTGCCGACGCGGTGGCCAAGATGGCTGCTGGTGCGGCGCTGGTGCAGTGCTACAGCGGCCTGATCTTCCGTGGCCCGGCCCTCGTCTCCGAATGCGTGGAGGCGATCCGTCGCCGCCGCGAAGCGCCGAGCCGCGGCGCGGTGGCCCCACTGTGAGCACACCCATGGATACCGTCGACGGCAACGCCCCGCTGCGCTGGACGCTCACCCGCAATGCGCCGCTGCAGGCCCTGAACACCTTCCATGTGCAGGCCAGCGCCGCTCAGCTGCTTGAACTGCACGATGCCGCGCTGCTGCCGGAGGTATTGGCACTGCCCGAGGTGGCCAACGGCCCGCTGCTGGTACTGGGTGCCGGCAGCAACGTGCTGATCGCCGAGGATCTGCCGGGCACCGTGCTGGTGTTCGGCAACCGTGACATCAGCTTCCTCGAGCATCGCGCCGACCATGCCGTGATCCGCGCCGGTGCCGGTGTGCCGTGGCACGGCCTGGTGATGTGGTCGCTGCAGGAAGGCCTGTCCGGCCTGGAAAACCTCGCCCTGATTCCCGGCACCGCCGGTGCCGCGCCGATCCAGAACATCGGCGCCTACGGCGCGCAGGTCGGCGAGTTCATCCAGGCCGTCGAAGCCTGGGACTGCCAGGAGCAGGCCTGGGTGCGGCTGGACAACGAACAGTGTGGCTTCGCCTACCGCGACAGCGTGTTCAAGCAGCAGATGGACCGCTACCTGATCACCGCCATCGAACTGAAGCTGCCACTGCTGCATGACCTGCGCATGGACTACGCCGGCATCCGCGAGGAACTACAGGCACAGGGTGTGGAGCTGCCCAGTGCGGTGGACGTGGCCAATGCGGTGATCGCGATCCGCCGCCGCAAGCTGCCCGACCCGGATGTACTGGGCAACGCCGGCAGCTTCTTCAAGAACCCGGTGCTGCCGCTGGAACAGGTCGACGTGCTGCTGCAGCACTTCCCCGAGCTGCCGGTGTTCCCGTCCGACCAGGACGGCAAGCGCAAGGTCTCGGCGGCATGGATGATCGAGTCCTGCGGCTGGAAGGGCTTCCGCGAAGGCGATGCTGGCGTGGCGCCGAGCCACGCACTGGTGCTGGTCAACCACGGCAACGCCACCGGCGCTGAACTGCTGGCGCTGGCGCGACGCATCTCTGCTTCCGTGCTGGAGAAGTTCGGCGTGCCAATCGAACCGGAGCCCCGCCTGCTCGGCGCACAGTGGTGAACACCCCCGCCCTCTCCCCCAGCGCCACCCCGATGCGGGCGGCGCTGCTGATGCTCGGCAGCACGATGGCATTCGGCCTGATGGCGGTGGCGATCCGCTATGCCACGCGCTACGTGCCCACCCAGGAAGTGGCGTTCTTCCGCAACGCCTTCGGCCTGCTGGCGTTGCTGCCGATGCTGCTGCGGCCAGGCCACGCGCCGCTGAAAACCCAGCAGCTGCCGCGCTACTTCGTGCGCAGTGCGATCGGCCTGGGTTCGATGCTGTGCGCCTTCTGGGCATTGGGCCATCTGCCGTTGGCGCAGGCGGTCTCGCTTTCGTACTCCACCCCTCTGTTCGTCACCATTGCCGCCGTGCTGTGGCTGGGCGAGACCGTGCGCGTGCGTCGCTGGGCGGCGGTGGTTGTCGGCTTCATCGGCGTGCTGGTGATCGTGCGCCCCGGCACCGCCGGATTCACCGCTGGCAGTCTGGTCGCGGTGGCCGCCGCCGTGCTGAGTTCGCTGGTGGCGATCCAGATCAAGCAGCTCACCCGCATCGACAGTGCCGATACCGTAGTGCTCTACACCTACGTGTTCTGGGTGCCATTGTCGTTGGTGCCGGCCGTGTTCGTGTGGGTCTGGCCCACCGGCATGGCGTGGCTGTGGCTGCTGGCCACCGGCGTGCTCGGCACCATCGGCCAGCTGCTGTGGACGCGTGCGCTGCGCCTGGGTGAAGTCTCGGCACTGACCCCGATCAGCTTCCTGCAGCTGCCGCTAGTGACGCTGTTTGGCTGGCTGCTGTTCAACGAAAGCGTGGACCGCTGGACGATCATCGGCGCCGGCATCATCCTTGCCGCCAACGCCTACATCGCCCATCGCGAGGCCGTGCTGTCGCGCCGCGCAGCGAGCGCTGCGGCCTCGTCGGCAGCCAAGCCGGCCGAGTAGATCCGCGCCATGCGCGGATGATCCCTGCCCGCCTGATCAACGATGGCGGCGCGAAGAGCAGCCGAGCGCAACTGTAGAGTCGAGCCATGCTCGACTCATCGCGCGCAGCGCGACGCCTCATCGATGGCAGGTGACGTGCGTTTACAGCGCCCGATACACCCGCTCCGCCGCATCGAACACATTGCCCGGTGCGAACTGCTCACCCAGGTAATGCAGCGACTGCCGGCGCAGTTGCGGCGAACGCTCCTCACCATCGCTGCCCAGCAGCACCTGCTGGAACTCGATCAGATCCTGCAGGATGCGCCAGTGCCGGTACCAGGCGATCCAGCGCGGATCGCCGCGGTCGCTGCCGTAGCCGTCCTCGAAGCCCAGCGGATTCTCGCGCCCCCAGCGCCCGCCAACCGCCGCACCGATGAACATCAGGTCGCGCTCGCGCGGTGCCAGCGACAGGCCATCCCAATCGATCAGGTGCAGCCCTCCGTCATTGCCCATCAGCAGGTTGCCGGCATGCAGATCGGTGTGGCACAGATGCAGGTCTACCGGCACGTCCTGCAAGGCCGCGAGCAGTTCCCGTGCCTGTGAATGCAGCGCCGCGATGCGTGCATGCTGCTGGTCCCATACCGAAACGAATGCGCGGCCCAGCCCGTCCTTCGCGGCCGCCAGGCCCTCGCCGGCCAACCACTGCCCGACGGTCTCCAGCGCCGCGGTTTCCAGCCGGACGATCGGCAGCGCCTGCTGCAGTTCCGCCGGCAGCTGCGCACCGTGCAGGCGCCGCAGTACCTCACCCAGCCGTTTCCACTGGGTGCGGCTCAACGCTGCCTCGAACCCGGACTGGCCTTCCACATAAGGGAACAGGGTGAACTGCAATCCCCAACGCTGCACCGACGCACCACCGGTCAGTGCCGGCCACGGCGCGACGATCTCATCGATACCCAACGTGCCGCGCATCCAGTGCAGGCTGTCCCACACCGATGGGTCGACCTGGTAGGTGCGGCATTTCAACCACCACTGCCCGTGCCGCGCATCGACGCGATACACGCTGGCATTGGCGTCGGCGCCCACCGGGCGTGGCACCACGGCGGTCGGGGTGATGCCATAGGATTGTTGCAGGACTTCGCCGAGATGCTGCGCCGAAGCGAATGACATGGATGCAAGCGGAAAGTGTTACCTGCCGCCACTATCGCAGATGCGCTCGCCACGACACAGACATGTCCGTCACAACATCGCGTCGGCACGACCAGAGAACTAGCCTGCAATACGGCGCATCACCGCCTCCAGTGGACCGCGCGCGAACTGCCATGACCACAGCCACGCCGCAGCGGTCGCCAGCATCAGGAACAGCAGCGCCCACAACAGCACCGACGCGAGCGAGGCACTGCCATCAAGCAGGCCCAGGCTTTCCAGCGTGCCCATGCCCAGCAGGATGTGACCCACGTACAGGGTCAGGGTCATGCGCCCGGCCGCGGTGAACGGCTCCAGCCAGTGGCCCGGGCGTACACGCGTCAGCCACAGGCAGGCGGCGATGACACTGCAGGCCGCGCCCGCACCAGTAAGCACGTAGGCGGGTCCCGGCGGCATCGGCTGCGTTCCCAGCCACGCCTGCCAGAGCGTTCCCTGTGCGAGCTGCTGCACGCCATGTCCAGCCGCGATCAGCAACAGGCCCAGCACCAGCAATGCATGCTGCACCCGAGGCTGCGACAATTGAAGGCGCGCCAGCAGCATGCCCAGCAGGAAGAAGCACAGCCACGGCATCAACGGGTGGAAGCCATTGAACAGCAGGTTGCGGGCCGCGCCCGGCCATTGCCACAGACCGGCGTATTCCAGCGTCTGCCAGTTCCATCCCTGGCTGTAATCCCAATGCAGCAACGCCCAGAACGAACAGGCCGCCAGGCCCACGATGCTGGCCACCAACACCCGCGGCGAGGCACGCAGCCACAGCACTGCCAACGCGAAATACACCGCGTAGTAGTGCAGGATATCGGCCGGGAACAGGGTCAGGTTGAGCAGGCCCAGCACCATCAGGAACAGCGCGCGCCTCCAGGTCTGCACGCTGGCCGGCCACCACCCTTGCCGCTGCGTGGCCAACACCAGGCCCAAGCCAGCCAGCGTAACGAACGTCGCCGAAGCCTTGCCTTCCAGCAGATGGAAGAACCCTGCCAGCCAACCCTCACCCTCTGCCGGCACGGCCATCGCCAGACGGAAATTCACCAGCACCATGCCGGCCAGTGCCAGGTAGCGGGCCAGGTCCAGGCCGTGCAACCGCCGGTCCACGACGCTCATGCGCGTGCCCCGAGCAGCAGCGCGAGCAGGCCAAGATCCAGCGATGCCTCATTGGTGCCATCGGCTTCGCCCAGCCCCCGACGCAGTGCGTCGCTTTCGATGGCATCCAGCAGCACCTGCGCCTGCAGTGCCGGCGCCAGTACGGGACGCCGACGTTCGCGCTGTGCCATCTGCTGCAGGGCTTCGGCCAGCGTCGCCTGCAATTGCCTGCGATTGGCCGCGAAGGCCTCGGCGACGGCCGGATTGCGTGCACTCTCGGCCAGCACCTCCACTGCAAGTGTTGCCCACTCCGGCTGCCGGCACAGCGCATGGAAGTCCTGCAGGAAGGCCATCACCTGTGTGCGTTCGCCATCGGACGCGGCCAGTCGCTGCAGCAACGGTGCCAGCTCTTCGCTCTCGGCCACCGCCACCGCCAGGATGATCGCTTCCTTGCCCGGGAAGTGGTTGTAGAGATTGCCCAGGCTGACACTGGCCGCCTGTGCGATGTCACGCATGCTGGTCTGGTGGAATCCCTTCGCGAGGAAGCACTGCAGGGCGGCCTGCAGGATCTGCGCGATGCGTTGCTCGTTGCGGTCGGCTCGGTTCATGGTGCGAATAGTGAACGAACGTTCGTCCAATTAGAAGCTGGCGATCCGGCCAACGCCGGGCTCCGTTCAGCCAGCCTTGACCTCAACTGCGGTTGAGGCCCGATGCTGCGCGGCCTGTCCCACGCTCAACCCGGAGTTCCTGCATGCCACGGATGATCACCACCCTGCTCGACAGCCGCGTGCTGTGGCTCCTCGCGCGGCTGTTGCTGGCCGTGGTGTTCCTGTCCTCGGGCCTGGCCAAGCTGCTGGCGTGGGACAACAGCGTGGCCGAAATGCAGGCGGCCGGGCTGCAACCGCCTGTGCTGTTCAACATCGCCAGCGCCGTGGTGCTGCTGGGTGGCGCACTGTGCCTGCTGCTCGATCGCCTGCTCTGGCTGGGCAGCGGCGCGCTGGCGGTGTTCATGCTGCTGACCATCGTCATCGTGCATACCTTCTGGAACAAGCACGGCGCCGAACAGCAGCTGGCCCTGTTCTTCGCGCTGGAACACCTGAGCGTGGTCGGTGGCCTGATCTGCGCGGCCATCGCCAGCCATGCGCGGGCTCAGAAGAACTCGTCGAGCAACCGGTAGAACGCCAGCCGGCGCTCGTCGGCCACCGCGCCGTAGCGTTGGAACAACGGCGCGACCCAACGCGTGTCGCCGAAGTTGTGGACCAGGCTGCGCGCGGCCAGCGCCAGATCCTGGTAGCGGTCGGCCACACCCAGCCGGCCACAGTCGATGAAACCACTGAAGCGACCCTGGACCGCCATCAGGTTCGGTAGGCAGGCGTCTCCATGGCTGACCACCAGGTCTTCATGGTCGGGCCGAGTGCTGCACAGTTCGGCGAAGACCTGCTGCGGACTCTGCCCCAGGCGTTCGTCATCGAAATCATCGGCATCCACCAGGCCCGCTTCAATGCGGGCCTGCGCGACCTGCACGCGCGACGCCAGTCGCTGGTCGAACGGACAGGCTGCCACCGGCAACGCATGCAGCCCGCGTAGCGCGTCGGCCAGCAGCTCCACCAGCTGCTGCGGCGCGAGCTCCGGCGACGAGGCCAGGTCGCGGCCAGGCAGCGCGCTCATCAGCAACCAGCGCCGGCCCGCCTCTTCGGCAGTGGCAATCACCGTTGGCACCGGTTGTCCCTGTGCCTGCAGCCAACGCAGGCGTGCGATCTCATCGCCCAGCTCACTGAAGGCGTCGATCACTTCCGACTTCAGGAAGGCATCGGCCTGGCCCGGCCGATGCACGCGGGCAACATCCGCACGCGACACACCAATCGATTGCCGCTCGATGCGCGCATCGGCCAATGCGTCCTGCCACGCCCACGGCAGCGGCATGTCATCAGTGATGGATTCGGGTGCTTCCATGCCGAGGTGTTCCTGTTGCCGGTGACCCCACGGATTCTCGCTCATCCTGCATGGACCGCAGCCAACAACAACGCGGAAAGGTACATGCCCAGGCCGAACACACTGTGCGCCACCAGGCTGCGCAGGCGCGCCTTGCCCGGCGCCGGGGTCTTTGAAGCGGCAATGCCCGCGCCCATGCCCGGCTGCAGGATGAGGAACGGTGCAGCGACGCTGAGGATGCCGAAGGCCAGCGCCGGCCCCAGTGTCGGCGCCTGCACCCAACCGTTCCCCACCACGGCCAGCAGCAACGCGGCGAAGACCATACCGATCACGTAATGCGCGGTCCAGCCCAGCGCGCGCTCGCCACTGACCGCTGCCGAGCGGCCGATGCCATCGTGGCGGAAGCGACCGCGCGGCAGATGCCCCAGCCAGCGGCCCACCATCGCGAAATCCAGCGAGGGAATGCCAAGCAGCCGCCGCTGCACCAGCGCCCACAGTTCCATCACTGCGGTCGCTCCCACGCCGACTACCACCGCATCCATCACGAATGTCGCCAAGCCAGCCATATCGCGCACCTTCAATTATTTGCTTTAATGATAGAGCGATGCTAGCGTGCGCCGCATGACCGCTGCAACAGAGCCACCGCTCTCACCGCTGGAAGCCTTGGCCGAGATCGCCCGCACGCTCGGCCATGCCCATCGCCTGGCCCTGCTGGAGCACATCGCCCAGGGCGAGCGCGCCGTGGAGCGCCTGGCCGAACTGACCGGGTTGTCGGTGGCCAATACCTCCCAGCATCTGCAGCAGCTGCGCCGTGCCGGCCTGGTTCAGACCCGACGCGATGGCAAGCGCATCCTCTACCGCAGTGGTGAGGGTCCGCTGGGCAACCTGCTGGCCGCGCTGCGCGACTACGCCGACCACCAGCGCAGCGAGATGCACGGCGTGATCCACGACAGCCTGCAGCGCCGCGATGCTCTGGAAGGCCTGACTGTCGAGCAGTTGCTGGAACAACGCAGCAGCGTGGTGCTGCTGGATGTGCGGCCGCGTGAGGAATTCGATCTGGGCCACTTGCCCGGCGCGCTGAACATTCCCGTTACGGAACTGCGTGCACGGATGGACGAACTGCCGCGTGCCGTCCACATTGTCGCGTACTGCCGCGGTCCCTACTGCGTGCTGTCCAACGATGCGGTGGCGATGCTGCGCGAGGCCGGACTGACCGCGCAGCGGCTCGCCGCCGGTTACCCCGAATGGAAGGCCGCCGGCCTGCAGGTGGACCTGCCCCGGCACTGAGCGAGACACCGGTCATGGATGATGTGTTTGCCCCGTTGATCGATGCGACCTGGCGCAGCGTGTTCTCCGGGCAGCGCATGCTGCAGGATGATCCGCTGCTGCAGTTGGCGTGCAGCGATGATTTCGATGAGGGCGAGGACGGCATGCTGCTGCAGCCGGTCGCGGGCCCCGCGCGCGCACTGCTGCGCCCGGCCCTGGCCGCTCGCCTGCAACTGCACGCGCAACCGCACTGGACGCTCCCGCAGCTGCAACTGCGCCTGCAGCAGCTCGGCCAGCGCACGCATGGCGCGGATCGCGTCTTCTACTTCCCCGCCGCAGAACTTGCGGCCCTGGCCGAGCGCCCTGCACCGCCACATATCCGCCGTCTTGGCCCGGCCGACGCAGCCGCGTTCGACGGGTTCCAGGCCAGCGCGAGCGAGGAGGATCTGGATGCCGCTTGGGTCGAGCTGGACCACTGGCAGGTGTTCGGCGCCTTCGATGGCGAGCGGCTGGTTACCGCGGGAAGCATGTACCCGTGGAGCCTGGATCCAGCCCTGGCCGACATGGGCGTGCTGACCCTGCCCGAGGCCCGCGGTCGCGGGCACGCGCGCCAGCTGGTACACGCCATGGCCATGTCCGCGCAGGCGGCCGGGCTGCAGCCGCAGTACCGTTGCCAGCTCGACAACACCGCCTCGATCATTACCGCCGAACGCAGCGGCCTGCGTGCGTTCGCCGATTGGGACACCGTTCTGGCGGTCGACTGAGGCCGCCGCAGTACAACAAGGAAGCAACATGAAATTGATGGTCATCGGCGCCAGCAGGGGCCTCGGTCGGGCGTTCGTGGAAGGCCTGTGCAGTGCAGGCGACACCGTCTTCGGCGTTTCACGCAACCGACCGCGCGATATTGAATGCCCCGAGGGCGTCACCCTGCAGTGGATCGAAGCCGATCTGTCCCAGCCGACCGTGGCTGCCGACCACATCGCAGCACAGGCACCTGCCGATCTGGATGTGCTGATCCACAACCTGGGCATCTGGGAACAGACCGCCTTCAGCGACGAGTACGCCTTCCTCGACGAAACCGATGCCGCACTCACCCAACTCGTCGACGTCAACATCACCGCCACCCTGGTGCTGCTGCAGCGCCTGCTGCCGCGGGTGCTGGGCGCGCCACGCCCGCAGCTGGTGCTGACCGGCTCGACCTCGGCACTGCCACGCAGCGGCCGCCTGGAAGTGGCGTTCGGCGCATCCAAGTTCGCGCTCAACGGTATCGCCGATGCACTGCGCGAGGGCTTCCGCGATCGCCGCCTGGCGGTGACCAGCCTGCAGCTGGGCTACCTCAACACCGACGATGCACTTTCAGTGCCGGTGGCAGAGGCCGCAGCGCGCGGCGACGGCGAGCTGGTGCCGGTGCACGACGTCGTTGCGATGGTGCGCGCGTTGCTGCGGCTGTCACCGTCCGGCTTCGTGCGCGAACTGGTGCTGCCGGCCATCGCCGACCCACGCTACTGACCACGCCTGCGCAGGCCAGGCTCGAACTCTTCGCGCAACAGGTACCCGAGCACGATGGCGGTCAGCACGGTCGCCATCGCGAGGACAAACAGCTGGCCACGGACGGACTCCATGTATGCCTGGGCCAGCGCCGTTCTCGAAACGCCGGGCAATGCCTCCACCGCTCCGCCAAGGTTGCCCATGGACAGCCTGTGCACGGCGGCACGGGCCACGACGCTGGCCTCAAGCGCCATACTCCCGCCAATCCGGGCAGAAAGCATGATGCCGACAAGCGCGAGGGCAATGGAATCGCCTGCCAGTCGCATTGCGTTGAAGATGCCCGCGGCCATGCCTGCCTGCTCTTTGCCGACCACGCTGACCGCCAGGCCATCCATGATCCCCCAAGGCAGACCGATGCCGATCCCGATGACCAGCATCGGCATCCAGCGCACCGAAGGTAGCTGGAACACCTGGGCCAGCCATGCCAGCCCAAGCGCGCCGATCAACAGGCCCGCACAGCACAGCGTCCGCGCCGGAATCCAGCGCAGCAGGTAACCGGCAACCAGGGGCACAACCAGCAAGGGTGCAGACAGTGCTGCCATCGCCAGTCCAGCCTCGGTGGGCCGCAGTCCTTCAACACCGATGAACCCCGCCGGCAGCACCACCAGAAGGACGACGTACGAGAACGCAGGCGCAGCGGCGAGAATCTGCACGCCGACAAAGCGCCGGTTGCGGAACAGCCCGAGATCCAGCAGCGGTGTTCGATGGGAGCGCTCGACGGCAATGAACGCGGCCAGCAACACCATCGAGAGCGCCAGCAATACCAGCGTCTGCGGATGCAACAGGCCGCGTTCCGGCAGCACGATCATGGCGTAGGTGAGAGACCCCAGCGCCAGCATGAAGGTGACGGCGCCCAGCCAATCCAGGCGTGGCGAACCGGTGCTCTTCGATTCGACGGATGACAGGGCGACCAACGGTACGGTCAGGGCGGCCAGCAACGCAGGCAGGAAGAACACCCATTCCCAGCCCAGCGCATCGATCAACCCGCCTGCCAGCAGCGGACCGCCTGCGGCTCCTGCACCAAAGGTGGTGCCGATCAGGCTGAACACCCTGGCCCGCGCCTGGCCGTCGAACACCTGCGCCAGCGACGCCATTGCACCCGCAAACGCAGCCGACGCCGCCATCCCCTGAAGCAGTCGCAGTGCATTGATCCACGCCACATCGGGCATCAAGGGGATCAGGCCGGTGACGAGCGCAAACGACGCGCCGCCCAGAATCCAGATCCGGCGCCTGCCATGCAGATCGGCCAGCCCACCGGCCACCAGCGTGGTGCAGCCGTAGGTCAGCAGGTAGGCGTTGATGATCCAGGACAACGCCGCAGGCGAACCGCCCAGCGCGTCCCGGATGGCGGGAATGCCCACGGCGGGGCTGGCAATGCTCAAGGGAATGGTGAGCGCCGTCAGGCAGCCCGCCAGCACCACTCCAAAGCGTGATGATCCGGCCGTCTCAGCAGAGGCAACAGACATGTCGATGAAGCTCCAGCGTGGCCAGGCGCCACCGCATTGATGCTAGCGACGACGCTATCGCGTAAAAATCCATCGTTGTGTCCGTGCTTTAATGACATGAACGTCATCAATGGCCATGTCATGGACAGCTTTGCCGGTCTCAGCCTCTTCGTTCTGGTCGCCGAGGCACGCAGCTTCGCGGCCGCAGCACGACAGCGTGGCATCACCCCTTCGGCGGCAAGCAAGACCATCGCCCGGCTGGAAGAGCGCCTGGGCGCCCGCCTGCTGAATCGCAATACCCGCAGCGTCAGCCTGACTGCCGAAGGCGAGCAGTTCCTTGAACGCTGCCGTCGCATCATGACCGAGGTCGCCGCAGCGGAGCGCGAGCTGACCGACGCCCAGGCCGCGCCCAGCGGTCGCCTGAAGGTCAGTCTTCCACTCGCCAGCGGACTGATGCTGCCGGTGCTATCGGCCTTTGCGCACCGCTTCCCGGCCATCGAACTCGACCTGCACTTCAGCGACCGTCTTGTCGATGTCATCGAGGAGGGCTTCGACGCCGTTGTCCGCACGGGCAACCCCGCCGACTCCAGGCTGCGCGGCCGCAACCTCGGCAGTGCCCGCCTGCTCTGTGTGGGCGCCCCTGCGTACTTCGCCAAGCGCGGCACGCCACAGCACCCGGAGGATCTGAGCGGCCACGCGTGCCTTCTCCATCGCTTTCCCGGCACCGGCCTGATCGAACGTTGGCCGCTGCCCACGCATGAGGGAGGCACCGAGCCGCGGCTGACTGCCGCAATGACCGCCAATCATCTTGAGACGATCCTGCACATGGCCATTGACGGCCATGGCATTGCGTGCCTGCCCGACTTCGCCACGCGTGATGCGCTGGACCGCGGTGAACTCGTCAGCGTCCTGGACACATGGAGCACCGAGCGCAGCACCTTCTGGGCCCTCTGGCCAAGCCATCGCCATCAGCAGCCGCGTGTACGCGCATTTGTCGATTTCATGGCCGAACACCTCCTGCCCGAACCCAGCCAGTGCAATTGAACCTGCGCCCTGCTGCGACTACGCTGCTCGTCACTGGCCGTCGGTCACAGGCGGGAACCTGCTATGGATGCGCTTTCACGGGTCTCGGCCCAGGTCCTGGACAGCGCCCTGCCCAGCCTGCCGCTGTACCTGCTGCAGGCCACGGCGGTGATCGGCATGATCGGCGTGCTGCTGATCGCCACCCGCCGCGCCGGGCACGCCATTGAAGGCCGTCGCCTGTATGTCGGCGTGGCGCTGGGCCTGATCTACCTGTTCAATTCCTGGTTCGTGGCCCGTTACACCCAGGGTGTGGTCAAGCTGCACCTCGGCTTCGACATCCTGCTGGTCAGTGGCCTGCTGGGCGGTTGGCGCGGCGGCCTGACCTGCCTGGCCGCCAGCCTGCTGGCGCGCTACCAGTTTGCCGGCACCCAGTATTTCCTGCCGGCCGGCCTCGAGGCCACGCTGCAGATGCTGGCCGGCGTCTGGCTGCGCAGGCGCCTGCACCCGCGCATGCTCAATGAGCTCTCGCTGCGCGTGATCCTGCAGGCCTGGGGCGTGCGTATCGCCGTCACTGCGTTGGGCCTGGCACTGGGCGTCGCAATCATCGGCGCCAATCAGCTACCCGTGGAGGAGTTGGCAATCCAGCGGCTGCTGGCACTGCCACTATCGCTGCTGATGCTCGGCGCGGTGTTCGCGCTGGTCTACAACGATGCGCAGATCGATGCACAGCGTCAGCGCGAACAGGCCTGGCTGCGCATTGATCCGATCAGTGGCCTGCCCAACATGCGTGCACTTGGCGAACGCCTGCAACATTACTGGCGCGACAACGACGGCATCGGCAAGGCCTGCCTGATCGTGGCCGAGATGGGCAACCTGCGCGATCTGCGCCTGCGCTACGGGCCGCTGCAGGACAACGGCCTGTGGCAGCGCGACAGCACCGACGAGGTGCATCGGCTGCTGCCCTCGCTGCCAGCCGGGCAACTGGAGATCTACCAGTTCGGCGATGCCGCGCTGGCGATCCTGGTGCGCGACCTGACCTTGTTCGAACTGCGCACGCAGCCGCAGATCACCGAGCTGGCCAGCAACCTGGCCGATCGGGTCGGCCGCGATTGGCCCGGCTTCCGGCCGCTGTTCCGCTGTGCGGTGGTCGAATTGAAGCCCCCAGCCGATGCCGACGAAGGACATCTTCCGTTCCGCGCGATCACCGTGGCGCTGAGTGCGATCGAATCCGGCGTTGTGTTCTTCGACGATCCGATCCAGCGCGACAGCGAGATCGACGCCCTGATCGAAGTCGCCCTCGAACGCTGGCTGCAGCAGGGAGATGCCCCCCTGTGCTACCAGCCCAAGCATCGCCTTCAGGATCGCCAGCTGGTCGGCGCCGAAGCACTGCTGCGTATGCGCGACGGCGAGGGCCGGCTGATCGCGCCGATGCGGGTGATCTCGCTGCTGCGCCGGCAGGGGCGGTTGGCTGAACTGGAATGGGCCACGCTGCAGTCGGCCATCCACTTCCTGCAGCAGTGCCGACGCGATGGCTCGCAGCTGAAGATCGCCGTGAACGTTTCGGCCGAGTCACTGCGCCTGCCCGACTTCGGCCTGCGCCTGCAGGAATTGCTGGCACTGCACGATGTGCCCGGCGTGATGCTGCGCCTGGAGATCGTCGAATGGACCGAGATCGTCGAGCGCGACGTGGTCGATGCCAACATCGCACAGCTGCTGGCGGCGGAGGTCACGCTGTCACTGGATGATTTCGGTGCCGGCTATTCAACCCTGATCCTGCTCTCGCAGCTGGCCATTGCCGAGGTCAAGATCGAGCAGGCGTTGATTGCCACCCTGTCCGACGCCAAGTCGCAGTCGATCGTTCGCTTCATCGTCGAAGTCGCGCATCGCTGCGGTGCGATCGTGGTGGCCGAGGGTACCGAAACCCTCGCGCAGGAACAGCAACTGCGCGCACTGGGCGTGGATGTCGGCCAGGGTTATCTGTACTCGGCCGCGTTGCCGGCCGACGAGTTCCGCCGCTTCGCCGCCAGCTAGACCGCGTAGTAACCCAGGAACATCGCCACCGCCGATTCGGCCACGCGTGCGCGCTCCTGTTCGTTCAACGGCGCCTGCCCCATCGTCACCTGCGGCCAGAATGCAAAGCTCTTCACCAGCCCGTGCAGCTGGTGGCCGGCGAACTCCGGATCGACCTGGCGCAGCCGGCCATCGGCGATTGCCGCGCGGATCCACGCACTCTCACCGCTTTCCTTCTCGCCCATACGGCAGACGATGGCCTGCGCACGTTCCGGCGAATGGATGATCTCGGCCATTGCCACCCGTGCCAGGTCGATGAAGTTGGCATCACTGAGCAGCTCCAGCTTCTGCCCCAGCAGCTGCATCAGCTGCGACTGCAGCGGCTGGTCGGCGCGGTACGGCAGTGCGTCGCTGGCCACGCTGCGCTCCCACAGCTCCTCCAGGATCATCGAGAACAACGCTTCCTTGCTCGGGAAGTGGTTGTAGACGGTGCGCTTGGAGACCCCGGCCACCTCGGCGATGCGGTCCATGCTGGTCGCCTCGTAGCCCGATGCACGGAACTCCTCCACCGCCGCACGCACGATGGCTTCGCGTTTGCGGTCGGTCAGGCGTTGCGGGGCACGGGACATGGCAGGAACCAGATAACTGAACGGACGCCACCATTTTACACCCGGCAGTGTACTTTTGAAAAACACGAAACTACACTGTGCAGTGTACCCAGCGGACGTCACCCATGAAGCGCCTGCTCCTTGTCCTTTTGCTTGGAATCCTCGCCGTGACCGCCTATACCTTCTGCAAGTCCTGGTCCCTCCCCGACTTCCCCGATTCGCCGCAGTACCGCGACGGCAAGTTCCGCAATGCCCTGCCGCGTCCGGCGATGGGCCTGCGCGATGGCGCGGAGATCTGGTGGACGTTCCTGTTCAACAAGCCCAAGGGCACCGTGCCCGCCCACCCCATTCCGGTGCTGCCGCTGGACCGCACCACCCTGGACGCCGCGCCGGATCGCAGCCTGTTCCGGCTCGGGCATTCCACGATCCTGCTGAAGCTGCGCGGCCAGTACTGGCTGACCGACCCGGTGTTCTCCGAGCGCGCCTCGCCGGTGCAGTGGATGGGCCCGGCGCGCTTCCATGCACCGCCGATCAGCATCGACGAACTGCCGCCGCTCGCCGGCGTGATCCTCTCGCACAACCATTACGACCACCTGGACCATGCCGCAGTGATGCAGCTGGCCGGCAAGACCGCGCGCTTCATCGCACCGCTGGGTGTGGGCGACCAGCTGATTGCGTGGGGCGTGGACGCCAGCAAGGTCGAACAGCTGGACTGGTGGCAATCGACCGAAGCCAGCGGCCTGCGCCTGACCGCCACCCCGGGCCAGCATTTCTCCGGCCGCGGTCTGGGCGACAGCGATCGCAGCCTGTGGGCGTCATGGGTGATCCAGGACGATGACTTCCGCATCTTCTTCAGCGGCGACACCGGCTACTTCGACGGCTTCAAGGCCATCGGTGAGAAGTACGGCCCGTTCGACCTGACCATGATCGAAACCGGTGCCTACGACCCGCGCTGGGCCTTCGTGCACATGCAGCCCGAGCAGACCCTGCAGGCGCACCTGGACCTGCGCGGCAAGTGGCTGCTGCCGATCCACAACGGCACCTTCGATCTGGCGCTGCACGCATGGCAACAGCCGTTCGAGCGCATCACTGCATTGGCTGGCGCAAAGAACGTGCCGGTGGCCACGCCGATGATGGGCGAAGCACTGGACATGCAGGCGCCGCAGGCGGGTACGCGCTGGTGGGAGACGGTGGAGCTGTAATGGGGGATGCCGCTTGACCTGCCGGAAGCCATGTAGAGCCGAGCCATGCTCGGCTGCTTCCGAGAAATGCGCCGTGGACGTCAAACAAGCTCAGCTTTGGAGGCACCGAAATTGGAGACGCCGGCAGCATTGCTGACATCGACATGCACGGTTATCAATTCGGCTTCCGGTAGCGCACTCTGAACCTGCACGCATGCGGCACGCGCGACATCGTCTGCGGCTGTGCCTTCTCGCTGGAATCGCAACGCCAACACGCCCGGCGAACCACTGCCCAGCAGCGCATCGTCGCACCCCACCTCTGCAAGACCTCGCTCAAATGCACTGAGATCTTTTCCGGTATCAGGCACTCGGTACATCAGCGTGAAACTGAATTCCATCATCAATCCATTTCAGATCGGTGGTCGCTGCCAGTCAGGATAGGGGCAAGCCGGCAGCCGTCCAGAGCCACATCCGTCAGCGCTCCCGCGATGGCAGCGCCAGCGCCCGGCGGCGCTGCAGTGCGTCATGTAACCGATTACATCCCTTGCTAGCGTAGCGCTCGCCCGATTCCGGTCGAACCTGCGAGGCTGTCCGTAATGACGTTGCGCGCCGAACGCTCCAAGGTCTCCCGCCCACCTGCCCGATGGCGACCTGCCGCCACTCTGATGCTCGCCGTCCTGGCATCCTCCGCGCAGGCACAGACATTGCCACCACGCAGCCAATGGCAGGCCAGCGCCTCCTCGCAGCAGGTTCCGGCGATGGCGATCAGCCATCTGATCGACGGCGACCCCAAGACCGTCACCGGCGGTGCCTTCAGTCCGGGCCACTGGTTCCAGATCGACCTCGGCGCGCCAACAATGCTGGCCGGCGCACGCCTCACCTGGGATGTCTCCAACCCGGAAGGCTATTCGCTGCAGACCTCGCTGGACGGCACACAGTGGCAGACCGCGTACACCATGGCCGATTCGCTGGGCGACGTGGAAACGCTGTACTTCGCGCCACGCCAGGCGCGCTACCTGCGGTTGGCCAGCCCGCAGCGCACGTCCGACTGGGGCGTGTCGATTTTCGAGATGGAGCCGCTGGACAGCACGCTCAGTGCGCGCGTGGCCGGACTCGATGCCACGCAGTCCGCGGCACTCTGGCAGGGCGGCAGTGCGGTGGCGATTCCCGCCGGCAAGGGCGGTACCCACACACTCGACATCGTTCTGCCGCGCGCGCAGTCCAGCACCGGGCTGGCGGTGGACTGGGCCAATGAGCACGGCGCTGCGCGCCTGCAGGCACGCGATGCCCAGGGCCGCTGGCACGAACTGGCCACGGATGCACAGGCGGCAACCCGGCAGCAGAGCTGGCTCGCGGCCAGCGCGCCGCTGGACCTGCAGGCACTGCGGCTGAACGTCGACGGCGATGCCCCCCAGGTGGCACGCATCCGCCTGCTCGGCCCGAAGGCGGTGATGACGCCGATGAAGCGTTACCAGATCGCCGCCAGCGGCGCACAGCGCGCGTTGTTCCCCGCCTCGCTGCAGATGCAGCAGACCTACTGGACTGCGGTCGGCGTGCACGCGGGCCGGCAGAAGTCGATCTTCGACGAGTACGGCAACGTCGAGGCCTTCAAGGGCGCACCGCTGGTGCAGCCGATCTGGCGCAATGCCGATGGCAGCGCAGCCGGTGCCGCCGGGCAGAAGGTGCAGCACGCACTGCGCGACGGCTGGAAGCCAATCCCCTCCGCCACCTGGTCACCGCAACCCGGGCTGGAGCTGCGCAGTGAGGTGTTCGCCATCGAGCGCGATGGCCAGCCGGTGACCTTTCTCCGCCATCGACTGCACAACACCGGCACCACCGCGATCGACGGCACGCTGACCCTGGCGGTACGACCGATGCAGATGAACCCGCCATGGCAGAACGGTGGGCTGTCTCCGATCCGCGAGGTCGCCGTCGAAGCCAACACGGTGCGCGTGAACGGCCGCACGCTGCTGCGCTCGCTCACGCCGGTGGCTGCGTCCGGCGTTGCGCCGTTCGGGAAGGACGGCGCAACGGAGATCACCGCGGACATCGCTGCCGGCGAACTGCCTTCCTCGCAGCAGGCACGTGACGAGCAAGGACTGGCCGCAGCCGCATTGAGCTACCGGATCCGCCTCGCGCCCGGTGCCAGCGATGCGGTGGTCGTGGCGTTCCCACTCGGTACCGCCGCTGCCGATGCCAATGGCGTGCTGCCCGAGGCGCCTGCGCTTGACCTGTCCACGCTGCCCCGTGATGCCAATGCGGCGTTCGAGACGCTGGCCACGCAGGCGTCCGCAGATTGGCAGGCGCGGCTGGGCCAGGTCGGCCTGCGCCTGCCCGATCCCTCGCTGGTCGACATGCTGCGCGCGCAGGCTGCCTACATGCTGATCAACCAGACCGGCCCGGCCATGCAGCCCGGCCCGCGCAACTACAACCGCTCCTTCATCCGCGATGGCATGGCCACCTCGGCGGTGCTGCTGCGCATGGGCGAAGCCAAGGTCGCGCGCGACTACCTGGCGTGGTACAGCCAGCACGGCGTGCACGGCAGCGGACTGGTCTCGCCGATCCTCAACGACGATGGCAGTGTCAACACCGGCTTCGGATCGGATATCGAGTACGACAGCCAAGGCCAGTACGTGACGCTGGTGGCCGATGTCGCACGCCTGGATGGTGGGCCCGAGTCGGTGCGTGACTACCTGCCGAAAGTGAAGGCGGCGCTGCGCTTCCTGCAGCAGCTGCGCGAGCGCACGCTGGTAGCGGGTTACATGGCTGACCAGCCAGCGCCGGAGCGCTTCGCGGGCATTCTTGCGCCGTCGATCAGCCACGAGGGCTACCCTTCGCCCACCCACAGCTATTGGGATGACTACTGGGGCCTGAAGGGCTGGCACGACGGTGCGTGGCTGGCAGAGGCACTTGGCGACCATGAAACCGCCCGTTGGGCGCGCGAACAGTACAAGCTGCTGTACGACGCATTGCATGCCTCGATCCGCGCCACGATGGCGTGGAAGGGCATCGACTTCATCCCGTCCTCGGCGGATCTGGGTGATGGTGATCCCACCGGCGTATCCATCGCGCTGGATCCCACCGGCGCGCAGAGCGTGCTCCCGGCCGAGGCGCTGCGCACCACCTTCGCCCGCTATCTGGACGATGTGCGCAAGCGCAACCAGCCCGGGGCGCTGTATGCCTACACCCCGTACGAGATCCGCAACGTGCTGAGCTATGTGCACCTGGGCCAGCCGCAGGCGGCCGACGAGCTGCTACAGGGGCTGCTGCATGATCGGCGCCCGCTTGAGTGGCAGGTGCTGGCCGAGGTCGTGCATTCGCGGCTGCGCTTCCCGCGCTATCTGGGCGACATGCCGCACACCTGGATCGGCGCCGAGTATGGTCGCACGTTGTTCGGCATGCTGATGCGCGAGGACGATGACGCGTTGTCATTGCTGCCGGGCACGCCGCCCTCGTGGGTGGCGGGCGATGGATTGGCGGTGGAGCGTCTGCCGACCGCGTATGGCACGTTGCAGATGCAGGCGCGGCAGCGCGACGGCACGCTGACGGTCACGCTTGGTAAAGGGCTGCGCAGCGGGACGGCGGTGAAGGTCTGGTGGCCGGCGCGGACGATGCCGAACACGGTGCGTGTGGATGGACGCGAGGTTACCGCGTTCGATGCGGAAGGCGTGCGCGTGGCGAAGCCGTTCAAGACGCTGGAGGCGCGTTGGTAGAGTCGAGCTTGCTCGACTGCATTTCGCCGATCACCATGCGCCAGTCGAGCAAGCTCGACTCTACAGGGGCGGGGGGGGGGGGGGGGGGGGGGG
>NZ_JAXAXM020000004.1:152145-202487 GCF_047500745.2 Stenotrophomonas sp. FR024
ACTCTACAGGGGCGCGCCGGGCCATGCCCGGCGTCATCTACAACGTCGGCAATCCCGGCGGATTGGTCTGCGACTGTGGCACGGCCTCCTCGGCCACATTCCATCGCTTCAGCGCCTGCGCATAGGTGCCGCTGCCGATCTGGGTGTTCAGCGCCTGCGTCACCGCATCAGCCAGGCCGCTGCCCTTGCGCGTGGTCACCGAGATCGCCGCGGCGTTCGGCCAGCCCCCCGGGAACAGGCCCACACGCCGCACCTTGCCATCGCGCGCCGAATAGGCGCCGGTGGCGTTTGGCTCGAACGAGACATCGGCGCGCCCGGTGATCACTGCCAGCCGCCCAACCACGGCGTCATCGAAGTACTGGTACTCCACCGGCTTCAAGCCAGCGGCGATGTTCTGCTGGTCCCACTGGCGCAGGATCTGGTCCTGGTTGGTGCTGGCACCGACCACCACCTTCAGCCCAGCAACGTCGGCCGGCTTTTCGATCTTCTGGATCGGCCCATCAGTGCGCGTATAGATGCCGAGCAGGTCGTAGCGGTAGCTGGAGAAATCGAACTTCTTCTTGCGCTCTTCGGTCACCGTCACGTTCGACAGCACCGCGTCGTACTTGCCTGATTCCAGACCCAGCGGCCAGTCGGCCCACGCCACCGGCACGATCACCAGCTTCAGGCCCAGCCCATCGGCAATCAGCCGTGCGATGTCCGGCTCGATGCCGACCACGTCCTTGCTGTCGGTACCATAGTCGGCCAGCGGCAGCTGCCCCGGATGGGTGGCCACGGTGAACGTACCGGGCGTGACAAAGCGATAGTCGGCCGGGATCAACGCCTGCGCCTTCGGATCGAGCGTGCCCTTCAGGATGGTGGTGTTCGCACCCGCCAGGCTGGTTGCGGCCACGGTGCCGGTATCCGGCGCCTGACGCACGCGCGAGTAGACGATGCCGGCGATGCCGATGACCAGCACGCCCACGACCAACAGGGTGCTGCGCGAGGGGCGACGCGGTGCTGCAGGGCTCATGGTCTTCCTTCCGGGTTTACAGGGTCTTGGCCAGGAAATCGGCGGTGCGTTGCTGGCGCGGACGTTCGAACAGCGCCTCGGGCGTGCCCTGCTCGATCACCCGCCCCTGGTCCATCATCACCACGTGGTCGGCCACGCGGCGGGCGAAGCTCAGCTCATGGGTGACGATCACCAGCGTGGTGCCGGAGCTGGCCAGCTCTTCGATCACACTCAGCACCTCGGCCACCAGTTCCGGGTCCAGCGCCGACGTGGGTTCGTCGAACAGCAGTACCTTCGGTTGCAGGGCCAGCGCGCGGGCAATCGCGATGCGCTGCTGCTGGCCGCCGGACAGCTGGCGCGGGAAGGCATCGGCCTTGTCGGCCAGGCCGACCCGTTCCAGCAGCGTGCGCGCCTGCTGCTCGGCCTGCGCACGCGGCACGCCGCGCACCGCGATCGGCGCCTCGATGATGTTCTCCAGCGCGGTCAGGTGCGGGAACAGGTTGAAGCCCTGGAACACCATGCCGACCTCCGCACGACGGCGGCGGATCTCACGTTCGGGCAGCTCGTACAGGGTGTCGCCATCGCGGCGGTAGCCGATCAGCTGCCCGCCGACGGTCACGTAACCGCTGTCGGCACGTTCCAGGTGGTTGATCAGCCGCAGCAACGTGGACTTGCCAGCGCCGGACGGGCCGATCAGCACCGTCACGCTGCCAGCGCGCAGGTCCAGGTTCACGTCTTCCAGCACCGGCTGGTCGCCGAACACTTTGCCCACACCGTGCAGCGACACCGATGCCCCCTCACCCGCCTCAACCTGCGCGGCAATGCGCGGGCGATTGACCACGCGCGGTGCAGCCTCACCTGTGGCGCGCGTCGGTGACGAGACACGCGATACCGAACGCTCGCGCTGCAGTTGGCCGCGCGCAAAGCGCTGCTCCACGCGCCGCTGCAGCAGCGACAACACGGTCAGGATCACCAGGTACCAGACCGTGGCCACCATCAGCAGCGGCACCACTTCCAGGTTGCGCCGGTAGATCACCTGCACGGTGTAGAACAGCTCAGGCAGCGCCAGCACGTAGACCACCGAGGTGCTCTTGGCCAGGCCGATCACATCGTTGAACGCGGCCGGCAGGATCGAACGCATCGCCTGCGGCAGGATGATGCGGCGCACCTGGCGACCACGCGGCAGGCCAAGCGCGGCCGCAGCCTCGTACTGGCCGTGGTCGACCGACAGAATGCCGCCACGGATCACCTCGGCCGAGAACGCGGCCTGGTTCAAGGTGAGACCCAGCACTGCGGCGGTGAACACACCGATCAGCTGCGTGGTCGGGTACGAGAACAGGCTGATGCCGGTAAACGGCACGCCCAGCTCGATGGTGCTGTACAGGTAGCCCAGGTTGTTCAGCAGCAGCAACAGGACCAGCAGCGGGATCGAACGGAACAGCCACACATAGCCCCACGACACCGCCGACAGCAGTGGCGAGCCGGACACGCGGGCCAACGCCAGCAAGGTACCCAGCGCGAATCCCAGTCCGGTACCCAGTGCGGTCAGCAGCAGTGTGCGACCCAGGCCTTCCAGCACCGGGCGTGCGAAGAACCATTCGGCGAAGGTGCCCCAACCCCAGCGCGGATTGCCCAACACTGATTGCAGCCCGATCAGGATCAGCGCCAACGCGAGGAGGGTTCCGACCACCTGCAGCGGATGCCGGGCCGGCACGATCTTCAACGCCGGGGTTGGCGCCGGGCGTGTGGCAATGCCATCCAGCGCGGTCGAAGGCGTGCTCATGCGTGGGCTCCGTGCAGCACGGTCTGTGATGGCACAACGGCGGGTGCCGATACGCCCAGGTGCTTCTCGAACGGCAAGTGGGCGATGGATTCCGGATCGGCCTCCAGATCGAACAGCGCGGTGTAGCCGTGGCTGAGGTACAGGCCGACGGCTTCAGGCTGGCGGAAGCCGGTGGTCAGGAACACCCGTCGGTAACCCTGGCGCGCCGCCTGGTCCTCCAGTTCCTGCAGTACACGCCGCGCGATGCCCTGGCGGCGCAGGCCCGGCAGCGTCCAGATGCGCTTGAACTCGGCGGTGTCCGGATCGCGGTGCGGCATGAAGGCACCGCCGGAGATCGCCACACCATCGCGCAGCAGCAACACGAACGCCCCTACCGGCGCCGCGAACGCCTGCGCCGGGTAGCGCTGCAGTTCCTCGCGGGCGCTGCCGCCGATGCGTCGACGCACGTCGGCGTAGCGGCTGTCGTACTCCTGCTCCAGGCCATCGAACAGCGGCCGCGCCAGTGGATCATCCACCGAGGTGTAGAGGAAGCGTTCGTTGCTGCTCATGCCACGTCCTTCACCAGATAGTCTTCAGCCAGCCGCGCCCACAGGCTGGCGGCGGGTGCGATGGCGGCGTCGTTGAACACATAGCGCGGGCTGTGCAGCGGTGCGCTGTCGCCGTTGCCGACGAACACGAAACTGCCCGGCCGCGCCTGCAGCAGGAAGGCGAAATCCTCGCTGGCCGTGCGTGGCGCGAACTCCGGCACCAGCTGCTCGCTGCCGAAGCCCTGTACGGCCACCTCACGGATGTAGGCGGTCTGCTCAGGGTGGTTGATCACGCTCGGGAAGCCACGCGGGAACTCGATCTCCGCGCGCGCGCCGAACGCGGCGGCGGTCTGCTCGGCGATCTCGGTGACCCGGCGCCGCAACGTGTCGCGCACTTCCGGCAGGTAGGCGCGCACGGTCAGCTTCAGCTCGACCACGTCTGGAATCACATTGGCGGCCTGCCCGCCGTGAATCGAACCGACGGTGACCACGCCCATCTGCCGTGGATCCACATTGCGCGAGACAACGCTCTGCAGCGCGGTAACGATGTGCGCTGCTGCAAGGATCGGGTCGACGCTGCCCTGCGGCTCGGCGCCGTGACCGCCCTTGCCGATCACCTTCAGCCGCGCCCAGTCCACCGACGCCATCGCCGGACCGTCGACGAAGCCGAAGTGCCCCACCGGCACGCCCGGCCAGTTGTGCAGCCCATAGATCGCATCCACCGGGAAGCGCTCGAACAGGCCGTCGGCGATCATCTTCGAGGCGCCCGAACCGGTTTCCTCGGCCGGCTGGAACACCAGCTGCAGGGTGCCGTCGATGCGGCCGTGATGGGCCAGGTAGTGCGCCGCGGACAGCAGGATGGCGGTATGCCCATCGTGGCCGCAGGCATGCATCAACCCTTCGTTCTGGCTGGCGTACGCCAGCCCGGAGTCCTCGTGGATCGGCAGTGCATCGATGTCGGCACGCAGCCCAAGTCGACGGCTGCCCTGCCCGCGCTGCAGCGTACCGACCACGCCGGTGCCGCCGAGGCCGGTGGTGACCTCATAGCCCCACTGCTGCAGCAGCTCGGCCACGCGTGCGCTGGTGCGGTGTTCCTCGAAGGCCAGCTCCGGGTGCCGATGCAGGTCATGGCGGATCGCGATGGCCGCCTCGGCGCGTGCCGCGATTTCCGGCAGCACGCCAGTCGTTGGGGAATTCCGCCGGGCATGGCCCGGTGCTGCCGCGCTTTCTCCGCTCATCGCCTTACCCTGCCTTCCGCGCCGGCTCGGCATCGGTCGCATGGCGGCTGGCCTTGTACGGCAGGCCCAGATGCGCGCGCAGGGTCTGCCCTTCCAGCTCGCGCTGGTGGTAGCCGCGCGCCTGCAGGATCGGCAGCACCTGGGTCACGAAATCGTCCAGGCCTTCGCGCTGTGCCGCGAAACCAAGGATGAAGCCGTCGCTGGCACCGGCATCGAACCAACGGATCAGCTCGTCGGCCACATGTTCCGGCGTGCCGATGAAATTCGGTCGCGGGCTCACCGCTTCCAGCGCCACCTGGCGCAGGCTCAGGCCCTTCTCACGTGCATCCTGCTTGATGCGGTCGGTAGTGGAACGGAACGAATTGCTGCCGATGTCACCCAGCTCCGGGAACGGCGCGTCCGGATCGTACTGGCTGAAATCGTGATGGTCGAAGAAGCGCCCCAGGTACGCCAGCGCATCCTCCAGCGTGGCCAGTGCGGCGATCGCCTGGTACTTGGCTTCAGCCTCCTCCGCGGTGCGGCCGACGATGGGGCCGATGCCCGGGAAGATCTTCACGTCATTGCCGCTGCGGCCGTGGGCGATCGCCGAGTTCTTCACCTTCTGGGTGAACGCGCGGGTCTCCTCCAGCGATGGCGAATGGGTGAACACCGCATCGGCGTACTTGCCGGCCAGCGCGATGCCATCGTCGGACGACCCGGCCTGGAAGATCACCGGCTGCCCCTGTGGCGAACGCTGGATGTTGAGCGGCCCTTCCACCTGGAAAAAGCGGCCCTTGTGGTCGAGGCGGCGGAACTTGTCCGGCGCGAAGAACGTGCCGCTGTCGCGCTCACGCACGAAGGCATCGTCGTCCCAGGAATCCCACAGCCCTTGCACTACGTCCAGGTACTCGTCGGCGATCTGGTAGCGCAGCGCGTGCTCCGGGTGCGGGCGACCGTAGTTGCGCCCCGAACCCTCCAGCGGCGACGTCACCACGTTCCACCCTGCACGCCCGCCGCTGAGCAGGTCCAGCGAAGCGAACTGGCGGGCCACGGTAAACGGGTCGCTGTAGGAGGTCGACAGCGTGCCGGCCAGGCCGATCTTCTTCGTCGCCGTGGCCAGCGCCGACAGCAGCGAGATCGGCTCGAAGCGATTGAGGAAGTGCGGGATCGACTTCTCGTTGATGTACAGGCCGTCGGCTACGAAGCCGAAGGCGATGCCGTTGTCCTCGGCGGTACGCGCGATGTCGATGTAGAACTGCAGGTTGACGCTGGCATCGGCCGGATTGGAGGGATGCTTCCAGGCATGCATGTGGCTGCCAGGCCCCTGCAGCATGATGCCGAACGGAATGTGGCGCGGGGTCGTGCTCATGGGAATCGCTCCTGCAGGTCAGGCCACCGCCGCGCGCGGCGCGGGCGACAGCAGTTCAAGGGATGTAAGACGCGCGTCGAGGTCGGCCACCGGCGCATCGAGAACGAACTCGCCCACACCGAAACGCCGGTGCAGCGCATCCAGTTCGTCACGCACGTGCTGCGCATCACCGGACAACACGCTGGGGCGCGTTTCCTCGATGCGGAAGTCGGCCACGCCCACCTGCCGCGCATACTCAGCAGCTGCTTCGGGGCTGGGCAGGTTCACCGTCTGCCCGGGACCGAGGTGCAGCTTGTAGACCCGCAGCGCGCCGATATGACGTGCTGCGGCTTCGGCAGTTGGTGCGGCGAACGCCACCGTGGCCAGCAGTGGCGGCTGCGTAGAAACGGTGCGGTAGGCATCGAACGCGGCCTCGATATGCTTCGGGTCACCATCGAAGTGCGCGGCGTAGACGAAGCGCCAGCCCAGCTCGGCCGCCTGCTGCGCGCTCTGCGGGCTGGCCCCGAGCAGGAAGCGCTCCGGTGCCTGCTGCGGAACCGGCCGAGCCTGTGCCTCGGTTTCGGCGCCGGACAGATAACCTTCCAGGTCGCGCAGTTGCTGGTCGAAGTCGGCAAACGCCGGACGCCCGGCCGCCAGCGCCGCGGTCGAGGCCGGCAGGCCACCGGGGGCCTTGCCCACGCCCAGATCGACACGCCCCGGCGCCAGCGCCGCCAGCAGGTTGAAGTTCTCTGCCACTTTGTACGGCGCGTAGTGGCGCAGCATCACCCCGCCACTGCCGATGCGGATGCGCCGGGTCTGTGCCAGCACCCAGGCCGCCAACACTTCCGGTGCCGGGCTGGCCAGCGTCGGTGCGGCATGGTGCTCGGCAAACCAGTAGCGGTGGTAGCCCAGCTGCTCGGCGCGCTGCGCCAGCTGCAGGCTGTTGCGCAGCGCCTGCTCCGGCGAGGCACCTTCGGCCACCGGGCTCTTGTCCAGCACGCTGATCTGATAGCTCATGGTCACGTCCTCGCTCAGGGATGGGCCACGGGGATGCCGAGCAACCCGTTCAGCGCGGCCAGGATCGGTTCGGCACCGGAGATGTACTGGCGGTCCTGGTGCACGCCACTCGCGAGGTCACTGCGCACGCCCTGCGGCAGCACCAGCTTCGGCAGCGACTGGTCCTGCTCGCCGATTTCGGCGATCACCTCCCGGCGCGGCCGTGCGAAACCGATGCGGCGCACGTCCAGCTGCGCGTCCAGGCCGTCGATGCTCGACAGCGCACCTTCCAGCAACAGGCTGTGCCGGCAGAAGAAGCGCTGGCCGGGAATCTGTCCGTCCTCGAACTCACGGTCGAGCAGGAACAGGATGGGCTTGTCGGTTGCGTCCAGACTCAAGGGGTCGTCCTCATCGGGGGGCGGCAATGCGATGCCGCTTCGATATCGATGCTAGAGATGACGGCGGTCGGCACGGCGATGCCAGGCGACAATCGGCGGTCAGATCCGGCCATGCAGATGCGCCTTGGCCATAAGCAAAGCGCCGCCGGTTATGCCGTCAGGCGATCCTTCGCAGCGGCGCCGGTACTGCCAGCGCCTGCGAAGCCAGATGCCCTGCCGCGCGCTCGGCCGCCAGTGCGATGCGCGCCTGCAAGGCTGCACTGTTGATGTGCTCGCCATCGAAGTCGGCAGGCGTGGCATACACCCCGATCGGCAGCGTGTGCGCCTGCAGGAAACTGAACAACGGCCGCAACTGGTGGTCGATCACCAACGCATGGCGCTCGCTGCCACCGGTCGCCGCCAGCAGCACCGGTGTATCCACCAGCGCTTCCAGCCCGATGAAATCGACCAGGTGCTTGAACAACCCGGGATAGGAACCGCGATACACCGGTGCCGCGACCACCAGGAGCCCGGCCGTCTCGATTGCCTGCAGTGCCTGCTCTACGGCTGGCTCCGCTTCATCGCGCGACAGCGACTGCCCCAGCGAACGCGCGATCGGCGCCAGCTCCACCAGCTCCACGCTGGCATGCACCCGCTGCTGCAACGACGCCAACAAGTGCCGCACCAGCAGCAACGTGCGCGACGTCGCCGAGCTGGTCGGTGACCCCACCACTGCCACCACCTTCAATGCAGAAGACATGAAATGCTCCTCGATGATGCCGAACCACGTCCGGCCGCCTTTGGCGTGAACCTCAAAACCGGTAACTGACCCGCCCGTACCAGTACGCGCCGACGTTGCCCAGCACATCGCCGTTGTCCCAGGTCGTCTCGATGCTCGCCACATCGGTGGCACTGCGCGCGTACTCCGGCACCTTGCGCGTGCGCTCGTCGAACACGTTGTTGATGCCCAGCGCCGCACTCCAGCCTGCGCCCAGTTCCACGGCACCGGAGAGATTGGTCACCAGCACCGGCGGCTGCTTGTACTCCACGCCGTTGTTCAGGCGCTTGATCGGGCCGTAGTAGGTGAAGTCTAGGTTCGAGCGCCAGCGCCCGTTCTGCCAGCCCAGCCCGGCCACCTGGGTGTAGCTGGGCGTGCGGAAGCGCAGCGCGTACTCGCTGGACTTGGTCAGCAGGTTGATGTTCGGCAGCCCCTGCAGCGCAGCCGGAATGTCGCTGATCTTCTGGATGGTGGTGCGCCCCACGTTGGCCGCGTAACTCCAGCGCAGCTTGCCCCAGGCCGTTTCCTGGTTCGCTTCCACGGTCAGCTCGACGCCGCGCGTACGGGTATTGCCCACGTTGGTGAAGTAGCTGGCGTAGAACGCATCACCCGGCAGGATGCTGATGCCGGCCGACCCGAGCAGCGCATCGATGGTGTTCTTCTGCGCCGCGCTCAGCACCGTGCCGCTGTTGTCGGTGACGCGTGCAGGATCCTGCGCGTTGTAGCCGATCTGGCTGGACTGGCCGAGCTGGCCGCGGATGTCGATCTGATAGGCATCCACGGCCAGGTGGAACGCCGGGCTCGGGTCCCAGGTCACGCCCAGGCTGTAGTTGGTGGCTTTCTCGGGCTTCAGCGGCGTGGCACCCAGCGCGATCGCCGCCGGCGAAGACACCTGCGCCACCAGCGTGGTGCCGCACGGGCAGCTGCCAGTGGCCTGGTAGAACTGCGCGCCCAGGCTGGGCGCGTGGAAACCGTTGCTGACCGTGGCACGCACGCCCAGCGCATCGGTGAAGTCGAAGCGCGTGGTCAGGCGGCCGGTGGACACGCTGCCGAAGTCGGAATGGTCTTCCCAGCGCGCCGCCGCATCCAGATACCAGCGCGAGGTGATGTTGGTGGCCGCACCCACGTACACCGCCTTGCTGTTGCGGGTCGCCTTCACCGCGTCCGCAGTGGAATAGCCGACGAAGGCCGCAGCACCAAAGCCGGTGTATGACTCCCACTGCCCTGCCCCACGCTCGTATCGTTCGTGCTGGTACTCGGCGCCCGCGCTCACCTCCAGCGGCGACGCAAACGCCGCCACCTCGAAGCCACGGCGCAGGTCCAGGTTGGCGATGCCCTGCTGGTAGTCCAGCTTGCCGTCATAGAAGTCAGTGGGCGAACCGGGGTACGGCAGCGAGTAGTTCACCGAGTTGCGCGTATAGGTACGCACCGTGCTGCGGTTGCCGGTCAGGCTGGCGTCGTAGTCCCAGCCTGCGATCTGGCCTTTCACGCCCGCGGTGCCGGTGTACTGCTTCTCCTTTGTTTCCAGCACCGGCAGGAAGCCATCGGGAAACACGTTCAGCACGCCTGGAGCCTTGTAGGTGGTGAAGATGGTCGCCGGCAGGCGGAAGTTCTGGATCGCCTGCGCGGTGCGATCACTGGCGGTGGCATTGGCGTAGAACTGCGCGCTCTCGCCCAGGCCATGGCCCACGTTCACCGCGAACGCCTTCAGCGCATACGACGGGGAGCTGAGGATGGTGTTGGCCTCGGCATTGCGGCTGGCTTCGGCCGGGTTCGGCGATGCGCCGGCCGGCAATCGATTATTCGGCCGCAGCGCCACCAGATTGCCGCTACCATCCACCGCCGGGTAGCTCAGGTAGCCATCGATGTAACGGCGGGTACGGATCGCGTGGTGCTGCCGCGTGGTCTCGCCAGACAGGTTGACGAAGCCATCGGCACCCCACGGCAGGCCCACGTTGGCACGCACGCTGGTTCGCGAGCCATCGCCATCAATGCTCTGCCCGCTTTCCACGGCGAGCTCGCCACCGTGCGCCTGCGACTTCAGGATCACGTTGACCACACCGGTAATCGCATCGGAGCCATAGATGGCCGACGCACCATCACGCAGCACTTCCACGTGGTCGATGGCCGACACCGGAATCAACGCCAGGTCCGCCCACGCATGGCCTGGGAAGCCGCCCCCATTGGCACCGCTCACATAGGCACTGGCATTGCGGCGCTTGCCGTTCACCAGCACCAGCGTGTAGCCGGGCGACAGGTTGCGCAGCTGGTAGCCACGGATCAGGCTCTCCTGGTCGCTCTGGTAGCCACCAATCTGGCTGAGCGACGGCAGTGCGCGCTGCAGTGCTTCCAGCAGGTTGGCCTGGCCGGTGGCGGTGAGGTCTTCGGCGGAGATCACGTCGATCGGCGTGGAGCTGTTCTTCACCGTGCGCGTGCTGGTGCGCGAGCCGGTCACCACCACGGCATCCAGCGTGGATGCTGCGACATTGGCGGTGGCTGCCGTGGTGGCAGGATCCGCATCGGCTTCAGCGGCATGGCTGGACGACGCGGCGAGGATGGCTGTGATCAGAACAGCGAGAGAGCTCAGGACAGGGGCGTGGGCGGCAGGCATGGGGGCTCGTGGGGGTGGGCCGGAAACACGCTTCCATTCAAGGGCCTGTTCACCCACCGCGACAGGCGGGATCGCGTCACCCAACCGTCATATCCGGCCACCCACATGACCGCTGGTAATGACGTTAGGCAGGCCTGCGCACACGGGGTCAGAGCCCTTCCTCCGGAAGGGATCCGACCCCGGCCTCCATATACCCCGCAGGCATCACCTCATGCCCGCGCACCACTCTGCGCCACGCATCGCCACCCGTAGCATCAGGCCATGCACAGCCCTTCCGCCGATCCCACTGCGCCGCTCGTCGCCATCGTCGCCTGCCACGGCCAGGGGCTGTTCGAGTTCGGCTGTGCGGTCGGCCTGTTCGCACCGATACGGCCTGAACTGGGCGTGGCCTGGTATCGCACCCAGCTGTGCGCGGGCGAACCCGGAGCACTGCGCATGCTCGGCAGCACCCAGGTGCAGCTGCCCTACGATCTCAGCAGCGTCGATGACGCCGACATCATCGTCATCCCCGGTTGGCGCGAGCCCAGCGAACGTCCGCCGCAGGCCCTGCTCGATGCACTGATCCGCGCCCATGCACGCGGCGCACGCATCGCCTCGATCTGCTCCGGCGCGTTCGTGCTGGCCTGGGCCGGGCTGCTCGATTGCCGCGAGGCCACCACCCACTGGCGCCTCACCGAAGCGCTGGCACGCGAGTTCCCACGCATCGATGTGCGCGAGGATGTGCTGTACGTGGACACCGGCAGCATCATCACCTCGGCCGGCTCGGCTACCGGCATGGACATGATGCTGCACATGGTGCGCAAGGATTACGGCGCGCGCGTGGCCAACCTGGTGGCCGAGCGATTGGTACTGGCGCCATGGCGTGACGCCGGGCGCAGCCAACGCGTCAGCCGCGCCATTCCCAATGGCGAGCCCACACGGTTGGCAAAGCTGATGGAATGGATGCGCCGCAACCTGCGCGAGCCACACTCACTCGGCAGCCTCGCCGAGCAGGCCGCGCTCAGCCAGCGCACCCTGCAACGTCAGTTCCTGGAAGCCACCGGTCTGTCGCCCATCGATTGGCTGATCCGCGAGCGCGTAGCCCTCGCCCGTGAGCTGCTGGAAACCACCGACCGGCCACTGCAGTGGATTGCCGAACAGGCCGGCTTTGGTTCGCAGGAGTCGTTCCGTCGGCACTTCCGTGGCCAGGTCGATGCCAGCCCCACCGAGTACCGCAGCCAGCATCGCAACGGCATCAATGCGGACCGTCTGGTCGGCTGCTGAACCCCGGGTAGTGCCGGCCCCTGACCGGCAGGCAAGGCCCCCCGCCCTCTTCGTCGACGACTTTCCACGCCATCACCACCACTGCACTATAGGGGCATGCCCCGCACTGCCGACGGACCGGTGATGACCGACAGCCCCTACAGGACCTACCGCGTCGGAATCGGCGTATCGCTGCTGTTGGCGGCGCTGATCGCCACGCTCTCGTTGATTGCCGTGGCTACCCCCAACCTGGGTTGGGGCGTCGTGGCGCTGGCTACCATCGCGATCTGGGCCGGCGTCCCGCTGCTGCTGGTGCTCCTGCTGGCTTGGCTGCGCTACATGGTGCGCCAGCGCGGGCAGGTGCCGGGCCGCATACACGTGCTGATGTTCGTGCCAACCGCCGCCTCCATGCTCATCATCCCACTGTGGCACGCCCTGCAAGGCAGTGTGGACAGCCTGGCCGGCGGCTCACGCGCATCCATCGCCGAGCTGCACGTCAACCTCAGCGGGCAACCCCTTTGGCTGGACACCTCGCCGTATGCATCCACCGGTTCTGGCGCTGGCCCGGACCTGCCCATGCAGGACGACCTGCCCGAGCGGTTCATGGCCTTCCACCGCTACCCCAACCCGCAGTCCGATGCAGACAGGGGGTTCCCATATGAAGATGCGCGCCTGAAGCCCTCCGTCAACCACTACCGCTACGCCACACCGTCTGGAGATCGCGCCGTCACCGATGTGCCGCTGGTCCGTCGGCCGTACCCCGACCTTGCGTCATTCAATGCGGCCTGGCGACGCGCGGGTACACCCGAGCTCGTGCATATCTACTACCACTACAGCGATCACGTAGAGGTCGCGCCCGCACTCGCACGCCTCAGTGGCTTCACCACCGATGATCTGGAGCGTAGCCGCTTCGAAGGCCTGACGCTGTTCAAGATCCACAACTACGGCAGTGCGCCCATCCTTCGGGTGGAAATCAATGGCCTCACACTGGACATCGGCGACGGGGCCATCGCGAACATCCCGGAAGCGCCCCGGGATTGCACAGCCTACGGCTACCCGGTCAGCCCCGCGCTGTTGCCGCTCAACCTGCCCCTGCAGGTGCGCTGGCAGACTGCAGACGCGCCGACGCGGTGGCACAGCGCGCGCGTGCAGGTGCCCGCGTTCCGGCAGCCGCAGCCACTGCAGGGGCAATCCACATTGCAGCGCGTCCTGCTGTACATGCTGCCCGATGACGCGCTGGCCGCCGAACGCTACGCCGAGGTCTTTGACGGCGATTCGCGGCGCGGCATCAAGGCCACTGGCCTGCCAGCCAGCGCTGCCACCTACGCGGTGTGTGGCAGCGCGAGGGCGACCTATGGCGAAGGAGCGGGTAACGTGCTGGCAGACTGATCCGCGGTGTTGCCGGCGCGCTCCCCTCCACGCTGACGCGCGCTCAGTCCTCCTGCACCAGCTTGAACTCGCGCAGCAGGCCACCAATCTGGGTCTTGTCCAGCTTGTTCATCAGCAGGTTGCGCAGGAACGCAGGCCCGGGAATATCCAGCTCCTTGCCATCGCGCAGGCGACCGGTCGCCGCCAACAGCGAGCGCACGTCATAGGTGGAATTGAACACCTCGGGCACACCGCGTTCGATACCTAACAGCGTGTACACCGCTTCCATCGGTGTGCGCACCGAATACTCGGTGGTGAAGATGCAGTCGCGCTGCTTCGATTCGGCAAACTGACCGATGAAGGCGAAGTTCACCGCACCCTCCGGCACCACGTCCGGCCGATCACCGGCTTGGCGTGGCATGAAGAACGCGGTGATGTACGGCATCATCACCGGCACCGTCTTCGCGCCGGTCGCGGCCAATTCGTCGATCTCCTCCACCGGCACGCCCAGGTGGTACAGCCACTCGCGGGTGACCTCTTCGCCGGTGCAGTCCTGCATCGGCTTCTTCACGTAGTCTCCAGGCGTATCCACGAACAGCGAATACACCCAGACCACGATTTGATCCTTGGGCTGGTTCTTGAAATGCGGCTGGCGGTTCACCGTCCAGCTCATCAACCAGCGCGAGTCACGCACACTGACGATGCCGCCGGTCACCACCTTGCCACTGAACGGGTCGCGCTTGGCGATCTTCTGGATGTAGGCCGGGATGCGTGCGTCCAGCGTCGTCACCGTCGCCGATTCCCACTTGGTCTGCGGGATATGCGCGCCAAACACATCCGGGCGCCCGAACGCAGGATCCCTGGCGGCAATGCGTCGCCACAGGTCCCAGGCAGGCGCCGGCCCCTCATTCAAACGCGCAGCCGTGTGGTGGTCGCCGTTGTCCGAGTTCTCGGTCAACGAACCGATCGTCATGAAAACAAGGTCATCCGCGCTCAGATCCACGCCACCGGCCACGCCCTCGCGCGTCCAGTGGATGCGCGTGGCCTGCTTGCGGCCGGCCGCCAGATCGAAGTCGACGTCGGTCACCTCGGTGCCGTACTGGAACACCACGCCGTGGTCCTGCAGCCACTTCACCAGCGGCAGCACCAGCGATTCGTACTGGTTGTACTTGGTGAACTTCAGCGCCGAGAAATCCGGCAGGCCGCCAATGTGGTGGATGAAGCGGTGCAGGTACAGCTTCATCTCCAGCGCCGAATGCCATTCCTCGAAGGCGAACATGGTGCGCCAGTACAGCCAGAAGTTGCTGTCCAGGAAATCGCGGCCCAGCACCTCGTCGATGCGCTTGTTCTCCATCTCCTGCCGGGTGGCCAGGAACAGCGCGATGATGTCCTTCTGCGCCTGCTCGGTCAGGGTGAACAGGCCGTCGGTGTGCGCATCTTCACCGCGATTGATCGTGGCACGCTGCAGCGAATAGTTGGGGTCGTCCTTATTCAGCCAGTAGAACTCGTCCAGCACACTGGCATCCTCGATCTCCAGCGACGGAATCGAGCGGAACAGATCCCACAGGCACTCGAAGTGGTCTTCCATCTCGCGGCCGCCGCGGATCACGAAGCCCTTCTCCGGCACCTTCAGGCCATCCAGCGCGCCGCCGGCTATCTGCTGCTGCTCAAGGATAGTGATGCGCTCACCGGCCATGCGGCCGTCGCGCACCAGGAACGCGGCGCCGGCCAGCGAGGCCAGGCCCGAACCGACGAACCATGCGCGCTTGTCATCGACACCGGCGGGCTTGCGCGGGCGCGCGAAGGCTTCGTAGTTGCCACTGCTGTAGTACATGCGTTGCTCCTTCCTGGAGGGGGTCATCAGGAACCCGCAGTGGAATGACACAGCCATTCCATGCAGGTCATGCCCCTACTCTAGCGCCGAACCGATGTACCGTTTCCTGCACGCACGCTGTGACCGAATGACGCAGCCACGTCAGAGCTGTCGCCCCAGCAGCATGCCCGGCCAGCCATCCACATTGAACGACGCGATGCGCGTGTAGCCGCAGGTCTCATAGAAGCGCACCAGATCACCACTGCCACCGCCGTAGCAGTCCACACGCAGATGGTCGAGCCCGGCAGCGCGCGCCTGCTCATCGGCAAAGGCCATCAGGCGCCGGCCGATACCACGCACGCGGGCGTCACGCGATGCCACCAGTACCCGCACATACAGTTCCGGGCCAGTGGGCGCAGGCACGTAGGGCATCGACTCGCCCAGCGCCAGGAACGCGCGCACGTCACCCTGCTCGTTCTGCGCCACCCATGCACCCGGCAGCGCGCACGCATCGGTCACCTGGGTGATCCGGCGCGGCATCGTGGACCATGGCTCACTGCCCCATTGCTGCAGGTTGCCGATCGACACGAACCATTCGATGACTTCATCGAAGAGCATCAGCACCGCAGGGGCATCGTCTACGTTGGCGCGGCGGATGTTCAAGATTTCCTTTCCAGCTTCAGTCATGCCTGCACTCCTTGACGTCCCGTAGATCCAGTAGTGCCAGGCCATGCCTGGCAGGTGCCCAGTGTATTGATCCAGCCCCCCGTCCACCGGATTTGACATGCAGGTATTTACCTGCCTATAGTCCACCCAAGGACGGCGCCTGTCCGCCCAAGCGAGGAACCTGTAATGGTCGATATCGCACACAGGGTCGGCATCAAGGCCCCCGCAAGCCAGGTGTACCAGGCGCTGGCCACCCCCGAAGGCGTCGCCGCCTGGTGGGCTGAAGACATTCATGGCGACCGCGTGGCCGGCGGGACGGTCAAGGTTCGCTTCACGAACAACGGCCAGGAAATCGGCGCCATGGAAATGAAACTTGAGCAGCTTGTTCCAGGCGAGCTCGTGCTCTGGCAGTTCGTCGCCAGCCCTGCTGAATGGATCGGCACCCACGCGCGCTTCGTGCTGAAACAGGAAGGTGACTACTGCATCGTCCTGTTCACCCATGGAGGCTGGAAGGAACGCGTCGAGTTCACCTCGCACTGCAGTACCAAGTGGGCGGTTTTCCTGCTCAGCCTCAAAGCGCTGGTGGAATCCGGCAAGGGCCAGCCCAACCCACACGACATCAGGATCGACAACTGGAATTGAAGACGCCCCGCATGAATGCAGACAAGGTGTTCAAGGCATTGGCCGATCCCACGCGCAGAACGCTGCTGGATCTGCTCTGCGAAGACAACGGGCAGACGCTCGGCCAGCTGTGCGAGCACCTGGACATGGCCCGGCAATCGGTCACCCAGCACCTGGGCCTGCTGGAAGACGCCAACCTGATCAGCACCGTGCGCCGTGGCCGCGAGAAGCTGCACTTCATCAACCCGGTGCCACTGCACGAAGTCTACGAGCGCTGGGTACGCAAGTTCGAGCAGCAGCGCCTGAGCCTGCTGCATGACCTGAAACGAGAACTGGAAGGAGAATGACGATGTCCGCAGAGTCCACCCGCTTCATCCACGTGATCTACATCGCCTCCACGCCGCAGAAGGTGTTCGAGGCCATCACCCGCCCCGAGATCGCCAGCCGCTACTGGGGCCACGAGAACGTCTCGGACTGGAAACCCGGCTCGCGCTGGCAGCATGTGCGCGCCAACGAAACGCGCTCGGTCGAGTTGGTCGGCGAAGTGGTGGAAAGCACCCCGCCCTCGCGGCTGGTCATCACCTGGGCCGCCGCCTCGCAGGCCGACAACCCCGCTGCCTACAGCCGGGTGACCTTCGAGGTCGTGCCCTACCAGGACATGGTGCGGCTGACGGTTACCCACGACGAGCTTGAACCCGGCAGTGGCATGGATACCGGCATCCGCCAAGGCTGGCCGATCGTGCTGTCGAGCCTGAAGTCGTTGCTGGAAACGGGCAAGGGGCTGGATGTGCTTGCGAAGCCAAAGTAGTGTCGGTCCATGTACGGCCGCCGCATCTCCAGCGAGACCGGCCCATAAGGGTAGCGGACCTGCCTGAACAAAGACCGCGACGATCGGTAATCGCTCTTGCGTGAAGCACGCACTTTGACGCACCAGGGCTGCACCATTTCGTTGCGGTCCCAACATCCGCGATCGCTTCGAGACCTGTACCTGCCCCTGCACCTACTCAACGAGAAAGAAGCAATGACGCAAGATGCACAGTTGGTAGAACCACTTGTTCAGGAAACGTGGGTCAAGGACAGCAATGCGTTGGATGCAAGGCCGCAGGACGCCAATGCTCTCTACATTGCGCCGTTGGTGCACCAGCTCGGCGCCGCACCTCAGGATTTGAGGATTATCCATTCTGTACTTCTCGACAACAATGTCCTGACCGACATGCTGGAGAATCGACGCCCGTCCGATCTCCAGTACCTCAGCAATCTTTTCCGCTCCACGCCGCTTGAACTCAATCCGGTCATGGCATTGATCGAGAAACATCAGAACTTTGCTGGTGCCAGCCAATCCGTTCACGACCTGGCTGAGCTGCTTGGCAGAACGTTCGGCTCTTGGACCGCAAAGGCCAACGCTGCGGATTTCGAGAGAATTTTATTGCATGGAAAGCCAGAAATGGCGAGAAACATCGACCTTCTCTCCGGCTACATCCCTGCGACAATCCATCTCTTCCATCAAGGCGGAAGCGCAGAACTCAAGCTGCAACAACTGGCAGGTCTCATTCAGGCCAATGACCTTCCTTATCTTCAGATCCCTTTCTATCTTGCCGCACTACTTTTTCTGGTCAAAGAGCAGCCACAGCTCTTTCCTCAGAAGGTCGTCAGCAAAGTCACCAAGGACACCAAACTGTGGGCCAGTGTGGAACTGCAGAAGAAGGCCGCACTGAATCTAGCACTCGATACCATGCTGCCTGCGGTTGCCCTCTTCTCCGCAGGCCTGCGCAACAGCCTTGTCGTACCCTACATCGCTACACGCGACTATCTTCTCCAGGAACTACTGACTCAGATCCGGTGCGGAGTCATATTGACGATGAGCGATGGGCGGGCCAACGGCGCATGGCAACCCAATCCCAATGGCCACCTTCACGCCTACCTCGGCAACGCTATTTCAGCGTACATGCCTCGCCGAGCGGCGCCTGGTTCTGAGGAAGAGATGTCAGTACGGCGGGCACGCCTGCGCGCCTTCTCAGATAGCTATCTCGACAAGTGCGCCAAGCTCTAACAGCTTTGTCGCACTGAACTATTTCCCGCACAAGGGCCCGCCACCGGTGCCCTGGACAAACGCGGGCGATATGCTGTCGATTCCCCTGAACCTAGTTCGGTGGGCGGCAATACTTCAACGGGAACGGCGCAGGCAACCGGCACACTAGCGCGCCGTCCAACCCCCATCCACCGGCAGTGCCGTGCCGGTGATCTGCGCTGCGGTGTTCGAGGCCAGGAACACGACCATCTCGCCCAGCTGCTCGGGCGTCACGAACTGCAACGAAGGCTGCTTTTCGGCCAGCAATGCACGGGCAGCGGATTCCTGATCCGTGCCTTCCTTCTCCGCCAATGCGGTGATCTGCTGCTCGACCAGCGCCGTTCGCACCCAGCCCGGGCAGATGGCATTGGCGGTGACGCCGGTGCCCGCATTCTCCAGCGCGGTCACCTTGGTGAAGCCCACCACGCCATGCTTGGCCGCCACATAGGCCGACTTGTTCACCGAGCCCACCAGGCCGTGTACCGACGCGATGTTGATGATGCGACCAGCGCCCTGCTGCTTCATATGGGGCAAGGCCGCCGCCGTTGCATGGAACACCGCCGACAGGTTCAGCGCCAGGATCGCATCCCACTTCTCGACCGGGAATTCCTCGATCGACGCGGTGTGCTGGATGCCCGCGTTGTTCACCAGGATATCGATGCGCCCCCGTCGTCGCCACAACGTGGTCGATCATCCCGCGCACCGCTGCACCCCGCGACAGATCGGCGCCATCATGCGTCACCCGTACGCTGAACTCGGTTTCCAACCGGGAACGAATTTTTTTGATTTCCGCCGCGTCGCCGAAGCCATTCAGCACGATGTCGGCACCTTGCCGCGCCAGCGCGGTGGCAATGCCAAGACCGATACCGCTGGTGGAGCCGGTGACCACCGCAACCTTTCCAGAGAACATGGGCGAGCTTCCATCGGGCGTAGGTGGTCAGTGTAGCTTCACCGGTGCCCCCTTTAAGCGACGCTACCTTGGTCAATCAACGGTTAGAACGCGTTGGGCATCCGCCGAGGGAAGTGTCCAGCGTTCATTCAAAACGGACGGTACACCTCAGAGGGGGCGCAGCCGTGGCCTGCTGGCGATACTGTCCGACTCCCACAAGGGCAATGCATCCATGCTTTGCCCAGCGGATCGAACACGTCCGAAAATAGCTTCTGCGGCCGTTCTACTCCCCCCACCTCCAACCGGGCGGAGCGCCTTTCATCCAGCAGATAAGGACAAGGACCAACACTACGGCCCATGTGTAGAGCTGAAACGCGATGGGCTCGCGAAATGGAGAGAACAGAAACGGACCTGCCAGCAGCAGGCCGAATGCGACTGCGTACACAAGCCAGCCCTGCCACGCGCACGGCATCCCCCAACCCCATCCGTACTTTTTCCTGGTAAACCAGTACTTCCTGCTGATCATTGCAATCTTCCTCGATGGCCGCCGGTCTCACGTACCTGATCCATGCATGCTTTGAGCTGTTCGTGAAGACGTCGGTCCAGAATCAAGTCAGTATCCCCTCTGGCTTTGACGAGAACAGAGCTACGGTCCGTGCGCAGCACGAAGACGTTGCGACCGCTGTGCATGCGGAACTTGCCAAGCTCAACGCCACCGGTGCTCGTTCCAAGTTGCCGGTGAGGCAGCGTGATCCTTGAAGCATCGGAAGCGTCCTGCCACGAGACACTGGAAAGCGGGAGCTGCAGTCGGACAAACGCTGCTGACCCAATCAGCTGGCCATCTGTAACGGCGATGTACGCTGTCCGCGCTTGATATACGAGGCCAAAGGCAACTACGACAACAACGGCCAGCGCCGAGCCGAGCGCAATATTCCTGGCTGGCACCCCGCCAGAGCGGGGTGCCAGCCATACTGCGATCAGAACCACGGCTGCTGCCACGCATATGCCGAGAGGAAGCGCATAGGCATGAATCAGGGAGACGTCCAGCGTGGATCGGCACATCATCATGAACTACTCCGCAGAGATTGACCGCATGCCGTAAACGTAAGTCGCTTCGACAATCGTCTCAAATGCATCTTCTTCATAGGTGACAAGGCCGACGTTTCGCATCGCGCGCAGGAACGAGCGAACCTCGTTCTTTATTACGAGTTTTGCGTGTTCGTCGTAAAGGCCGGGGGCTCCCAGGATGGAAGCTGCACGATGTGCAACGTCGCAACTGTCGCAGATGTCACCGTCCAGCCGACTCAGCTGGCCGTTGAACACATGATTGTATGACGGTATCTGGGTCTCGTTTCCGGCAACCACTACCTTGTTCACAACGGCAACCATGGTGAATGCAGCCACGGCTACGGTCACACCAACAATGGCGTCAACAGCCGCAACCACAATCACAGCCGCGCCAACAACCGCTTGACCAGGGGCTGTCCGCAGAAGCTCCGCCACACTGGCGAGGGCCGCGAGGTCTGCCGTTGTAGGAGGCTTGTCAGTAGCTTTGATGAAAGCGAGTACCGATTCGGCATCGGGAGACTCGTCCCCAGAAAGCTCCATCACGCCGCGGATCATGTCTATATTGCTCTGGAGTGCGTGCTGCATCTTCATGGTGAGCACGTCTTCCTTTGGACGCGCCAACGCACCAGATGCCTGGAGATAGTTCAACATTCGCGTATAGTCACGACGTTTGGCCGCGTCTTGTACATCCCTATCCGACAGAGCAACCAGCAGAGCCAGAGATGGTGCGTTCAGTGTCTCTTTGCTGGTGTCGAACCCAAGCGTGGAAAGATATCGACCAGGATTGGTGTTGAAGAGCGAACGCTTCTTCTCGTCAGAAAACATATCGACAGCAGCGGCACTCAACTTTGACCAGTGATCCCAGCCGGCTGCAGGCATGCCGCTACGCGAGAGTGGAAGAAGCATTCGTGTTGCGTTGACATCCGTACCGCCGGTAAGGCTCGCAGGTGTGCCGAACACCCTCTTGTCGCCCGCGGCAGCCGCCGCCCCGGAAATTGATGCAGCAGCACTGGCCGCGAGTGTGGACTGGATGAACTTCCGCCGCTTCATTTGAACGCTCCTTGTTGCCGGGAAAGGGTATCTACTGCCTTACCGAGTGCGTGGCGACTCATTACCTCTGGAATGAACTTCTGGTAATCCGATTCAAGTCTTGCGCGCACTTCACTGTTCTTGTGAAGCACCGCGCAGTCGTGGCACATGTGCACCGATCCATTCAGTAGTTCATCGGCTTTCTCTTCGCCCATCACGCGCCTGATGATCTCCGCAGGGCCGTCCACTCTGATCCAGAACTTGAGGAAATCGTCCGTTTGAGAGAGATAGGCGTTGCTGACGCCATCCTCGAGACGCCCAACTTTCATCTCTGGGATGTGCTCAAGTGTCAGTCCGCAACAGGCAGCGACTTCCTTGTAGGGCGTGACAACGATGTTGTCATGAATCTGGTGGCACGGGGCTATTCGCAGGTGCTGTGGAACCGTATTCTCGCGCTTGACCTGATCGCTTTTGAACTCCATCCAGCTGTTTGACTGCAGTTGCAAGCCCTTCTTCAGAAGCATCCGTATTGTCGAATCCTCGGCGAAGGTCGCCATTGTTCGACCGTCTTCCGTGTCTGCCTCCACCGTCACGAGAACGTGCAGCCCCGCAGTGAGGCCGGCCTCGGCAGCATTGACCACGGAAGAATGAGGTACCCACTCCTGATGATCTTTGCCGGAGCTGATATTGAGCTCTTTCAATCCCGCGGTTGAAAGCTTTTCAGCCCAACGCTTCGCGGTGGATCGGGTCTTCGCCCAGGAGCCATTCGATACCATCCGCGTGCCGAGCCCTAGCGATGTCGCTTCGGCTATCACACTGATCAAATCGTCTTTGAGAAGTGTCGCCTCGCCGCCGGTGAAGACGATGACAGACAGCGAGGGGAAGGAGCCTTTGGCATCATGAAGCGCTGTGATCATCTCATCGCGACTGAGCCTTCCTTTGACCGTCGGGCTCGACTCGAAACAGCACTGAACGCATGCCGCAGTGCAGCGATAGGTTGTGATAAACGTCAGCGTCCTGGGCGATAGCACCTGGGTAGCGCATAAATCCATTTTTGCTTCTCCATGTTACTGGCAAGGGCCAATCCGGGCCGCCTGTGGACACTACGGCGGGTCCAAACAGCAGATCCACCATAAGGAATATTTCGGAAGATTGAAACCCCGCAGATCTTCGATTGCATATTTGACGGGAGAACGCCTACGGGCGCTTCATGGCCCGACAGCCTCATTACTTCTGGGCCTTAAGCCAACGTGCGAGATCGCTGATCATTACCGGGTCCACGTTTCCGGGCTGCATGTATTCCTGGGGGGAAGCCGGGCCATCACCTGCAATGCCGAGGTGGTTGAGTGCGGAATACTCTCTCAGTTGCACTTCCTGCTGCCCCTCCAGCGATTCGTTCCACATGCGCCAGTCAATCGCTGTTACCTGAAAATCGCGGCCACCATGCAATAGCAGCAATGGTTTCCGGAGTGACCTGGCGTCGCCGCGCGCGTCAACTGCTTCGATGCTCTTCCAGAAGGATTGGGGTGCACCCAGCGGGAGCTTGCTGGCCTCAACTTCCTGATCACCCAAAGCAGCCGCGATTTGTGTATCCAGCATGGCCAGCTGCTCTTCCGCTTTTGGCCCAAGCTGCCCGTCTACCGAAAGGAGGCGGCGGGTCTGCTCTGGAATAATCTGCAACAGGCTTCGCGCGGGTGCGGCCCATAGGACTACCCCTCTCACTTCAGGTGATCGCTGGGCGATGCGCGGCGCCAGCATCGCGCCTTGGCTATGGCCCAGCACGAACAGACGCTTGCCATCTATGCTTCGATCAGCGCCCAACGCCGTGAGCGCGGCAACCGCATCGTCGGTTGTTTCATCATCAATGCTGAAGTCGCCATTAAGATCCTGGGGGCGCGCACGGCTTCGCTTGTCGTATCGAAGTACTGCGATACCCTGCGCGGCGAGACCGCGCGCGACGTCCAGGAAGGGCCGATTGGGTCCAACGGTTTCGTCACGATCCTGCGGTCCTGAGCCATGCACCAGCACAACGGCGGGAAATGGGCCTTCTCCTTTGGGAAGCGATAGCGTGCCTGGAAGCGCACCGCGTGCCTGTGGAACGACGAAATCGATCTCATGGTAGCTGGCATTGGCCGGGGCCGGCGCCGCTTGTTCGGGCGCGGCGGGCCGCAACATTAACCCGGCGACTTTCTCCTGTTTGTCGACCACCACCTGTGCAACAAATCGACCGTTGCTGAACTGCAATGGCACCAACACCAGCTGCATGCCTTCATGAGTGCTGATCGCTGCCAGGCCACGACTCTTCAAAGTCCCCAATGAGTTCCACAGGGTGCTGAGAGATTCCGCCGGTACCGCTTCGGCCATTTGTGGAGTGAACATTGCTTCGGCTTCAGCGATGCGCCCAGCCTCCAGGTGATCGAGCAAGCGGGCTACGACTTGCTCAGGCTCTGCTGCGACCGCTGAATGAACAAGCATCGTTAGCGACAAGATCAACATCCCAATGCGCTTCTTCAATGTTATAGCTCCATCTTGCCGCTGCCCAACAGAGGTAGTCAGCGTCGACGTGATAGCGCTCACCAACCCAGTTCTGGCGGATTCGTTGAGTCGAGGCAGCGCATACGCAGTTCATCCTGAATGACGCCATCATGGATGCATGCGGGTACGGAGGTCAACGTGTGCTAGAGGTGGCTGCGATTCTTGGTTGGAGATGGGTCGCAAGCAAGCGGGGATATTCGTCTAGAGTGCGCTACGAACTTTGAAGCAGATATACCCCTCGCTGACACAGGCCGGCTTCACAGCCTGATCGGTCACATGCTGGACCTTCCGAGCCAGAGTGCCAACCTGCGCGCGCTCCTGCTCATTCGCCAGCACGGGCAATATATGGCCGAGCGTGTCCACGGCAATGTGAAACTTGCTTCCATTCTTGCGTTTATTGTCGTCATAGCCTGCGCGCGGGCCACCCCCGCACGTCGATTGCGCAACAAACGCCCATTTCTCATCGATCACATCGGTCGAACAGGGGCTGCGCGCTGTGATGCCATTGCAGTGACACTGTTCATACCGAACTTCAAACACGCTCTAGAAGATGACGCTTGCCCGCTCAACGGTCGCGAGCGGATTGACCTTCCGCACCGCCTCCAGGAACAGCAGGAAGTCGCGGTTGAACAGCGTCAGGTTGTTGGTAAACGTCACGCACTTTCTGCCCGATGCCTTGCTGAAGCACACCTGCCAGACATAGCGCCCGTAGATCTTGTCGGACGTTCGTGTGACTGAGGTGATCTGCGAAAGCGGAACCGCCGTGGGCACCGGCCCACGCCGCAGGTAAAAGGACGCCGCATCAAAGAAATAGTGCTCGCGATCCTCTTTGCCATCCACCATCACCAAGGTCATGGATGTTCCGGAGATCCGGCGAGGAGGATCCAAATGCAGCCCCGATATCACGGACGAGCGAGCAGTTGCCGACATTCGCCGAAGGGTAAACCAGAGGATCACCAACGGAAGTGCCGCGAGGACAATGAAGCCTACGGTCTTCAAAACAGTTTCCAGCGTGCTGGGCACACAGATCTCCAGGATAAACTTTCAGGCGATGCCCAAGTAGATCCACGCCACGCGTGGATGGCTCTCCCTCAACGCCCCATCACTTCCAATGATCCGGCCCCAGGAACGGCAGGCTCAACACAAACACCGGAACGGCCACAGGAATCAACGCGGCCCCCAGTACCTTGTCCGCCGCCGAACCCACACCCGGCTTGTCCTCCCGCTCCGGCAGGATCCGTTGCGCCCGCGCACTGATCGGCTGTGCCAGCTTCCCCTTCTCCGCCAACGCTGCAGCGTCCGGCAACTTCACCCGCTCGCCGTCGCCCTCGAACAGCGCGCTGTAGTAGCTGCCGCCCTTCTTTGAAAGATTGCAGGCCCGATCAAACGCCAGCGCATAACGGCTCCGGTCCTGCGGCAGGTAGTAGCGCGCCCGCTCATCCACATACTTCGCCTCGCGCGGTAGCACTTCAATCCGCTCCAGCTTGAACTGCGCGGCCTGTTCCGGCGTCACCTGCTCCGGCCGCAGCAGCAGCGCATAGCTGCCGTGCACCTTGGCCTTGTTGGCCGGGTCGCGCCAATCCTCATGGAAGTACATCTGCGCGCAGGCCACCGCCTCGCGCAGCGGGCTGTCCATCAGCGCGCGGTACTCGCGGAACGGCTCGGCATTGAAACGCATCGGCTCTTCAAAGCGCGGCAGCAGATACAACTGGCCGTCGTCGGCCACGAACGCACCCGTGATCTCGCGGCTTGAGGCGTGCTCCTCCGGGCCACTGGCACAGCCAGACAACAGGCCAAGGCACAGGGCGGAGAGAATGAAAAAAGACGTTCGCATGTCGTGTTCGAGGGCTTCCCTGGGAAAACGGCCCCGCCCGGAAGGACGAAGCCAGTCCGCCATGGTGCCACGGCACCGCACGCGATGCAGAACCCGCCCTACCTCAACCGCTCCACCAACCGCTGCCCCACCTCCAACGCTGAAGCCGGGTTCTGCCCGGTAATCAGCTCGCGGTCCACCACCACATGCCCGGTCCACGGCGTGGCATTGCTGCTGAACTTCGCACCCGCCCGCTGCAACGCAGTCTGCGGGTAGAACTTCATCTCGCCACCGCCCAGCAGCGGCTTGGCCTGCTCTTCTTCCTGGTTGCTGATCACCGTCATCTGGTAGCCGTTGTAGATCCACTTCGGTGTGGCCGGCATCGCACCCGTTTCCAGCTTCGCCACGAAACCCGCAGCATCCGGCAGCGTGGACAGCAGCGCGATCGGCCCGTGGCAGACCAGCGCGGTGGTCTTGTTGCGCTGGTGGAAGTCGGCCAGCAGCCGGCCCAACGCCGGGCTCTTCAGCAGGTCCTGCATCGGCGCGTGGCCACCGGGAATGTAGACCGCATCAAAATGCGCGTAGCCCTGCTGCTCGACGCGCGCTAGGCTGACCACCGGCGAGGCCGTCGGCGAGGTCAGCGCCAGTTTCTCCAGCAGATCCTTGTGCAACGTCTGCTGCGCGGCATCGTTGCCGAAGTACGCCGGCGTCACCGAGGACGCATCCACCGTCGGCGCCCGCCCCTGCGGCGTGGCGAAGGTCACCTCGTGGCCCGCGTCCAGCAGCAGCTTGACCGGCTGCATCAGCTCGTTGAGATAGAAGCCGGTGGACAGCACCTTGCCGTCCTTCAGGTCCAGGTGGTTTTCGTCGGACAGCACCACCAGCACGTTGGCGGCCTGCGCGCCGGCTGCGGCCAGGGTCAGGGCCAGCGCTGCGGCCAGCCGGGTCATCAGGTTCATGCGGAGCTCCTATCGGGGAATGGCCGCCACTTTATTCATCGCCCCAGCGGCGATAAATTAGCCTCATCGCAAAACATCTGTTCCCCGGAGAGCCAAATGAGCCGCAAGTTCGACTACCTGGGCGATGTGGAGGTGTTCCTGGCAGTGGTCGAGCACGGCTCGTTCACGGCCGGCGCGGTGGCACTGTCCACCACGCCCTCGGTGCTGAGCCGCGCGATCACCCGCCTGGAAGCGCGGCTGGGCCGGCAGCTGCTGCAGCGGACCACCCGCCGCGTGGGCCTGACCGACGCCGGGCGGCTCTATCTGGAACAGGTGCGCACCGCCTTCGGCCTGCTGGACGACGCCGAGCGCGACGTACTGGCCCAGGACGGTGCGCTGGCCGGCCGCGTGCGCCTGAGCGTGCCCACCACCTATGGCCACTACCGGCTGCCGCCCGTGCTGGCGCGCTTTGCGCAGCAGTACCCGCAGGTGCAGGTGGAACTGAACATCACCAACCGCAACGTGGACCTGGTGGCCGAAGGCTTCGACCTGGCCATCCGTCTGGGCCAGCTGCCGGACAGCGGGCTGGTAGGGCGGAAGCTGGAGGATGCGCCTCTAGTGCTGGTGGCGTCGCCGGAGTACCTGCAGCGCTGCGGCACACCGCAGACGCTGGACGACCTGCAGCTGCACCTGTGCCTGCCGTTTGTGATGCCGCGTACTGGGCGGCTGGCGCCGTGGATCTTTCGCGACGGCGGGCGCGACGTGGACTGGCTGCCGCGTTCGTCCATCGAGACCTCTGACGATGTGCTGGGCGTGGTGTCGTTGGCCGAACAGGGCATCGGCATCTGCCAGAGCTATGCGTTCATCGTGCGCGAGCGGTTGCAGCGTGGGCAGCTGGTGGAAGTGCTGCCGCAGTTGCGTGGGCGGTCAAGGCCGTTCTCGGTGATCTACGCGCCGCATCGGCGGCAGTCGGCGGCGGCGCGGGCGATGATTGAGTTGCTGGTGGGGAATGCGGGTGAGGATGGCGTTGGGTGAAGCTGTGAGCTTGTTACGGTGTCGGGTTTGAACCGATTTTCGGGCTGTGCGATCGGTCGCGCGCCGCTGCCTGCCGAAGCGGACTAAGAACTGTTGCAAAGAAAGCTGTCGCGCTATTCGCTTGTGGCATGGGCGATTGCGCCACTTTGATTCGCCATTAGCAGAGTAGCGGCGCGAATGCGTCTGCTGGCGTCGCGTGCTGCACGAAGGGTGCGTGCAACAATAGTTCTTCGCTCTCGAATTCCGCGATTCCTTCGCGAATTTCTATTGGCATTCGAAGCGGCGGCGTAAACACCATGGCGCGCCACCGAAAAAGGGTGGCAGCGGGTCTGCAAACCCGTGATGAGAGATGCACCTGTAGTTTGCGCTTGCCCGTCGGCACCGTCCTTAACCGGTGCCGGCGGGCAATCCGTCGGCCTTTCTGGCGGGCGGTGCGTGGGGGCCCTCGGGCCCACCGGTCTATGGTGCTATTTCATCCCGGTTTGCAGCCACGCATCGTCCGCCACCCCGCTACGCGGTGGCGCTGTTAAGCACAGCCACGGAAGCCGACGCCATGAGCGAATCCGACACCTTCTCCTCGTACTCCGTTGTTGAACCCATCAACGACGACACTCCATTGCCCGATCTGAACTCCCTCCTTGGCATCCTCAAGCGCATGCGCGGCTGCGAGGGCGCTGATGGGCACCCATGGCCAGAAACCGATGTGTCACCCGGCCGACGAGTGAGCCTGGCACGGAGTGAGCGCGCGATGGTGGGGGCGCTGACAGTGCTCGAGCTGCTGCATGCGGCGGACCGCTGTCGGGTGGCGGCGGACCCAGAGCGGCATTTGGATGAAGGGATTGTGGATGGGCTGTTTCTGGCCTGCCGCGGGCTGGTTGAGTGGGCTTGCCACGAGGTGAGGCCGGCGTAGCGCGAAACCGTCTAGGCTGCTCATCGCCCGACGTCCCACATATCTATTCAGAAAACTTTTACAACCTCCCAATCGACCAAGAAGCCCTTTCAACCACGAAACGTCCCCGGCGACACCATAAGTTATGGCCGCAATCTGGGACCTTCGCAGATGACCAGACCCTTCCCAAAAGGAGTCTGGCGATTCGGAAAAACTCACGAGCATCGAGAGTTCATAAATACGGAGTCGTCGCACTGAACGCCAACTCCCTCTACATTCTCATCCTCGATATTACACCGATAATCTAAGAGGCGCACCTAAAGCCCAAGCTTTTTCTCAACATAGGCTTGCAGTACACCGAATGCCACGTCGCCAGTTTTCTTTCCAAATTCAACAAGAAACGCAAGTATTTTTTGTTTCGCGCGCAATCTACCTACGCCACCAACGCCTTTGTCAGCAACCTCGTACACGGCCGCCTCAAGCTCCTTGACCTTATCCGCACCATGACGAGAGATCAACTCCATCAACTGATGATGTTCCGGCTCAAAGTGTTGATCCCCATTAATTTCCTCGGCAATTATTCCATTCAATGTTTCGATAAACACTGGGCGAAAGTTATTAACGCATACAGATTCAATTTTTAACGGATCCGACGCCCTCCCAATCGCAAGCGCGCCCCCCGAAAAACTACCGAAACGGGGAATCGCACCGTCAACCAGCCCTTGAATATTCAACCATTCCTGGGTCGTAGGATTAAGATCCATAAGCTCAGACTCCAACCGATGGCGAATAAACAGAGACTTTGATTCAGCCTCATGCTTCAAATCCAGCTGAAGCCTTTTCGCCTCCTTGGAATACTTGGAGACAAGGCGAGCGATCTCTTTAACATTTGACCCCCTCTCAGCCAGCAGACTTTCAGCCGCATCAGCATCGAATTCAAACAGCCCCATTATTTTGGAGAATTCTCTAAATTCCTCCTGAAGATCCTTCTGGCCTTTTGCGGCGTTTCCATGGAATTCATATATGACCCCATGCTCGGTACGCTTCTGATCTAGACGCACCTCAAGTCGCTCTACGCCCGTTACATAATCCTGGAATAGCTGAAGAAATCGATCCGTCTCCGATGCCCACAACCGCCCTCTTGGCACATACATGCGGAGAATCAAATTCTTATCTATATCATCCAGAAAGGACTCCGCCAATACAGTCACTTCCGCCCGTGAAGTATAAGGAAGAATTTGTACGCCATGCCCCCTAAGAAAATCAATCGCCTCCTGAATTTTCTCCGCAGGAGGGTATGATTCATAATTTTCGTTGACTCTCTTCCTATCACCACCCTCGAGTATTGCCTCAAACATGAATATTTGATTTGGAACCGCCCCGATAGATGAAAACAGACGATCCCTAATTCCGGCGTATCGAGCGTCCACCACAAGACTCAGAACATGAGCCGGAATTTTCCCTACTACGGCGGTTACCTTGTATTGTGAAAATATATCGACCGTGCTCTCCCAGTTCCTTGGCAAGGAATCCAAGAGCTTCTTCTTGTACTGTCGCCCACTAGCCTTAAGGGAACTGAGTATTCCCTCATGGTCAACCCACCCCAACAGCAACACCAATGGCTTAGCTGGATCCAATTGATAGCCAGCATCTAGATCCTGGTCTGGCAGATCCTCGAATAGCTCATCTGTGACATTGTTCATCAAATTTCCTCATAAATCGAAATGCACTCAACGATCCGACTGCCTAATGAAACGAGCCAATCAACGCACTCCGTCGCTCCTGCTACTTCGCACAGCATATTTAGCGAGAGCAATAGATCCCATCGTGGGTGCATCAATTCATCCCTGAGTTTTGATAATAATGCCCTGCAACGGGCTCAACAAAGAATCTCGCAGACGGCCGGAATTTACACAATAGCCTGACTAACCACCACAAGAATGCGCGGCAACCCCAGCAAAGATCGATGACAATGGAGGCTCAGCCAAACTGGGCCGCAAGGTAATTAAGATTACCGCGGGGGTTAATCACGCCAAATCAAGCGATGAAATGATCGTACGAGGCCTTGACGCCACTTGGAACGGTCGCCTCGTCGATTAAATTCAACGCCTCCTTAAAACGTTTTCGAGATGATGCATGACTAGTGATACGCCGCCCAAGTACCGATTGATTCGAAGCGCCCAACCTAATCATTGTCGCGACCTCCCTGGGCGAGAATGATTGAATAAGCTTCTCGTAGGTTTCTGCAGCAGCCCACGACACCCCATAACCGTTACCTACATAACAGCAGCAAATGACATGAACAAAGTTTTCCTGAACCGTCTCCGGGATCGCGCTCTGCTGAGATATCTCATAAAGCCGCTCAGCAAAAGGCGGTTCATTGTAAAAATTATTCATCCCATTATGGGCATTCCACAAGCGCTCAGTCGCCCGATAGAATACGGCATGCTGCTCAGACTCATTGAGAATAGCGAGCAAACCAATTTTCTCGAAGAATTGAGCTGAAGCGGTATGCCTTGACTCATCACCCTTAGCGGCATATTCGCTATGCCGATTGATCAGATCGGACCTTATCGCCGCATTGAACGTAGACTTTAGGCTATCGCAAACATCCAGAGCATTAAGCCTAAAGGGCTCAGAAGAATTCGGATCGCAGTAAACACCATGGACCATGCCCACCAAAAGCTGCCGCTGGGCATCATGCGTTTCCTTGAGACGCTGTATCCAGACACTCAACTGATTTTCTGTGAATCTAGCCCCCTTGACAGCCGCTACAAATGCACCAATGTCCACGCCGCGCGGTGACGACGTATCCGCCAACGCATAGCGAACACATCGATTAAGGAATGTAACAAACTCCCTGTCGTTAACCGAGCCAATCGTCGGATGAGCGGCAGAATAGTTATTCCTAACATTTCGACATTGATCAAGAAAGAAGAAGCCATCCTCCGTGATCAAATTAAGTTTCAGGCAAAGATCCAGAAGGCGGCTATCCTGAAGTTCAAGCAAGTGCTTCTCTTCAAAATCTGTCTGCATGATCTGGGAAACGATAGGAAATCCGAAATTCTGGACCTTCCTTCTCAACTGAATGATCGCAGCATTCCATGCATAGTTTATTGCGCCATCAAACAGTCCAGCGCTGACGGCCACGCACATCCTCGCTATCAGAGCATCGCGCAGTTCGTCGGGAATTTCTCGAATCTCACGCGGAAGATCCCGCCATGCGTAGACGATCTCTTCGTCACTTGCTAAAACCGCTCGTGGGATGCCGAGCGAGTCCGTGAGTGCCGCTATTGCTGGTAGAACAGTCGAAGGAAGTGCCGGTAGCACTGGCTCGTTTGGACCGGGGATCATTGCCGACATTTACTTATCTCCATATTTTTTCTCACAGCTTGAGCTCCATTTGAAGCAGCCACATCCTGACACGCCGGACGACTGAAGGCTCCTCCCACATTACGCTTGCTCGACATCCACTTAGGGTCAAATGGTGCTCAACCGCCATTACCGGCATTAGAACGATTGAGCAGCGGCCTTCGCCAATCCCTCAACTCCAAGCCCGGATATCAATGGATTGATGCCACATCCCACAGCTAGCAGCAATCATAAACAACAAGGGCGCCTCTCGGCGCCCTCGTTCTTTCAACTCACTCCCACTCAATAGTAGCCGGCGGCTTCCCCGAGATGTCATACACAACCCGCGACACCCCCCGCAACTCATTGATGATCCGGTTGCTCACCGTCCCCAGGAACTCATACGGCAGATGCGCCCAATGCGCCGTCATGAAGTCGATCGTCTCCACGGCCCTTAGCGCGATCACCCACTCATAAGCCCGCGCATCACCCACCACGCCAACCGACTTCACCGGCAGGAACACGGCAAACGCCTGGCTGGTCTTGTCGTACAGATCCGCCTTGCGCAGCTCATCAATGAAGATGGCATCGGCCTTGGCCAGCAGTTCGGCGTATTCGCGCTTCACTTCGCCCAGGATACGCACGCCCAGGCCCGGGCCCGGGAACGGGTGGCGGTAGACCATGGTGCGCGGCAGGCCCAGCTCAACGCCCAGGCGGCGCACTTCGTCCTTGAACAGCTCGCGCAGCGGCTCCACCAGGCCCAGCTTCATGTGCTCCGGCAGGCCACCCACGTTGTGGTGGCTCTTGATCACGTGCGCCTTGCCGGTCTTGCTGCCGGCCGACTCGATCACGTCCGGGTAGATGGTGCCCTGCGCCAGCCACTTGGCGTTCTTCAGCTTGCTCGACTCTTCGTCGAAGATCTCAACGAACAGGTTGCCGATGATCTTGCGCTTGGCTTCCGGGTCGCTCACGCCTTCCAGCGCGGCGAAATAGCGGTCGGCGGCATTCACGCGCACCACCTTTACGCCCATGTGCTCGGCGAACATCGCCATCACCTGGTCGCCTTCCTGCCAGCGCAGCAGGCCGGTATCCACGAACACGCAGGTCAGCTTGTCGCCGATGGCCTTGTGCAGCAGCGCGGCCACCACGGACGAATCGACGCCGCCGGACAGGCCCAGGATCACTTCGTCATCGCCCACCTGTTCGCGCACGCGGGCGATCTGGTCGTCAATGATGTTGGCGGCGGTCCAGAGGGTCTGGCAGCCACACACGTCCACCACGAAGCGGCGCAGCAGCGCCTGGCCCTGCAGGGTGTGGGTCACTTCTGGGTGGAACTGCACGCCGTACCAGCGCTTTTCTTCGTTGGCCATGGCGGCCACCGGAATGCGGTCGGTAGTGGCGGTGATGGTGAAGCCCGGCGGTGCAACGGAGACGTGGTCGCCGTGGCTCATCCAGACATTCAGCCTCGGCTCGCCGCCGTGGTCGCTCAGGCCCTTGAACAGCGCATCCGGGTTGATCACGTTCACTTCGGCATGGCCGAATTCGCGCTGGTCAGCGGCTTCGGTAGCGCCGCCCAGCTGCGCGGCCAGGGTCTGCATGCCGTAGCAGATGCCGAAGATCGGCAGGCCGCTGTCGAACACTTCCTGCGGTGCGGCCGGCGCACCCGGCAGCGTGGTCGATTCCGGGCCACCGGACAGGATGATGCCCTTGGCGCCAAACGCGGCGATCTCGGCCGGGTTGTGGTCCCACGCCCAGATTTCGCAGTAGACGCCCAGCTCGCGGATGCGGCGGGCGATCAGCTGCGTGTACTGCGCGCCGAAATCGAGGATGAGGATCTTGTCGTTATGGATGTTGGTCATGGTGCCGTTCCAGTGGTGTTTTTCGCAGCGCCCGGCGCTTCAAGGCTCTGCGTCAGCGTGGCGATGAACGCCTCGCGTTGTTGAATATGTGAGGTCTCTTCCTCGTCCCAGCGCAGCATCAGCAGGCCATGCGGTGCGTTGGGGTTGGAGCGGTCAGCGCGCGGCAGCTCGGCAATTTCCTGCACTTCGGTGCCGGGCACGATGCGCCGTTGCAGCGCCGCCATCGAGACGCCCGAATCCGCAGCGCCCCAGGATGCCCAGCGCACGCTCATCCGTGCGGGCTCCAGCGCGCCCAGTACCGGCGTCAGCACCGGATCATCCGGCCCGTGCAGCAGCTCGGTAATGCATTGCAGCGTGACCTGCAGCGGGCGCTCGCCGGTGCCTTTCAGCAGCCAGCGCTGCTCGCCAGCGGCCTGCACCTGCCAGCCCTTCGGCAGCGAGAACGCGTTCTGGCACGCCTGCACGTCCTGCAATTGCGAAACCGCCGCGCCCGGAGACCCGGAGCGCGGCGGCGGTTCGGACAACGAACAGCCTGCCATCAGCAGGCTGCCCGTAATCGCAAGAGCAGTTCGCAAGCGCATCAGGCGCGGTAGTTCGGCGGCTCTTTGGTGATCGTCACGTCGTGGACGTGGCTCTCACGCTGGCCGGCGCCGCTGATCTTCACGAACTTGGGCTTGCTGCGCATGTCTTCGATGGTGGCGCAGCCCACGTAGCCCATGGTGGCGCGCAGGCCGCCCATCAGCTGGTGGATGATGCCGCCCACCGGGCCGCGGTACGGCACGCGGCCTTCGATGCCTTCCGGCACCAGCTTGTCGGCGGTGGCGGCGTCCTGGAAGTAGCGGTCCTTCGACCCCTTCTCCATGGCAGCCAGCGAACCCATGCCGCGGTAGCTCTTGTACGAACGGCCCTGGTACAGCTCGGTCTCGCCCGGCGATTCCTCGGTACCGGCCAGCAGGCCACCGACCATGATGGTCGAGGCACCGGCGGCCAGCGCCTTGCCGATGTCGCCCGAGTAACGGATGCCACCGTCGGCGATCAGCGGGATACGGTCCTGCAGCGCTTCGGCCACCAGGTCGATGGCGGTGACCTGCGGCACGCCGACGCCGGCGACGACGCGGGTGGTGCAGATCGAGCCCGGGCCGATGCCGACCTTCACTGCGTCCGCGCCGCTGTCCAGCAGCGCCAGTGCGGCTTCGCCGGTGCAGATGTTGCCACCGATGACCTGCACGTTCGGGAAGTTCTTCTTGACCCAGCTGACGCGGTCCAGCACACCCTGCGAATGGCCGTGCGCGGTATCGACCACGATCACGTCCACGCCGGCGGCGACCAGCGCTTCCACGCGGCGATCGGTATCGCCACCCACGCCGACGGCAGCGCCGACCAGCAGGCGGGTCGACAGATCCTTGGCAGCGTTCGGGAAGTCGGTGTTCTTCTGGATGTCCTTGACGGTGATCAGGCCACGCAGTTCGAACGAATCATTGACCACCAGCACCTTTTCGATGCGGTTGCGGTGCAGCAGCTGCAGCACTTCGTCGGACGCAGCGCCTTCCTTGACCGTGATCAAGCGATCCTTCTTGGTCATGATGTGGCGGACCGGATCGTCCAGCTCGGTCTCGAAGCGCATGTCGCGGTGGGTCACGATGCCGGCCAGCAGGCCGTCGCTGCCCACCACCGGCACGCCGGAGATGTTGTGCGCCTGGGTCAGGGCCAGCACGTCGCGGATGGTGGTTTCCGGGCCGACGGTGATCGGGTCGCGGATCACACCGGCCTCGAACTTCTTGACCTTGGCCACTTCCGCGGCCTGCTGTTCCAGGCTGAGATTCTTGTGGATGATGCCCATGCCGCCGAGCTGTGCCATGGCGATGGCCAGACGGGCTTCGGTGACGGTATCCATGGCTGCGGACAGGATCGGAAGCTTGAGCTTCAGGTCGCGAGTCAACCGCGTTTCGAGGTTGACGTCCTTGGGCAGGATGGTCGAATGGGCGGGGACGAGCGAGACGTCGTCGTAAGTGAGTGCTTCAGCCTGGATGCGCAGCATCGGCATACCCGAGATGTGGGGAAGCGCGACATTTTACCCCTTTTTCGCGCCCTGTGGCAGGGGGTAGATGCGACGCAGTGTCGCGCGGGCGGTGGTTGGTTCAGGGGGACCAGCCGGGCCGGCGGCATACCGCCTTTGGTGGGTGCCAACCTTGGTTGGCACGGCCCGTCCGGCACCTGGACCCCAGATGGGCCGATGACCCCGATGGATGTGCCAACCAAGGTTGGCACCTACTAAGAGCGGGTCATCGGCCTGCCCCAGCATTGTGCCGACCAACGGTCGGCACCCACCTTAAAAGGATTACTCGGGCCAGTCCTGGAACTGCCTTTGGTAGGTGCCAACTTTGGTTGGCACGATCCGTGCGGCACCGGTGCCCCAGATGGGCCGATGGCCCCGATGGATGTGTGCCAACCAAGGTTGGCACCTACCAGGAGCGGGTCACCGGCGTGCCCCAGCATTGTGCCGACCAACGGTCGGCACCCACCAACGGCAGATCTCCCCAACAGCAGGTCAGCTCAGCGCTTCCGCGGCTTCCAGGGTGTTCTGCATCAACGTGGCCACGGTCATCGGGCCGACGCCGCCCGGCACCGGGGTAATCCAGCTCGCCCGCTGGGCCGCCGCTTCAAACCCGACATCACCCACCAACCGGCCGTCATCCAACCGGTTGATACCCACATCGATCACCACCGCGCCCGGCTTCACCCACTCGCCCGGCACGATGCCCGGGCGGCCCACCGCCACCACCAGGATGTCGGCGTTGCGCACGGCCTGTTCCAGCACGTCCTTGGGGGTGAACTTGTGGCAGCTGGTCACGGTGCAGCCGGCAATCAGCAGCTCAAGGCCCATCGGGCGGCCGACGTGGTTGCTCACGCCCACGATGGTGGCGTTGCGGCCGCGCACCGGCTGGTCGGTGTGGCCCAGCAGCGTGGTGATGCCGCGCGGGGTGCACGGGCGCAGGCCGAACTCGCGCAGGGCCAGGTGGCCGACGTTTTCCGGGTGGAAGCCGTCCACGTCCTTGCGCGGGTCGATGCGCTGGATCAGCCGGCGCGCGTCGGGGATGCCGGGCAGCGGCAGCTGGATCAGGATGCCGTTGATCTTCGGATCGGCGTTGAGCTGGTCGATCAGGTCGAGCAGCTCGGCTTCGGTGGTACCGGCCGGCAGGTCGTAGTCATGTGCCTCGATGCCGACCTTCTCGGCGGCACGGCGCTTGTTGCGCACGTACACGGTCGAGGCCGGGTCACCACCGACCAGCACCACGGCCAGGCCCGGGCGGCTGCCACCGGCGGCCACGCGGGCGTCGACGCGCACCTTCAGGCTGTCGAGCAGGTCCTCGGCGATGCGGCGGCCATCAAGGATGCGGGCAGGAAGCTGGGAGGCGGAATCGGTCATCGGGAGCGGGCGTGGGGCGGCGGGGACGCTATTGTCCCCGATTCAGGCCCCCTCGCCCACCGCCACGGCTTGGGTAATTCCCCACCTGGTAGTGCCGGCCGCTGGCCGGCAACCTCATGACGTCGGAACGTTCCCGTATCTGCCGGCCAGCGGCCGGCACTACCGGGGCTACTCTTCCTCTTCCGGCACATCCTGCGGGTTCAGCGTCTTGCTCTCCCGCTTCGGCGCAGTGAACGGCGTGGGCGTCGGTACGCCCTGCGGGCTGTTGCCGTAGATCATCCGTGCGCCGGCATTCAAGCCACCGCCGGCAATCTCCAGCTCGAAGCGCTCGGCATCACGACGGCGGATCTGCTCGGCGATTTCGATCGCGTCATCCTCATCCGCCCCCAGCTCCACCAGCGCGGCCTGGCCGAACAGCACTGCCGATTCAAAGGTCTCGCGAATCTGGAAATCGACGCCGGCATGGATCAGCCGCAGCGAATGCTCGCGGTCGAACGAGCGCACCATCAACTTGGCCTGCGGGAATTCATGCGCCACCAGCTCCACGATGCGGTCGGCGGCCTCGGCCTTGTCCACGCACACTGCAATCGCGCGCGCGTTGGCCGCGCCGGAGGCATGCAGCACATCCAGCCGTGTGCCATCGCCGTAGTAGATCTTGAAACCGAAGCGGGCCGCGCTCTGGATCATCTCCACATCGTTGTCGATGATGGTCACGTCCACGTCGCGCGCCAGCAGCGACTGGCTGGCAACCTGGCCGAAGCGACCGAAGCCGATCAGCAGCACGCTGCCGGACAGGCCGTCGGCCTCGTCCACACCGTCCATGTTCACCGTCGGCTTCGGTGCGATGCGCTTGTAGACCAGTACCACCAGCGGGGTCAGCGCCATCGACAGCACCACCACGGCGGTGAAGTTGGCATTGATCTCCAGGTCGATCACGCCGGCCGATGCGGCGGCGGAGAACAACACGAAGGCGAACTCGCCGCCCTGCGCCATCAGCACACCACGATCCAGCGCCTGCGCGTGATCGCTGCCCATCACGCGCGCGACCACGTAGATGCACAGCGCCTTGGCCGCCATCAACGCCAGCACCAGGCCGAGGATCAGCTGCCAGTTGCCAGCCACCACGCCCAGGTCCAGCGCCATGCCGACGCTGAGGAAGAACAGGCCGAGCAGGATGCCGCGGAACGGCTCGATGTCCGCCTCGATCTGATGGCGGAAGGTCGACTCGCTCAGCAGCACACCGGCGAGGAACGCGCCCATCGCCATCGACAGGCCGGACAGCTGCATCAGCAGCGCCGCACCCAGCACCACCAGCAGCGCGGCGGCAGTCATCACCTCGCGCGCCTTCGACTCGGCCAGCACGCGGAACAGCGGGTTGAGCAGGAAGCGGCCGACCAGCACCAGGCCGACGATGGCACCGACACCGATCGCCACCGACAACCAACGCGAACCCTCACCGTCGGCACTGCCGGCGCTCGGGCCCATCCAGGCCACCAGCGCCAGCAACGGCACGATCAGCAGGTCTTCGAACAGCAGGATGGAGACGATCTTCTGCCCCGACGGCAGCGCGATGTCACCGCGCTCGGCCAGCAGCTGCATCACCACCGCGGTGGAGGTGAGCACGAAACCGGTGGCACCGATGAAGGCCACCTGCCAGGGCAACCCGAACAGCTTGGCGATGCTGGTCAGCACCAGCGCACAGGTGACGATCTGCAGCGTGCCCAGCCCGAAGATTTCCTTGCGCAGGCTCCACAGGTGCGAGGGCCGCATCTCCAGGCCGATCACGAACAGGAACATCACCACGCCGAGCTCGGCGGTATGCAGGATCGCCTGCGGGTCGGAGAACCAGCCCAGCCCGAACGGTCCGATCGCCAGGCCGGCGGCGAAGTAGCCCAGTACCGAGCCCAGGCCGGCCCGGCGGAACAAAGGCACCATCACCACCGCCGCGCCCAACAGGGCCACGACCTTGACCAGCTCGCTGGTCGCTGCTTCTACCGCCATGCGGTGTTTTCCCCAAGATCCAGAATCGGGTTCAACAATAGAGCAATGCCGATGACGGCAATAGCACGCATGTTGCGCCGGATTGTCTTGGAGGTGGAACGATGCAGGGAGCGACCCCCAGCATCATCCCGAAACCATGCATGCGCGTCGATGGGTGCCAACCATGCATGCGCATCGGCGGGCGCCAACCATGCACCCGCTTCGGTAGGTGCCAACCTTGGTTGGCACAAGAGCGCCGACCAAGGTCGGCATCTACCAATCCACTCCCCAGCCAGCCTCACCCGCCCCGGCAAAACGCGGCGTAATCGATATACCCCGGGAACGGCACGCCCGGCGCGCACACCGGGCAATGCGGGTCCGGCCGGATGCGGGATCCTGAAACCATGCGCCGCTTCGGTAGCTGACAACCATGCGCCCGCTTCGGTAGGCGCCAACCATGCACCCGCTTCGGTAGGTGCCAACCTTGGTTGGCACGAGAGCGCCGACCAAGGTCGGCATCTACCAAGGCATTCCCCGGCCAGCCTCACCCACCCCGGCAAAACGCCGCGTAATCGATATACCCCGGGAACGGCACACCCGGCGCGCACACCGGGCAATGCGGGTCCGGCCGGATGCCGGTCTCGCGGAAGCGCATGCCCAGCGCATCGAAGCGCAGCAGGCGGCCGACCAGCGGCTCGCCGATGCCCAGCAGCAGCTTCAGCACCTCGGTGGCCTGCAGCACGCCGGCCAATCCCGGCAGCACACCCAGCACGCCGGCCTCGGAACAGTTCGGCGCAAACTCCGGCGGCGGCGGCTCCGGGAACAGGCAGCGGTAGCAAGGCGCCACGCCGCGCTGGCGGCCGGCGTCAAACACGCTTACCTGGCCGTCAAAGCGCTCAATGGCGGCGTAGACCATCGGCTTGGCGTGCTTGATGCAGGCATCGTTGAGCAGGTAGCGCAGCGGGAAGTTGTCCGACCCGTCCAGCACCACGTCCACGCCCTCCAGCAGCGCATCCACGTTTTCGGAGGTGACCCGCTCCGGCACCGCCTCGACCTCGATCGACGGGTTCAGCGCCAGCAGCCGCTCACGCGCCGAATCGACCTTGAGCTGGCCGACGCTGGCTTCGGTATGCACGATCTGCCGATGCAGGTTGCTGCGCTCCACGCGGTCGTGGTCGGCGAAACGCAAGTGCCCTACCCCGGCCGCGGCCAGATAGAAACCGGCCGGCGCGCCCAGGCCACCGGCACCCAGCACCAGCACTCGCGACTGCTGTAGCCGGCGCTGGCCGGCCTCGCCCACCTGCGGCAGCAGCAGGTGGCGCGAGTAGCGATCAAAGAAGTCGCGGTCGGCGGCGCTGGCCAGCGGCTGCACCAGCGGCAGCGACTGCTCGCGCCAGGCCACGGTACCGCCGGTCACGGAAGCCACATTGGTGTATCCAGCCTCCAGCAGGAACTGCGCGGCATCGGCCGAGCGCTTGCCGCTCTGGCAGATCAACAGGATTTCCTGGTCGTGCCGCGGCAGATGCGCGGCCGGGTCGGCCTGCAGCTCGCCCTTGGCCACGCCACGCGCGCCCTCGGCCATGCCCCCGGCCCGTTCATGCGTCTCGCGCACATCGATCAGCACGGCGCCGTGGGCCAGGCGTTCACGCGCCTGCGCGGGGGAAAGCTCTTGGATGCTCATGGCCGCATTATCGCGCAGACACCCTCGACGCGCCTTGCCCCGAACATGGCACCATGCGGGCGTTGCTCCCTGCATCCCGGAACCGCTGCATGCACTCTGCCACCGAATTCTGGCGTGACCCGCGCATGCCCTTCGTCGAAAGCCGACGGGCGTGCGACAGCCGCGCCTGCCATCGCCCGCACAGCCATGACACTTTCTCGATCGGCGCCGTGGACGCCGGCAACAGCGTGTTCACCGGCGCGGCGGAAGGACCGCGCCTGCTGCAGCCCGGCAGCCTGGTCGGCGTACCCGCAGGCCGCGTGCATGCCTGCAACCCCCTGCCCGGCCAGGTCTGGAGCTACCAGATGCTGCATCTGGATGCGCGCTGGATGGCCGAGGTCCGCGCCGAGTATGACGGCCTGCCCGGACCCGACTGGCAGCAGGAACCGATCCGGATCTCCCACCATCGCCCGCGCTACCAGCAATACTGCCAGCTCAACGAGACGCTGTTCTCCGACGATCCGGTCAGCGTCAAGGAAGCGGCCCTGATCGCGTTCGTCGGCGATCTGGATGAACACGATGGTGTAGCCGTCGCCGGCCCGCCTGAAGATGCCGCACTACAGCAGCGGGTGCAGCCGGTGATGGACGTTCTGCGCCAGCGGCTCGAACACACCCCGGCCCTGCAGGAGCTCGCATCGCTGGCAGGCATGAGCCGCTACCAGCTGATCCGCGCCTTCCGACGTGCCACGGGCCTGACCCCACACGCCTGGCAGATCAACCAGCGCATCCAGGAGGCCCGCCGACGGTTGTGCGAAGGCCAGTCACTGGCCGTGGTCGCGCATGCACTGGGCTTTGCCGACCAGAGTCATTTCCAGCGGGTCTTCAAGGCCCACGCCGGTGCGACCCCGGGCCAGTACCGGCGCTGAGCCTGCAATAACGTTCAATACCATCGCGCGGCGCATCCCCACACTGGCGCCCCCGCCAGCCGCCGCCGGACCCGATGGAACAGTTCCTGGTCATCGCCACCGTACATTTTCTCGCCCTGCTCTCACCCGGCCCCGACTTCTTCCTTGTTGCGCGCACTGCGATCACCTCTGGCTGGCGCACCGGCAGTGGCGCCTGCGCAGGCATCGCCCTCGGAAATGGCGTCTTCATCGTGGCGGCTTTCACTGGAATGGCCATGCTGCGCGCGGGCAGCGCAGGATTCATTGCGGTGCAGTTGGCGGGCTGCGGCTTCCTGCTGTACCTCGGCACGCTGTTCCTGCGCCATGCGGGTTCGACGACGCTGCAGGCATCTGAAGCTGCCGCCGGATCGCCAGCGGGCGGTGCACATGGATGGTGGAAGGCGGCAGGGCTGGGCGCCCTGTCTGCGCTACTGAACCCGAAGAATGCGCTGTTCTACGCAACGTTGGCGGCAATGCTCAACGGCCCGCAGGCCAACGCCGCAACGAAATTCTTCTATGGCGCGTGGATGTTCAGCATCGTCCTGCTTTGGGATCTGGTGGTCGCCGCGCTGGTCGGCCACCCGTGGGTGCTGCGTCGGTTCGCACGCGCCCTGCCCTGGCTGGAGCGGGCCGCAGGGCTTCTGATGATCGCACTGGCGCTATGGATCGTCGTGTCGCTGTGGGCCGGCTGATGCCGGCGATTCGCGCCTGTCGCAATGGCGTTCAATACCGCGCGTTCACACCCGCCCACACTCTGCACTTTCTGTAGGTCAGTGGCAGGTTTACGTTGCAGCAGTTCTTCGTCGTCGCGGTGCTGTACGGCTTCGCCATGCTCCTGCCTGCTTCGCATCACGCGAAGATCCTGCGCACCGCGATGGGCGCCGGCGGGCACGCCGCCATGGCCGCGTCGTTCGGTATCGCCATCGGTACGGGCGTCATCTGTGCGACGGCTTTCGTTGCAGCGGGCATGCTGGGAAACCGCGGCCTGTGGACGCTGGCGATGCAGTGCGCGGGCTGCCTCCTGCTGCTGCGCCTGGCGGGCATGTGCCTGCGCGACGCAGGCTTGACCCCGTTCTCTCCGCTTTCCCTGCAGATGCCCTGGGGCCTGCGCGCTCGCTCCCGTTGGCGGCACGCCGAAGCAGGATGCCTGCTGGCGCTCGCCAGCAGCAGCAACTGGATGCTGCAGTTCGCGATTGCAGCCCTGGTTACCGGCCTCGTTGCCGACACGGGCACCCAGGCCGCTTACGTGGCCGGCCTGAGTGGCGTCGCGCTGTCGCTCGGCCTGCTGATGGCGTGGCTCGGCAGCCATCCGCCCCGGGCACAGGGGTGTTGCCGATTGCTTCCATGGCTGGAGCATGCCGCGGGCCTGCTGATCGGGGCGGTGTCGGTGGCGTACCTGGCAGGTGCACTGGGTACGACCCTGGTCTGGGCAAGCATCACGGGGCAGGTGCAGCTGCCGGAATCGATCCCCGCCACAAGCCAGGTGCAACCGGCTTCAACATCGCGGCGCGGCCGAGGCATCCCATGCGCGTTGCCGCATTGCCGCGCTCGTCGCAGCAGTCCGCCCTGATCGAGATCTGTAGACGTGGGGGTAGTGCCGGCCGCTGGCCGGCAACCTCGTGAACACGCCAGGCATCATCGGGTTGCCGGCCAGCGGCCGGCACTACCACAAACAAGAAAGGCGGCCCTCAGGCCGCCTTCTTCTGCATCACTTGCCCTTGACGTGCTTCATCAAGCGCCGCTTGGCCTTGACCTGCCGCTCGGTGAGGACGTTCTTCTTGCCCTCGTACGGGTTGGTGCCCTCGCGGAAGATGAAGCTCACCGGGGTGCCGATCAGCTTGAAGCGCTTGCGGAAGAAGTTCTCCAGGTAGCGCTTGTACGATTCCTGCAGCTCCTTCAGGCGCGTGCCGTGCACGATGAAGGTCGGCGGGTTTGCCCCGGCCGGGTGCACGTAACGCAGCTTGGAGACATGGCCGCGGATGGTCGGCGGCGGGTTGGTCTCGTACGCCACTTCCAGCGCCTTGTTCACTTCGCTGGTGGTGAAGGTCTTGTTCGCCGATTCGTGCGCGCGGTGCACCGCACGGAACAGCTCACGCAGGCCTGAGCCATGCTTGGCCGAGATGCGCACGGACTCGGCCCACGGCACGAAGCCCAGCTTCAGCGACAGCATGGTTTCGGCCTGCTCGCGCTGGTACTCGGTCAGGCCATCCCACTTGTTGATGGCGATCACCAGCGCGCGGCCGGCATCGAGCACGGCACCGAGCACGGTGGCGTCCTGGTCGGTCACGCCTTCGGTGGCGTCGAGCATCAGCACGGCCACCTGGCACTGCTCGATCGACTGCATGGTCTTGACCACCGAGAACTTCTCGACGACCTCGTCCACGCGCGAACGACGGCGCAGGCCGGCGGTGTCAATCAGGCGGTACTCGCGGCCATCACGCTCCAGGTCCACCGCGATCGAGTCGCGGGTGGTGCCCGGCACGTCGGAGGCGATCATGCGCTCCTCGCCGAGGATGCGGTTGACCAGCGTCGACTTGCCCACATTCGGGCGGCCGACGAAGGCGATGCGGATGCGGTTCGGATCGTTGTCCAGCTCTTCGCCGCTGCCTTCTTCCGGCAGGCGCTGGACCACTTCGTCCAGCAGGTCGTCCAGACCCTGGCGGTGCGCAGCCGACACGGTCAGCATCTCGCCGAAGCCATAACGGGCGAACTCCGAACGCACGGTGTCCTCGTCGGTGCCGTCGATCTTGTTGATCAGCAGCAGCGTCGGGCGCGACAGCTTGCGCAGCCAGGCCAGGATCTCGTCGTCCATCGCCGAGGTACCCTCACGGGCATCGACCACGAACAGGATCAGGTCGGCTTCCGCCGCAGCGGCACGGGCCTGGCGGGTGGTAGCCCCTGCCAGACCCTCTTCCTCTTCCGCGATACCGCCGGTGTCGACGACGAGGAAATGATTGTCCTCGTCCAGACGGCAGACACCGTAGTTGCGGTCGCGGGTGACGCCGGGCTGGTCATGGACCAGCGCGTCACGGGTGCGCGTAAGCGCATTGAAAATAGTCGACTTGCCGACATTCGGCCGTCCAACCAGGGCGACCAAAGGCAGCATCGCGATTACTCCAATTTTTAATTTGCCAACCGGAAGGCGGTCAGCTTGCCATCAACGTTCTGCACCAGCAGCACCCCGTCTACGACGATTGGCTGGGCCAGCAGGGCGTCACCGCCGCTCTTTGCCCGTGCCGCCATCGCACCATCGGAGGTCTGCAGCCAGTGCACGTATCCCTTGTAGTCGCCGACCACGACGTAGTCACCGTGCAGTGCCGGGCCGGTCAGCGAGCGACGGGCCAGTGCGGTCTGCGACCACATCGCCGCGCCGCTGGCCTTGTCCAGGCCGAACACGCCGCCCTTGTTGTCGGTGACGAACACATTGCCAGACGAGACCGCCACGCCACCGGCACCACCATGGTCGCGCGCCCACAGCGGGCGACCGGTCGGGCCTTCGATGGCCATCGTCTGGTTCTTGAAGCTGCTCACGAACAGGGTATTGCCATCCAGCACCGGCGCACCGTCGACATCGGCCATGCGCTCCAGCTCGGTACGGCCTTCACCGTTGCCCACATTCTGTTCCCACAGGGTGCGGCCATCCTGCTGGGCCAGGGCGGCAACCGCGCCCTCGTCCTTGCCGATGAACAGCACGCCCGGGCCGGTCACCACCGGCGCGTTGCCACGCACGGTCAGCGCCGGCAGCTCGCTCGGGTTGAACCACTTCTGGGTGCCGTTGCCGGCATCGAATGCGGTGATGCGGCCGTCATTGCTGCGCACGTAGACCGCGCCCTGAGCGATGGCCGGCGCGGCGATGACTTCACCCGGAACACGGGCGCGCCACTTCTCGCTGCCGTCGTTGATGTCCAGGGCGATGACCTGGCCATCGAGCGTGCCGATCACGACCAGGTTCTCACCGACCCCCGGGCCGCCGGACAGGCGCAGCTTGGCCTTCTTCTTTTCCTTCTTCGGCTCCCAGGTCCAGACCTTCTTGCCGGTCTGCAGGTCGATGGCGTGCACGCCACCGGTGAGTGCCGCAGCGAACACGTGGCCGTTGGCCACGGCCGGGCCCTGGCGCACGCCGATGCGGCGCTCGCCCTTGCCGAGGTTGACCGACCAGGCCTTGTTGACCTTCACGGTCGGCTCGAACTTGACCAGCTCAGCCGGTTCCTGTGCCTTCTTCGCGGCCGCGTCCTTGCCGGCGAACCAGCCCTTCACGGTGCTGCAGCCGGTCAGGGCCATGCCCATCAGGAGCACGGTGGCGACGCGGGTGATCATGACCTTCTGACTCATCAAACCGACTCCGCAGGGGCGGCAACGGTGCCGCCGGCGTCCATAACCTTGGTTTCCAGCAGGCGCCGCTGCGGCGCTGCCACGTCCAGCGACTTCAGCGCTTTCTCGTACTGGCCTCGGGCGTCATCACGCTTGCCCTGCGCCATCAGCGCGTCGCCATGGATTTCCAGGCTGCTGCTGTCGGTGGCGCTGCCCAGCAGCTTGATCGCCTCGTCACTCTTGCCGGTGGCCACCAGCAGGCGGGCCACACGCTGGTCGACCACCCGCTGCAGGTCACCTTCGACCTTCACGCCGCGCAGGGTGGCCAGGGCTTCTTCGTTCTTGCCGGCGTCGACCTGGGCCTTGGCCAGCTGCAGCGCCGCGAGGTCGCCGTAGATGCTGGACGGGCCGGCTTCGAGCGCCTTGACCGCCTTGGAGGCGTCGTCGAGCTTGTTCTGCTGCAGGCCAACGAGCGCCTTCTGGTACTCGACATTGGCCGAGGCCAGCTTGCCGCCCTGATCCTTCTGGTACCACTGCCAGCCGGCAATGGCACCGATGGCGATGACTACGCCACCGAGGATGCTGGCGCCATTCTTCCGCAGCCAGCTGCGGACGCGTTCACTTTGTTCGTGCTCGTCGAGCAGATCGTCGATCGCCATGCGTACTCTCGCCCCGCCCATCGGGAGGGACCATTGGAATTAATCGAAGGTGGTGAAACCGCGCCTCAGTGCGAAACCGGGACTACGGAGCCTTCAGAGGATACCTGAAAGCGTGCCACGTTGGCTCGCTGGTAGGGGGTCAGATCGACGATAGCGCCGTTCTGCTGAACCTGGACCGCCGAGGCGTTGCCGAGGGTCACCCGGGTCACCTGGCCCGGCATGAAGCTGCGGCTCTCGCCGGACTTGATCAGCGCCTTCTCGACGGTAGCGCCGTCCGGGCCGCCGATATCGACCCAGCTGTCGCCGCTGAACTGCATGTCCAGCGTGTTGGCGGCAGCCGCTGGTGCCGGGGCTGAACGCGGCACCGGGGCCAGCGAGGCTACGTACGGGGTGGCGGCCGGCTTGCTGGCCGGGGCGCTCGCCACGTCAGCCACGGCGGCCGGCTCGACGCCGGCGGCAGACGGGGTCACCGGCACAGCGGCCGGGATCGCGTCCAGCGAAGCGGTGTTCGGCGACGGCGTCGCACTGCCATCAAAATGACCACGGGTGGCGAACCACACCGGCACCGCCAGCACCGCGGTGATGCCGACATACAGCACGCGACGGCCAAGATTCTCGGCAATGCGGCGCGCACGCGGGGTGTGGGTATGGCTGACCAGGGTGGGTGGAACCACCGGGCCGACCTGGGCCTGCTCCAGCAGCTGGCTCACATCCACGTCCAGCAGGCGCGCGTAGCTGCGCAGCTGGCCGCGCACGAACACTGGCGCGCCCAGCTTCTGCCATTGTTCCTCTTCCAGCGACTTGACCACCTGGACCGGCATGCGCAGGCGCGAGCCGACATCTTCGAGGGTCAGTCCGGCCGCCTCGCGGGCCTGGCGCAGGCGGCTGCCGCAGCCGGCCGCAGTCTCGAGAGCGCTCACAGTCTGGTCATCAATCACAATGCATCAACCCTGGAGTTAGGAGCCCGCTTCCTGCGGAAATTCCTGTCGAATGCGCTGAAGATAGCGGTCAGATGCCGCCCGATCACCCAGCCGCGCTTCGATTTGAGACGCAAGTTGTAACACGGAACGCGTTGCGGGTGCAGCCGCAATCCTACGTTCGGCGAAGGCCCGGGCCTCCATGAAGCGGCCCTGGCGGAAGCTGAGCTGGGCCATCGCCTCCAGCGCGACCGGGTTTCCCGGCAGCGTTGCCAGCGCCGCACGCAGGTCGCGCTCGGCACGTTCGAACTGGCCGGCGTCCAGCGCACAGCCCCCGGCATTGGCCTGGGACTCGGCCGGCGTGGCGTAGCCCGGCGCCTGCAGCGCACGATCGAACCAGACCAGCGACTCGGCCGGCCGGCCCTGCTGGCACAGCCACGCGCCGTAATTGTTGAGAATGTCCCCGCGCTGCGGCGCCTGCTCGGCAGCCCTGCGGAAGCTCTCGCCAGCCTGCTGGGTCCGGCCACGGCGCTCGTCGATGCCGGCCAGCAGCACCAGCGCATCGGGCGACTCGGGGGCCAGTTTCAGCGCCTCGCGCGCCTTGCGCTCGGCCGCATCGAGGTTGCCCACCTGCATGTCGCGGGCGGCCAGGGCCAGCAGGTCCTGCAGGCGCACCTGGCGCCGCACGCTGTCCGGATCACGGACCGAGTAGACCGGCGCCTCGCTGGGGCCCAGCTTGGCCTTGGGATGGGATTTGCAGCCGCCGACCGCAACGGCCAGCATGCCTGCGAACAGAGCCAGCCAGAGGCGGTCAGGCCGCGGCATCGCTCCCCTTCCCCGCCTGCAGCGTCTTGTTGAACTCCGCCTGGCGGCGGGTGCGGTCCATCACCTGGCCCTTGAGCTGGCCACAGGCGGCGTCGATGTCGTCGCCACGGGTGCGGCGGACCATGGTCAGCACGTTGCTGTCGAGCAGGATCTTCTGGAAGGCACGGATGTGCGCTTCTTCCGAACGCTCGTAGCGGGTACCTGGGAACGGGTTGAAGGGAATCAGGTTGACCTTGCCCGAATCCTTGGCCTGCACCGCGTTGTCGAACTGGCGCATCAGGCGGGCAAGCTCGCGGGCATGCTCGGGCTTGTCGTTGATGCCCTTCATCAGGGTGTATTCGAAGGTGACCGATTCGCGGCGCTTGTTGGCGCGCAGGTAACGTGCGCACGAGGCCATCAGCTCGGCGATCGGATACTTCTTGTTGAGCGGCACCAGCGTCTCGCGCAGCGCGTCGTTCGGCGCATGCAGCGACACCGCCAGCGACACGTCGCTTTCGGCAGACAGGCGGTCGATCTGCGGCACCAGGCCGGAGGTCGACAGGGTCACGCGCTTGTTGGCCAGGCCGTAACCCAGGTCGTCGCGCATCACGCTCATGGCGCGCACGACGTTGTCGAAATTCATCAGCGGCTCGCCCATGCCCATCATCACCACGTTGGTGAGGCGGCGCATCTGGTGCGGCACGTTGCCCAGGTGGCGTGCGGCAACCCACACCTGGCCGATGATCTCGGCGGTGGTCAGGTTGCGGTTGAAGCCCTGGGTGGCGGTGGAGCAGAACGTGCAGTTCAGGCCGCAACCGACCTGCGAGGACACGCACAGCGTGCCGCGGGTCTTGTCCGGGATGTACACGGTCTCGATGGCGTTCTTGCCATCCACGCCCATCGCCAGCAGCCACTTGTGGGTGCCGTCGGCGGAGGGCTTGTCGAACACGATGTTGGGAACCAGCACCTCGGCATGGGCCTGCAGCTTGGCGCGCAGGACCTTGCCGAGGTCGGTCATTTCATCGAAGTCGGTGACGTAGCGATGGTGGATCCACTTCATCACCTGATGGGCACGGAACTTCTTCTCGCCGAGAACCTCGACGAAGAACTTCTCCAGGCCCGCGCGATCGAGGTCGAGCAGGTTCTGCTTGCCAGCCGTGGGTGCCGACTTCGGCAGCGGCTGGATGGCGGGGGACTGTACGACCTCGTTCACGGCATTACTCTCAGCGCGAAACGACTTCGGTGGCGGCGAAGAAGTAGGCGATTTCAATCGCGGCATTCTCGACCGAGTCCGAGCCGTGGGCGGCGTTGGCATCGATGGATTCGGCGAAGTCGGCGCGGATGGTGCCCGCAGCGGCTTCCTTCGGGTTGGTGGCGCCCAGCAGGTCGCGGTGGGCCAGGACGGCGTTCTCGCCTTCCAGGGCCTGGATCATCACCGGGCCGGAGATCATGAACTCGACCAGCGCGTTGAAGAACGGACGCTCGCGGTGCACGGCGTAGAAGCCTTCGGCTTCACGGCGCGACAGCTGCTTGTACTTGGCGGCCACGACCTTCAGGCCGGCCTTCTCGAAGCGGGCGTAGATTTCGCCGATGACGTTCTTGGCAACGGCGTCCGGCTTGATGATCGAAAGGGTGCGCTCCAGCGCCATGGGATGTCTCCAATGGAATCGGGCCGCTGATGGCCCGAAGGGTAACATGAAAAAAACCCGCGTCGGGACGCGGGCTTAGCCTGATAAACGTAGGCGAATTGTAAAAGATAAAGCGGCAGCGTGGTAGTGCCGGCCGCTGGCCGGCAGGCTGGCGCCCCACGGGCTGCCTGCGGTTGCCG
>NZ_JAXAXM020000004.1:202497-247207 GCF_047500745.2 Stenotrophomonas sp. FR024
GCTGGCCGGCAACCGCAGGCAGCCCGTGGGGCGCCAGCCTGCCGGCCAGCGGCCGGCACTACCCTTTGCGCCCATTCACCCACCTGAGTGAAATCTGACCGGTCCGGGCATTTTTGCTGCACTGCAAAATGCCATACGCTACCGTCTGGTCCTAGTATCAAACAATCGTTTGATTAAGGTCCGCCCGCCGATGGCCAAACCCGCCCACTTCTCGACCAAGGACCGGATCCTCGGCGCGGCCGAGGAGCTGTTCGCACAGCACGGCTTCGCCGGCACCTCGCTGCGCCAGGTGACGAGCCAGGCCGACGTCAACATCGCCGCGGTCAACTACCACTTCGGCTCCAAGGAAAACCTGGTCAACGAGGTGTTCCGCCGCCGCATGGACGAGATGACCGGCGCGCGCCTGGCGCAGCTCGAGCGCGCCCGCAGCGAACACCCCGGGCAGCTGCGCCCGGTGCTGGCCGCCTTCGTCGAGCCGGCACTGGCGCTGGCCCAGGACCGCCAGAACGGCGGCGCCTTCGTGCGCGTGATCGCCCGCGCCTACGCAGAGAAGAACGACAACCTGCGCAAGTTCCTGTCCGACCACTACGGTCACGTGCTGCGTGCGTTCGGCAAGGCGATTGCCGAATGCGCACCCGACCTGAGCAAGGAAGAGCTGTACTGGCGCCTGGATTTCCTGGCCGGCTCGCTCACCTATGCCATGGCCGACTTCGGGCTGATCAAGCGTCCCGCCGGTGTCACCGAAGCGGCGCATCGTGCCCATGCCGCCCACGAACTGATCCATTTCGCCGAAGCCGGGTTCCGCGCCGCCGCACGCGCCAGCGCCCTGCCCGCTTCCCCTTGATTCCACCCAGTAACTGCTGACCAACAAAGGCCCTACACCATGTCCAATTCCCTGCTAGTCCGCCGCGCCGCCGTGCTGGGTGCCGGCGTCATGGGTGCCCAGATCGCCGCCCACCTCACCAACGCTGGCGTCGACACCGTGCTGTTCGACCTGCCCGCCAAGGAAGGTCCGGCTGACGGCATCGTGCTGAAGGCGATCGCCAACCTGGGCAAGCTGAGCCCGGCGCCGCTGGCCAGCAAGTCGCTGGCCGAAGCCATCACCCCGGCCAACTACGAGTCCGGCCTGGAGCAGCTGAAGGACTGCGACCTGATCATCGAGGCCATCGCCGAGCGCATGGACTGGAAGCAGGACCTGTACAAGAAGATCGCGCCGTTCGTGGCCGACCACGCGGTGCTGGCCTCCAACACCTCGGGCCTGGGCATCAACAAGCTGGCCGACGTGCTGCCCGAGCAGCTGCGCCACCGCTTCTGCGGCGTGCACTTCTTCAACCCGCCGCGCTACATGCACCTGGCCGAGCTGATCCCGGCCACCACCACCGACGCCGCCGTGCTGGAAGGCCTGGAAGAATTCCTGGTCACCACCCTGGGCAAGGGCGTGGTGTACGCCAAGGACACCCCGAACTTCATCGGCAACCGCATCGGCGTGTTCTCGATCCTGTCCACCATCCACCACACCCAGCAGTTCGGCCTGGGCTTCGATGAAGTGGACGGCCTGACCGGCCCGCTGGTCGGCCGCCCGAAGTCGGCCACCTACCGCACCTCCGACGTGGTCGGCCTGGACACCATGGCCCACGTCATCAAGACCATGGGCGATACCCTGCCCAACGACCCGTGGCATGAATTCTTCAAGTCGCCGAAGTGGCTGGACGCGCTGATTTCCAAGGGCGCGCTGGGCCAGAAGACCGGCGCCGGCATCTTCCGCAAGGTCGGCAAGGACATCGTCGTCCTCGACCTGGAAAAGCAGGACTACCGCGCTGCTGATCGCACCGCCGCACCGGAAGTGGTCGAGATCCTGAAGATCAAGAACCCGGCCGAGAAATTCGCCAAGCTGCGCGAAAGCCAGCACCCGCAGGCGCAGTTCCTGTGGGCGACCTTCCGCGACCTGTTCCACTACAGCGCCTACCATCTGGCCGACATCGCCGAGACCGCGCGCGACGTCGACCTGGCCATCCGCTGGGGCTACGGCTGGTCGCTGGGCCCGTTCGAAACCTGGCAGGCCGCCGGCTGGAAGCAGGTGGCGCAGTGGATTGCCGATGACATCGTCGCCGGCAAGAGCATGAGCAACGCCCCGCTGCCGGACTGGGTGTTCGATGGCCGCGACGGCGTGCACGCCGCCGAGGGCAGCTACAGCCCGTCGCGCAACGCCAAGCTGCCGCGCTCGTCGCTGCCGGTGTATCAGCGCCAGCGCTTCCCCGATCCGCTGCTGGGCGAGAAGTTCGCGCCGGGCGAGACCGTGTTCGAGAACGACGGCCTGCGCATGTGGCACGACGGTGATGGCATCGCCGTGGTCAGCTTCAAGACCAAGATGAACACCGTGTCCGACCAGGTGCTCGACGGCCTGCAGGAATGTGTCAGCCGCGCCGAGAAGGACTTCCAGGGCCTGGTGATCTGGCAGCAGAAGGAACCCTTCTCCGCCGGCGCCGATCTGGCCGGCGCGCTGGGCCTGCTGCAGGCCGGCAAGGTCGACCAGTTCGAAGAGATGGTCGCCAACTTCCAGCGCACCAGCCAGCGCATCAAGTACTCGCTGGTGCCGGTGGTGGCTGCCGTGCGTGGCCTGGCGCTGGGTGGTGGTTGCGAGTTCCAGATGCACAGCGCCAAGACTGTGGCCTTCCTGGAAAGCTACATCGGCCTGGTCGAGGCCGGCGTCGGCCTGCTGCCGGCCGGTGGTGGCCTGAAGGAACTGGCCGTGCGCGCCTCGCAGGCCGCTGGCCCGGGCGGTGACGTGTTCGCCGAACTGAAGAAGACCTTCGAAACCGTGGCGATGGCCAAGGTGTCCAACTCGGCGGTCAACGCCAAGGAACTGGGCCTGCTGCGCAGCACCGACAAGGTGGTGTTCAACAGCTACGAGGCCCTGCACATCGCCAAGGCCGAAGCGCGCGCCCTGGCCGAAGCGGGCTACCGTCCGCCGCTGCCGGCACGCCGCATCCAGGTCGCCGGTGACGTGGGTATCGCCACCTTCAAGATGATGCTGGTCAACATGCTGGAAGGCCGTTTCATCAGCCCGTACGACTACGAGATCGCCGAGCGCATCGCCACCGTGCTGTGCGGCGGCAAGGTCGACCGCGGCACCCTGGTGGACGAAGAGTGGCTGCTGACCCTGGAGCGCAAGCACTTCGTCGAACTGGCCCAGCAGGAAAAGACCCAGGCCCGCATCGCGCACATGCTCAAGACCGGCAAGCCGCTGCGTAACTGATTGATGGCGGGTGCCGGCCCCTGGTCGGCATCCCTCTGCCTCTGGTAGGTGCCCACCTTGGTGGGCACTCCGGCTAAAAAATTCGAGAGATCACTGCAATGACCAAGCAAATCCAGGACGCCTACATCGTCGCCGCCACCCGTACCCCGGTTGGCAAGGCGCCCAAGGGCATGTTCCGCAACACCCGCCCCGACGACATGCTTGCGCACGTGCTGCGCAGCGTCGTCGCCCAGGCCCCGGGCGTGGACGTCAACCGCATCGATGACGCGATCATCGGCTGCGCCATGCCGGAAGCCGAGCAGGGCATGAACGTGGCGCGCATCGGCGTGCTGCTGGCTGGCCTGCCCAACACCATCGCCGCGCAGACCGTGAACCGCTTCTGCTCGTCCGGCCTGCAGGCCGTGGCGCAGGCCGCCGACGCGATCCGCCTGGGCAACGCCGACCTGATGCTGGCCGGTGGCACCGAATCGATGTCGATGGTGCCGATGATGGGCAACAAGATCGCGATGGCGCCGAGCGTGTTCGACAACGACCACGTCGCCATCGCCTACGGCATGGGCATCACCGCCGAGAAGGTCGCCGAAGAGTGGAAGGTCTCGCGCGAAGACCAGGACGCCTTCGCCCTGGCCTCGCACCAGAAGGCCATGGCCGCGATCCAGAACGGCGAGTTCAAGGACGAGATCAGCCCGTACGAGATCGTCTCGCACCTGCCGGACCTGGCCGATGGCCAGCGCATCATCACCCGCAACAAGATCGCCGACACCGACGAAGGCCCGCGCCCGGATTCCTCGGCTGAAGGCCTTGCCAAGCTGCGCCCGGTGTTCCGCAACGGCCAGTTCGGCGGCACCGTCACCGCCGGCAACTCGTCGCAGATGAGCGATGGCGCCGGCGCCGTGCTGCTGGCCTCCGAGCAGGCGATCAAGGACTACGGCCTGACCCCGCTGGCTCGTTTCGTCAGCTTCTCGGTAGCCGGCGTGCGCCCGGAAGTGATGGGCATCGGCCCGATCGCCGCGATCCCGAAGGCACTGAAGCAGGCCGGCCTGACCCAGGACCAGCTGGACTGGATTGAACTGAACGAAGCCTTTGCCGCGCAGTCGCTGGCGGTGATCCACGATTGCGGCCTGGACCCGAGCAAGGTCAACCCGCTGGGCGGCGCGATCGCCCTGGGTCACCCGCTGGGTGCGACCGGCGCGATCCGTACCGCGACCCTGCTGCACGGCCTGCGTCGTCGCCAGCAGAAGTACGGCATGGTGACGATGTGCATCGGCACCGGCATGGGCGCAGCGGGTATTTTCGAGGCGCTGTAAGGTTCAAAGCGTTGCCTCGTTGGGCTTCATGGCGTGGGCCGGGTCGGCAGGGCTGCCCGGGACACGCCGTGAACCCATCCGTGGGGGCTCGATGGCGCCATCCATGGCGCCAACGGTCCCGGGCAGCCCTGCCGACCCGGCCCTTCCAGCCTCCCCGCGGCGGAGGAGTGAGCAAAGGCAAGGGCAGTAGAGCCACGCCATGCGTGGATGCTCGCGGAAACGAAAAAGGCAGCCATTGGCTGCCTTTTTCGTTTCTGTTTTTGCCTTTGATTCCGCCCTTCCCGTCCGCGCCCGCAGGAAACATGACAGGCGGGGCGGGTGGGCCTTTGCAGGACCGTTCGCCGCATGGATGCGGCGACCGAGCCCCCATGGACGGGTTTACGGCGTGTCCTGCAAAGGCCCACCCGTCCCGCCCATCACGTATCAATCAAGGCGCAGCACGGAGCGCTTGATAGAACCCTTACTCCGCCAACATCGCCGTCAGTTTCTCCCGCGCCGGCCCTGCCAGCTTCGGGTTGTCCAGCGCGAAGCGGATCGTCGCCTCCACCAGCCCCAGGTGCGTGCCGCAGTCGAAGCGGGTGCCCTCGAAGCGGTAGGCATCGACCTCTTCGGTCTTCAGCAGCTGCGCGATCGCATCGGTCAGCTGGATCTCGCCACCGGCACCACTGCCGGTCTGTTCCAGCAACTCGAAAATCTTCGGGCTCAGCACATAACGGCCAACCACCGCCAGGTCGCTCGGGGCGTCCTCCGGCTTCGGCTTCTCCACGATCTGCGAAATGCGACCCTTGCGGCCGTCGAACGCGTCAGTGGCAACGATGCCGTAGCTGGCAGTCTTGTCGTGCGGCACGTCTTCAACGGCGATCACGCTGGCACCACTGGCCTCGTTGAGGTCGGCCATCTGCTTCAGTGCGCCGTCGCCGCGGTTCCAGATCAGGTCGTCCGGCAGCAGCACCGCGAACGGCTCGTCACCGATCACGGCCTTGGCGCACAGCACCGCATGGCCCAGGCCCAGTGCTTCGGCCTGGGTCACGAAGATCGCGCGCACGCCATTGGGCAGCACATGGCGGATCATCTCCAGCTGCTCCTGCTTGCCGGCGCGCTCGAGCTTCTGCTCCAGTTCGTAGGCCTTGTCGAAGTAGTCGGCCACGGCATGCTTGTAGCGGTTGGTGATGAACACCAGCGTGTCGCAACCGGCTTCAATCGCTTCATCGACCGCGTACTGGATCAGCGGACGATCAATGATCGGCAACATTTCCTTCGGAACCGTCTTGGTTGCCGGCAAAAAGCGCGTCCCGAGCCCTGCCACTGGAAAAACTGCCTTGCGAATTCGCTTGCTCATTGGTGCCTGTTGGCCTCACGTGCCGGAAAGGGCACGACTTTAGCGGATGAAATGTAAGCATCCTGTTCGATGGGAGAGAACTCCGGCATCGTCGCGAACAGGATCTCCTGGATGCTGGTCGTGTCGTAACCAGCCACGGCATCGCGCAGGCGCGGGACATTGCCCAGCACCAGGTCACGCGAGAACGTACGTACACCGGCCTCGAGAATCTTCGGGTGCGCGGTGGAACGGTAGTCCTCGTCCGAATAGAACAGCGTCTCGTGCAGCTTTTCGCCCGGACGCAGCCCGGTGTAGATGATCGGAATGTCCTTGTACGGCTGCTTGCCGGCCAGGCGGATCATCTGCTCGGCAAGCACGCGGATCGGCACCGGCTCGCCCATGTCGAGCGTATAGATCGCACCATGCGATGCCGAAGCGGCCGCCTGCAGGATCAGCTGGCAGGCCTCCGGGATGGTCATGAAGTAGCGACTGACTTCCGGGTCGGTGACGGTCACCGGACCGCCACGCAGAATCTGTTCGCGGAACAGCGGCACGACGCTGCCGGCCGAGGCCAGCACATTGCCGAAGCGCACCGTAACGAAACGGGTATGCGTGGACTTCTGGTCCAGGCTCTGGCAGATCATCTCCGCATAGCGCTTGCTGGCGCCCAGTGCATTGACCGGGTCGACCGCCTTGTCGGTGGAGATGAACACGAAATGCTCAACGCGCGCTTCCAGACAGGCGCGGGCCACGTTCTCGGTGGCCAGGATGTTGTTGCGCACCGCTTCGCGCAGCTGCCGCTCCAGCACCGGCACGTGCTTGTAGGCAGCCGCGTGGAAGGCGGTGTCGACCGGATGCAGCGACAGGGCGTGGCGGATCACCGCCGGGTCACCGCAGTCGCCCAGCACCGCTTCGATCTCGACATCGGGGAAGCTGCGCCGCAGCTCGCCTTCGATGGTCAGCAGCAGCAGTTCGCTGATCTCGAGCAGGATGATGCGGCCGGCACCATGCCGTGCGCACTGGCGGCAAAGCTCGGAGCCGATCGAACCGCCGGCACCGGTGACCATCACCGTACGCCCGCCCAGCCAGCCACGGATCAGGTTCCAGTCCGGCATGATCGGCTTGCGGCCCAGCAGATCCTCGATCGCCACTTCCTTCAGCTGCCCCGGCAGCGACTGGCCCTGCAGGATGTCGCTGAGCTTGGGCACGGTGCGGAACGGCACGCCGGTGCTTTCGCAGATGGCGACGATCCGCTGCATGCCCGCCGCGTCCAGCGACGGAATGGCGATCACCAGCAGCTTCGCCGCCGTCTCCCGGACCACCGTCGGCGCATCGTCCAGGGTGCCGAGGATCGGCAGGCCCTGCAGCTTGGCGCCGCGCAGGTGTGGCGCATCGTCCAGCAGGCCGACCGGCTCGAAATTACCGGAACGGCGCAGGTCACGGACCAGAGTCTCGGCGGCCTGGCCGGCACCCAGGATCAGCACGCGGCGCGCGGACGAGTCCGACTGCAGTGCCTGATAGTCCTTCCAGGCCCGGTACAGCAGGCGCGGCGCGCCCAGCAGCGCCGACAGCGCGAACGGATAGATCACCAGCACCGACATCGGCACGCCGTCGAAGCGCTTCCACATCAGCACCAGCACGATGGCGACCATGCCGATGAAACTGGCCTTGAAGATGTTCAGCAGGTCGCTGACGCTGGCGAACCGCCACAGGCCCCGATAGAGGCCCACGCGCCAGAACACCATGCCCTGCAGCAGCAGCACCAGCGTGGTGTCGACGTTCCAGAGAGGGAGCTCGGGGGCGTTGGCCAGGATCGAATACCGCCCCGCGTGGAGCAGCTGCCAGCATGCCCAGACCATGAACAGGTCGTGGCAGACGATGGCCGAACGCGGCATCAGGCCGAGGATTCTGTCCCGCCAGGGTGAAGCCATAAGTCAGGTATTTCCTTTTGGGTGGCGCAATCCATTGCGCAGGAGGAGCCAGAGGACGCTCAGCGCAATGAACCACGCGAACGCCACGGCAGCCTCCCACCTCGGCTGCAAATTGGAGCAGACATTAAGCACTGTAATACTGAACAGGCCCAAAGCAAAGTACATCCCTGTTACCTGGGCGTGACTGGCTCCTGCCTGCACCGCGCGCTGGTAGACATGCTGGGTATGGGGTTCCATCCAGCGTTGTCCCGAAATGATGCGCGCCAGCAGTGTGAAGCCCGCGTCCACAAGGAACGGCGATGCCGACACCAGCAGCAGGATCCAGTGGATGTCGGTCTTGACGCTGGCCAGTGCCAGCACTGCCGCCACCGCGTAGCCCAGCGCGCCACTCCCGACATCGCCCATGAAGATCCGGGCCCGCGGGAAGTTGAACGGCAGGAAGCCCAAGCAGGCCAGGCCCAACGCGACCGCCGCCAGCGAGTACGGCCAGGGCAGCAGCGGCGCCAGCCCCAGCGCGACCACAATGGCCTGGCTGGCCGCGATGCCGTTGATCCCATCCATGAAATTCCAGATGTTGATCAGCGAGGCGGTGAACAGCAGGACCAGTACGGCCAGCAGCCAGCTGCCACCGTGGACCTTGACCAGCGCGGCCAGCAGCGCGGCGGCGATGAAGTGCACCATCAGGCGGCGCATGGCCGGCAGCGGCCGGTGGTCGTCCCACCAGCCGATACCCGCCACCAGCGCCAGGCCAAGGCTGGCGACCAGCAGGCTCGGACGCGCTTCGGGCCAGGCCCACATGGCAACACCGGCGGTCACCAGCAGGCTGATGACAATGGCGATGCCGCCGCCGCGGGGTGTCGCCACGCTATGGCTGCGGCGCTCGCCCGGCTGGTCAAACAGTTGCCGGCGCAGCGCGTAACCCCGCGCCGCCCAGGTCAGTGCCGCACTCAGCAGGGCCAGGCCCAGCAGCGCGCCCATCACGAGCCACTGCATGGATCAGAGCACCGCGTAGTTCAGCAGCGGCTTGACCGTGCCCCACTCCTTGCAGCTCGGGCACTGCCAGTGGTGGGTGCGCGCACCGAAACCACAACGGGTGCAGCGATAGGCCGGATTGCGCACCAGCAACTGGTCGGTGATGTGCTTCAGGTCGTGCAGGGTCGCCGTGGAATCGGCGCCTTCAGCCAGGGTCAGGTCGATCAGCGCGGACTCGCCACGCACCGACGGGCGATCCTTGAGCTGGCGGCCCAGGTAGGCACGGGCCGGGGCCACACCCTCCTGCTCTTCCATCAGGCGGGTCAGCGCCAGCACCGGGGCGATGCCGCGGTAGTGCTCGGTCATCTCCGACAGGAACGCACGTGCGCCTGCCAGATCGCCGACCTTGCGGTAGTTCTGCATCAGCGCCGGCAGCAGCTCCGGCAGGTATTCGGGGTCGTTGCGTGCGGCACGCTCGAAGGCGCGCACGGCCGCTTCCGGATTGCCGGCATCGGTTTCCAGGCGGCCTTCAATGATGCCGGCACGCACCGACATCGCATCGGCCTGGTAAGCCCGGGCAATCGCTGCCCTCGCCTCTTCCAGCTTGCCAGCACCGCGGAAGCGTTCGGCCAGTTCGCACTCGAACTGCCCGATCAGCTTGCCCATCGGCTCGCCGGTGACGTCCTCGAAACGGGTCGCGTTGTCGATCGCCTTTTCCCAGTCGCGCTCGGCCTGGTAGATACCGATCAGGTGCTTGAGCGCCTGCGGAGCACGCTGGTCCAGCTGCGCCAGTTCGGTGAACACGGTCTCTGCACGGTCCAGCAGGCCGGACTTCATATAGTCCTCGCCCAGCGCCAGCAGGGCCTGCACGCGCTGCGCGTCGCTCAGGTCGTGGCGGTTGACCAGCCCTTGGTGCAGGCGGATGGCGCGGTCGACTTCACCGCGGCGGCGGAACAGGTGGCCCAGCGCGACCTGGGTCTCGAAGGTTTCCTTGTCCAGCTCGGCGATGTGCAGGAACAGCTCGATGGCCTTGTCCGGCTGCTCGTTGAGCAGGTAGTTCAGGCCGCGGAAGTAGGTGCTGGACAGGCGGCTGACCTGGCTGTCACCGTGGCGTTGACCACCACGCCGTCCGATCACCCACCCGGCCAGTGCGGCCAGCGGAACGAACAGGAAGAACCAGAACCACTCGGTGACGAAATCCATCTTCGATCAGCGTCCATCAAAAGATTGGGGGGAAGCAACCGGTGCCGGCGTGGCGACAGCGGACTTGTTGGCGCGGCGCAACTGGCTGTAGAGCGGAATGACCACGCTCACCAGCACCAGGCCGGCACCGACGATGACACCCACCAGCAGCGCGGCGATCAGGGCCACGCCCACCGAGGTATGCAGTTGGGTAAACAGCAGGTTGATCGACATCGCGGTCATGTTGACCGCACCGATGATCAATCCAAGGATCAGAACCGCCAGCAGGACCAGCAGACGAAAAACCTTCATGCGACAGCTCCAGTGGCAGGAGTCCGTAGCTTATCCGACTCGCGGCTGGATTCGCACGCGGTGGCGCGACGGGAGGCTCAGGCCGGATCGGCGTCCAGCGGCAGCACACTGCTGACCCGCTCACGCAGTTCCTTGCCCGGCTTGAAATGAGGGACGTGCTTGCCCGGCAGGGCAACCGATTCGCCGGTCTTCGGGTTGCGACCCAGGCGCGGCGGACGATAGTGCAGCGAGAAGCTGCCAAAACCACGGATTTCGATGCGATCGCCGGCGGACAGCGATCCGCCCATCATTTCCAGCAACGACTTCACCGCCAGATCGACATCATCGGCCTTCAGGTGCGCCTGGCGGCGCGCAAGGATTTCGATCAGTTCGGATTTGGTCATTACCGGCTCACATCAGGGGTATCTCAGCCTGAAACGGCCCGGGCAATGCCCGGGCCGTCCAGGAAACAACGAACAGCGTAAGGCCGATTACTCGGACTTGTTGCCGTTCAGCTGTGCACGCAGCAGCGCGCCCAGCTGGGTGGTGCCGCTGGAAGCCGAAGAGGACTGGTATTCCTCCAGCACTTCGCGCATTTCAGCGTCGTCCTTGGCCTTGATCGACAGCTGCAGGGTACGGCCCTTGCGGTCCATGCCCACGAACTTGGCTTCGACCTTGTCGCCGACCTTCAGGTGCTGGGTGGCGTCGTCAACGCGCTCGTTGGCGATGTCGCGTGCCGAGACGTAACCTTCGATGCCGTCAGCCAGCTCGATGATCGCGCCCTTGGCGTCGACTTCCTTCACCACGCCTTCGACCTTGGAGCCCTTCGGATTGGCAGCCATGTACTGGCCGAACGGATCCTGCTCCAGCTGCTTCACGCCCAGGGAGATGCGCTCGCGCTCCGGATCGACAGCCAGGACGACGGCGTCCAGGGTATCGCCCTTCTTGAAGTTGCGAACGACGTCTTCGCCGGTGGTGTTCCAGCTGATGTCGGACAGGTGGACCAGGCCGTCGATGCCGCCGTCCAGGCCGATGAAGATGCCGAAGTCGGTGATCGACTTGATCTGGCCCGACACCTTGTCACCCTTCTTGTGGGTGGCAGCGAAGGTTTCCCACGGATTGGCGGCAACCTGCTTCATGCCCAGCGAGATACGGCGACGCTCTTCATCGACGTCCAGCACCATCACTTCGACTTCATCGCCAACCTGGACAACCTTGGACGGGTTGACGTTCTTGTTGGTCCAATCCATCTCGGAGACGTGCACCAGGCCTTCGACGCCCGGCTCGATCTCAACGAACGCACCGTAATCGGTGACGTTGGAGACCTTGCCGAAGACGCGGCTGTTGGCCGGGTAACGACGGCCGATGTTGTCCCACGGATCCTCGCCCAGCTGCTTCAGGCCCAGCGAAACGCGGTTGCGCTCGCGGTCGAACTTCAGCACGCGGACGTCCAGCTCGTCGCCGACGTTCACGACTTCCGACGGGTGACGCACGCGCTTCCACGCCATGTCGGTGATGTGCAGCAGGCCGTCGATACCGCCCAGGTCCACGAACGCGCCGTAATCGGTCAGGTTCTTGACGACACCCTTCAGGATCGCGCCTTCCTGCAGCTTGTCCATCAGCTGCTCGCGCTCTTCCGAGTGCTCGCTTTCGACGACAGCGCGGCGCGAGACCACGACGTTGTTACGCTTGCGGTCCAGCTTGATGAGCTTGAACTCGAGTTCCTTGCCTTCCAGGTAGGCCGGATCGCGCACCGGGCGCACATCGACCAGGGAACCCGGCAGGAAGGCGCGGACATCCTTGATGTCCACGGTGAAACCACCCTTGACCTTGCCGCTGATGCGGCCGGTGATGGTTTCGTTCTTTTCCAACGCTTCTTCCAGCTCGTCCCACACCATCGCGCGCTTGGCCTTCTCGCGCGACAGGACGGTTTCGCCGAAGCCGTTCTCGATCGAGTCGAGGGCGACCTTGACGATGTCGCCTTCGGCGACGTCGATTTCGCCAGCGTCGTTACGGAACTGTTCGATCGGCACGATGCCTTCGGACTTCAGGCCAGCGTTGATCACCACGACGTCGCCGCGGACTTCAACAACGGTACCGCTGACGATGGCGCCCGGCTTCAGCTTGGCCAGATTGGCCTGGCTGGCTTCAAACAGTTCGGCAAATGATTCGGTCATTAGATTTACTCTGTTGGACACATGGGTCGGTGGCGTCCCCTTCAGGGGAATGGCGACCGCCCGCCTGTTGGTCGACCCCGGAAACGCAGGTCGTGTGTAGTAGGAAAACCGCCACGCATCATTGCGCGACGGAGCTGGTACAGCACTGCTATGCGCGACCACCACCGATGCTGCTGGCAGTGCTCCCGCGCGAACGGATCAGGCAGCCGGAACCGGAAGCAGATCCATCACTCTGGCAACGACATCTGCGATGCCGATGCCTGTGGTGTCGATGAGGACAGCATCGTCTGCCGGCTTCAGGGGCGCCACGGTACGCTGAGCATCACGGGCGTCGCGGGCCATGATCTCGCGCAGGAGGTCATCAAAGTTAACAGAAACCCCCTTGTCTTTCAACTGCTTATGCCGGCGCTCGGCGCGCTCCTCGGCACTGGCGGTCAGAAAGACCTTGTAGGAGGCGTCCGGGAAGATCACCGTGCCCATGTCGCGGCCATCGGCGACCAGGCCGGGCAGCTCCCTGAATGCGCGCTGGCGCTCCTTCAGGGCAGCCCGGACCTCGGGAATGGCGGCGATGGCCGAGGCCAGCGCGCCGGTGGTCTCCAGGCGCAGCTCGTCGGTGGCATCGGTCCCGTTCACCATGACCCGCATGGCTTCACCCTGCTCGACAAACTGAACGTGGGTATCAAAGGTGCAGCGGACCAGCGCCGAGGCATCGGAGGTATCGATGTCGGCCCAGCTCGCGGCCACGCCCACCGCCCGGTACAGCGCGCCCGAATCCAGGTAATGCCAGCCCATCCGGCGCGCGATGATGCGGCTGATGGTACCCTTGCCAGCCCCTGAAGGGCCGTCGATGGTCAGGACGGGAGCGAGTGGATTCATGGGGTTCCCAGAGCGTGTGAAGGGGTCATTCTAGCCCCTGTCAGACGCCCCCAATGGGATCTTTTGTGCAACCACTTGAAACCACGAGGAAAAGCCCGGTAGAATGGCGGGCTTGAACGAGCGTCAACTGCCGATTGTCTTTCGCATATCGCGGCCACGCTCCACCCGAACAACTACTGTTTACGCCGAGGTATGCCATGAAAGTCCTGTCCTCCCTGAAGTCGGCGAAGGCCCGTCACCGTGACTGCAAGGTCGTGCGTCGTCGTGGCAAGATCTTCGTCATCTGCAAGTCGAACCCGCGTTTCAAGGCGCGTCAGCGCTAAGCCCAACAGCCTTCGCGGCTGCGGCTGGCCCTACGCGGGGCCGACCCGATGCAAAAAGCCGCCTTCGGGCGGTTTTTTGTTTATGCGGCTTTTTCCTGCCGTTTTTGCTGTAATCGCCTTTCTTGACCACTGGGGAGTAGATCGAGATGAAGCGTTACCTGTCCGCCCTGGCCGTGATGGCCGCGCTGGCCGCCGCCACGCCGGCGCTGGCCGATACCCTGCTTGTCGACCGTGCCCGCGAGAAGCCGGCCGGTGCCCTGCCCGTGCGCGGCCAGAGCATGCAGCAGGTACAGGCGCAGTTCGGCGCGCCGAGCGAGCAGCTGCAGCCGCGTGGCGGGCAGAAGCGGCAATGGCCGACCATCAACCGCTGGGTGTACCCGCAGTTCACCGTCTACTTCGAGAAGCAGAAGGTGATCGACGTGGTGGCCAACCAGGCGGACCCGAACGAAATCGGCCCGAAACCGCCGATCCGTTGATCCCTTTACCCGCCCTGGGCGGGCCTGTGTAGCGAGACCATGAACCAGACCCTTCGTTTTCCTGCCGAGTGGGAAGCCCAGAGCGGCGTCCTGATTGCCTGGCCCACCGCCGACACCGACTGGGCCGACCGCCTGGGCCAGGTGGAAGAGACCTACATCGCGCTGGTCGCGGCCATCACCCGCTTCCAGCCGGTGCTGATCTGCGTGGCCGACGACGATGTGGAGACCTATGCCGAGATGCGGCTGCGCTCCAACCGCATCGACATGGACAAGGTCCACTTCACCACGGCGGCCTACGACGATACCTGGTTGCGCGACTCCGGCCCGATCACCCTGCGCCGTGCCGACGGCGGCTTCCAGCTGCTGGATTTCCGCTTCACCGGCTGGGGCGGCAAGTTCGACGCCACCCTGGATGACCAGCTGGTGGGCGTGCTCGACCAGGCCGGCGTGTTCAACGACGCACCGGTGCGCAGCATTCCGTTCGCGCTGGAAGGCGGCGGCATCGAGACCGATGGCGAAGGCACCCTGCTGACCACCTGGAAGTGCCTGCATGAGCGCCACCCGGACCGCGACCGCGCCAGCCTGACTGCCGACCTGGCCGACTGGCTGCAGCAGGACCGCGTGCTGTGGCTGGACCACGGCTATCTGGAAGGCGACGACACCGATGCGCACATCGATACCCTCGCTCGCTTCGCCTCGGCTGACAGCATCGTCTACCAGGCCTGTGACGACGAGAGCGACTCGCACTACGCCGAACTGCAGGCGATGGGCAATGAGCTGGCCGCGCTGCGCACCAAGGACGGCCAGCCGTACCGCCTGTTCCCGCTGCCGTGGGCACAGCCGGTGATCGACGAAGGCCGCCGCCTGGCGGCGTCGTACGCCAACTACCTGATCGTCAATGGTGCGGTGCTGATGCCGGCCTATGGCGATCCGGCCGACGACCTGGCCCGCGATGTACTGGCGCAGGCGCACCCGGGCCGCGAAATCGTGCAGGTGCCCTGCCGCTCGCTGATCTGGCAGAACGGCAGCCTGCACTGCATCACCATGCAGCTGCCGGAAGGGTTGTTGAAGGCCTGAGGATGGGTAGTGCCGGCCGCTGGCCGGCAACCATGCAATGCCTGATGGATTGACGGGGTTGCCGGCCAGCGGCCGGCACTACCAGCACCCATTCAGCGCGCGACACGCCGTCGCCGCCCATCCGCGCTAACATGCAGGTTTTCCCCCGCAGGAACGCCCCGCATGAACTCGCGCAGCCCCCTTACCGTCGCCCTGATCCAGGAGCGCAACCACGGTGATGCCGCCGCCAACCTGGCGGTGATCGAAGCACGCGTGGCCGAGGCGGCTGCGCAGGGTGCCAAGCTGGTGCTGCTGCAGGAACTGCATAACGGCCCGTACTTCTGCCAGCACGAATCGGTGGACGAGTTCGACCTGGCCGAGCCGATCCCCGGCCCGAGCACCGAGCGCCTGGGCGCGCTGGCGAAGAAGCACGGCGTGGTGCTGGTCGGCTCGCTGTTCGAGCGCCGTGCTGCCGGCCTGTACCACAACACCGCGGTGGTGTTCGAGAAGGACGGTACGCTGCTCGGCAAGTACCGCAAGATGCATATCCCGGACGATCCGGGCTTCTACGAGAAGTTCTACTTCACCCCGGGCGACATCGGTTTCAAGCCGATCGATACCTCGGTGGGTCGCCTCGGCGTGCTGGTGTGCTGGGACCAGTGGTACCCGGAAGCGGCACGCCTGATGGCGCTGGCCGGCGCCGAGCTGCTGCTGTACCCGACCGCGATCGGCTGGGACCCGGACGACGTGCAGGACGAGAAGACCCGCCAGCGCGACGCCTGGGTGCTGAGCCACCGCGGCCACGCCGTGGCCAACGGCCTGCCGGTGCTGAGCTGCAACCGCGTCGGCCACGAGGCATCGCCACTGGGCGCGTCGGGCATCCAGTTCTGGGGCAACAGCCACGTGCTCGGCCCGCAGGGCGAATTCCTGGCCGAAGCCGGCACTGACGCCACCGTGCTGCTGTGCGATGTCGACCTGCAGCGCAGCGAGCACGTGCGCCGCATCTGGCCGTTCCTGCGCGATCGCCGCATCGACGCGTACGGTGACCTGCTCAAGCGCTACATCGACTGAGCCGGAGCCCGCGCATGGCCGTCCTCATCCGTGATGCCGGCCCGGCCGACATCGCCGCGATCACCGCGATCTACGCGGTGGAAGTGACCGACTTCGTCAACACCTACGAGTACGACATCCCCGACGCGTCCGAGATGCTGCGCCGTATGCGCGACATCATCGATCGCGGCTTCCCCTACCTGGTCGCCGAGATCGACGGCCAGGTGGCCGGCTATGCCTACGCCAACACCTACCGCACCCGCGTTGCCTACCAGTGGACCGTGGAAAACTCGGTCTACGTCGATGCCGCGTTCCAGGGCAAGGGCGTTGGCACCGGCCTGCTCCAGGCCCTCATCGACGCCTGCGTGGCGCGTGGCTACCGGCAGATGGTGGCGGTGATCGGCGAACCGACCAATACCGCTTCAATCAAGCTGCACGAACGCTTCGGCTTCGAGCTGGTCGGCGTGTTCCGTGGCCTCGGCCGCAAGCATGGCCGCTGGCTGGATACCGTGCAGATGCAGCGCGCGCTCGGCGATGGCGCCGACACTGCACCTTCCAATGAATGAACCCATGACCGAAACCCTTCCCGAGACCGGCGACGACCTCTTCGCCGGCCAGCCGGTACGCGTTGTTGAACGCGACGGCGTGCGCTACACCCTGCTGGGCACCGCCCATGTCTCACGCGCCAGCGTCGAGGCGGTGGAGAAAGCCATCGACAGCGGCCGCTTCGATGCCGTTGCCGTTGAACTGGACCCGCAGCGCCTGCAGGCGCTGAGCGATCCGGACACGCTGGCCAAGCTCGACCTGGTCGAAGTGATCCGCAAGGGCCGCGTGGCCCTGTTCGCCGCCAACCTGGCCCTGTCCGCGTACCAGCGCCGCCTGGCCGAACAGCTCGACATCGAGCCGGGCGCCGAACTGAAGCGCGCGGTGGAACTGGCGCGCGAGCGCAACCTGCCGGTACACCTGATCGACCGTGAAGTCGGCCTGACCTTCCACCGTGCCTCGCAACGGCTGGGCTTCTTCGGCAAGCTGAAGCTGGTCGCCGGGCTTGGCGCAGGTCTGTTCTCATCCGAGGAAGTGGGCGAAAACGAGATCGAGAAGCTCAAGCAGGGCGACATGCTGGAGTCGAGCTTCGGCGAGTTCGCCAGCGAGAGCCCTGCGCTGTACGAGACCATCATCGGCGAGCGTGACCGCTACATGGCCACGCGCCTGCGCGAAGAACACGATCCGCAGCAGCGTGAGGTGCTGGCAGTGGTCGGTGCCGGTCACCTGGCCGGGCTGGCCCGCTACCTGGAAACCGACACCGAAGCACCGGCACCGCTGCGCGCCGAACTGGAAGCGGTGCCGAAGAAGCGCAACATTCCGTGGTTCACGCTGGGCATCCTGGCCATCGTAGCGACCGGCATCGGAGTAGGTTTCTACCGCGGTGGTCTGGGCGTGGGCACCGAACTGCTGGCGACCTGGGCGATGTATACCGGCGGCCTCGCCGGCCTGGGCTGCCTGCTGGCCGGCGGCCATCCGCTGAGCATCCTCACCGCGATCGCGGTGGCGCCGTTCAAGCCGTTCCGCCTGAGCATCCCGACCGGCGCATTCTCGGCCCTGGTGGAAGCGCGCCTGCGCAAGCCGGCGTATGAGGACTTCCTGAAGCTGCGCGACGATGCGCAGAGCCTGAAGGGCTGGTATCGCAACCGCGTCACCCGCGTGGTGCTGACCTTCATGCTGACCAACATCGGCAGCATGCTGGGCCTGTGGCTGACCACGTTCAAGGTGTGGGGCAAGGTCGCCGGTTGATTGCAACGCCCCGCCGGGCATGGCCCGGCGCTACCGGCCGCACGGCGTCTGCGCGCGCGACCGGCAGGTGCCAACCTTGGTTTGCACGCTTTACGCCGACCGCAAAGATCGGCCGAGCATGCTCTGCGCAGAACATCAAAAAAAGGGGGAGGCCGCCCCACTACGACCGGCCTCCCCCACACCACAACACGTTGATGTGCATTACAGCCGGGCAGCGCCCGGCTCTACCATTTCCACTCCACGCGCGCGGCGGATCAGTCGCGTGACCGCACTGCGCAGGTCATCCAGCACTGCATAGATCGTCGGCAGGAACAGCAGGCTGACCACGGTCGAGAACGCCAGGCCGCCGGCAATCGCGCGCGCCATCGGCGCGTACTCCGGGCCGTTGCCGAACATCTGCGTACTGGTCAGCGAGATCGGCACCATCGCCAGGATCGCCGTGCCCATGGTCATCATGATTGGCCGCAATCGCTCGCGTGAGCCCTCCACCAGCGCCTGGGTGCGTCCCATGCCGCCGCGCCGCAGGTTGTTGATGTGCTCGATCATCACGATGCCGTTGTTCACCACCACGCCCATCAGCACCAGGATGCCGATGAAGGACATGATTCCGAACGAGGTACCGGTGATCCAGAACAACCAGAACACACCGAAGATCGAGAACAGCACGCCACTCATGATCGCCGCCGGGAACAGCAGCGACTCGAACACCGCCGCCATCACCACGTAGATCATCACCAGCGCGATCAGCAGGTTGAACACCATCTGCTGCATCGCTTCGTCGTCGTTGCCGTAGTCACCGCCATCGAAGGTGAAGCCATAGCCGGCCGGGAAGTTCATCGGCTTGAGCACCGACTCCATCGCCTTGCGGCCATCCGGCGCGGTGACCTTCTCGGCCAGGTTGGCCTTGATGGTCAGCGTGGTCTGGCGGTTGGTGCGTCCGATCTGGGTGGCGGACGAACCAACGTCGACGGTGACCAGGCTCAGCAGTGGCACGCTGCGGCCATCGCCGGTGCGCACGCTGAAACCGGCCAGGTCTTCCGGGCTGCTCTGCTCGGCACCGGCGAAGCGCACCCATACCGGCACTTCGTTGTCGCCGCGGCGGAACTCGCGCATCGGTGCACCGCGCAGGGCCAGGCCGACGAAGCTGGCTACCTGCTCGGCATTGAAGCCGAATGCGGCGGCGCGCTCGCGGTCGACGCGCACCTTCAGCTCGCCGCCTTTTTCGCCGTTGTCGATGCGCACATCGCGCAGCTCGGCACGCTGGGCCAGCAGCGGTACCACTTCCTGGCCGATCTCCTGCAGCATCGAACTGGAGTCGCCGACCAGCTGCACCTGCACGCCCTGGTTGCCGCCACCGCCGCCATCGCCGCCCTGGTTGCCGACGAAGTAGTCGGTGCGGGCCGACTTCGGCAGGCCCTTGCGCAGCTCTTCCTGCAGCGCCTTGATGTCCTTGGCGTACTTTTCGTCCAGGGTGACCACGGTGGAGCTGCCTTCCTGCTCGCTGTACCAGGAATACACCTGCTTGACGTGCAGGCGCTCGCGGTTGGCGTCGATCCAGTTCTCCACCCGCGCCACTTCCTCGGACATCTGCCGGTAGGTGTAGGCGCCCTTCCACATATAGCCGATGAAGATGTCCTTGCCGCCGTCACCACCGAACATGTCGACCTTGGTCAGCTTCATCGGCACCAGGCTGACCAGCACCACCAGCACGATGCCGAGCAGGCTCCAGCCGCGATGGCGCAGCGACCAGTCCAGCAGTGTCGCGTAGCGCCGCTGTAGGCGCGCGATCACGCCGGTCTGCGAGTGCACCAGCTTCGGCGTGGCCATGCGCGCGGACAGCATCGGGATCAGGCTGACCGCGACCAGCCACGAGGCCAGCAGCGAGACCGAGATGGTGATCGCGATCTGCGCCATGAATATGCTGATGTTGTTGGTCTCGCCGAACAGGTTCGGCACGAACACGATGCAGTGGCACAGCGTACCGGCGCTGAGCGCGATGGCCACGTTGCGGGTGCCGATGATCGAGGCCAGCCGCGGCTGCCCCGGCATGCGCTCGCGTTCCTGGTAGATGCTCTCCACCACCACCACGGCGTTGTCGACCAGCATGCCCACCGCCAGCAGCAGGCCCATCATGGTCAGGATGTTCAGCGTCACCCCGACGAAGTACATGAAGCCCAGGGTGATGGTGAAGCAGATCGGAATGGCCAGGGTCACCATCAGCGTGGACGGCCAGTGGCGCAGGAAGAAGAACAGCACCGTGATCGACAGGATCAGGCCGACCGCACCGGCCTCGGCCAGTTCCAGCAGCGAGGAGGTCACCGCCTTGCCCTGGTTGTCGATCACCTTGATCTGCACGTCGCGCATCGACGCTTCGGCACGGATCGATTCAACCTCGGCCAGTGCCGCGCGCGACACTTCTACCAGATTGGCACTGCGCTCCTTGAAGATGTCCAGGCCGACCGCCGGGTTGCCGTCCAGGCGCCGCCCGTAGTTCATCCGCGCCGGTTTCAGGCGCACATCGGCGATGTCGCCCAGGCGCAGGCCCTTGGCGTTGATCACCAGGTCACGCATTTCCTGCAGGTCGGTGATCTCGCCCACCGGCTGCACGCGCACGCGCTGGCCGTTGTCGTCGATCTGTCCGGCCGAGATCGAGAAGTTCAGCGTGCGCAGGCGCTCGCTCAGCTCGTTGATGCTCAACCCATGCGCGTTGAGCCGGTTCGGATCGATGGCGATCTCCACCTCGTTTGGCGGCGCGCCGGTGATGTCGACGCGGGCCACGCCGGGAATACGCTCGATGCGCCGCTTGAACTCGCGATCGAGCATGTCGTACGCAGTGGTCAGGTCGGTGGTGCTGGCCAGGCGCACCTTCAGCACCGGCTGGTCGCTGCTGGACCACTTGAACACGTTGTAGCGCTGGAGGTCGTCAGGCAGGTCACTGCGGATCGCATCGATGCGCTCGCGTGCATCGGAAGCGGCTATCGCAATGTCACGGTCCCAGTCACTGAACTCGATGTAGATCAGCGCCGCCTCGGAGGTGGCCGACGAGCGCATGCGCTTGATGCCGGTCATCGTCGCCAGCGATTCCTCGACCGGGCGGATGATGGTCCGCTCCACTTCCTCCGGGGTCGAGCCGGTGTACGGAATCTGCACGAACAGGAACGGCGCGGAGATGTCCGGCAGCGCTTCCAGCGGCAGCCGGAACGAAGCGATCAGGCCGATCACCACCAGCGACACGAAAAACATGATGGTGGTGACCGGACGGCGGATGGAGAACTCGGCCACACTCATGCCGGTTCCTCCACACCCGCCGCGCTGCCCGCTGCACCCGGCTCGATCTCACCGGCATGCTTGCGGCCACGTTCGCGGTAATACGCATCGCCGCGACGGTCCATCAGGTCGTACACCACCGGGATCACCAGCAGGGTCAGCAGGGTCGACACCAGCAAGCCGCCGATCACGGTGATCGCCATCGGTGCGCGCACTTCGGCGCCCTCGCCCATCGCCACCGCCAGCGGCAGGAAGCCGAACAGCGTGCACAGCGTGGTCATGATGATCGGCCGCAGGCGCGAGCGGGCACCTTCCACCAGTGCCTCGTGCTTGGCCACGCCAGCCTCGCGCAGCTGGTTGACCTTGTCGATCAGGATGATCGCGTTCTTGGTGACCAGGCCGACCAGCAGGATCAGGCCGATGAACACCACCACCGAGATGGGCTTGCCGGTCAGCATCAGCGCCAGGATCGCACCGACCAGCGCCAGCGGGATGGTGAACAGGATCACGAACGGGTGCAGTAGCGATTCGAACTGCGAGGCCATCACCAGGTAGACCAGGAAGATCGCCAGGCCAAAGGCGAAGATCAACGACTTCGCCGCCTGCGCCAGCTCCTCACCCTGGCCACCGATGTGCAGGCCGACACCCGCACCCAGCGGCTGCTCGGCGACCATCTGCTGCACTTCGCGCATGGCCGCGCCGAGGTCGATGTCGCGCAGGTTGGCCGACACCACCGCCACCCGGGTCTGGTCGGCGCGATGGATCTCGCTGGGGCCGGTGGTAGCCACCACCTCGGCCACCGCGTCCAGCGTCACCGGACGGGTACTGCCCGGATTGACGATCAGCCGGCGGATGCTCTCCACGCTGGCGCGGTCGCCTTCCTGTGCACGCACCAGCACGTCGATCTTGCGGTCACGGAAGCTGTAGCGGGTGGCGACATCGCCGCGCACCTTCTTCACCACCACGTCGGCGATCTGGCGGGTGGTCAGGCCGAGCGCACCTGCGCGTTCCTGATCGAAGCGGATCTGGATTTCCGGGAAGCCCTCTTCCACCGTCGACTTCACATCGGCGTAGTGCGCATTGCCGCGCAGCATCGCCGCCAGGCGCTGGCCGGCCACTTCCAGCGTGGCCATGTCCTGCCCGCGCAGCTCGATTTCCAGCGGCGTGGAGAAGCTGAACAACGCCGGCCGCGCGAAATCGACCTGTGCACCCGGATGCTGGCCCATGGTGTCACGCAGGCGCTCGGTGATCTCGGCTTCGGTACGCGCATTGCCGCCGCCTTCCATCACCACGGTCAGCTTGCCGATGTTCTCGCCGCTCTCGGTGGGGCTGGCATCCAGGCGGGTGCCGCTGCCGCTGACACCGTACAGCGACGCCACGCCCTCGCCCTTGCCGTGCGCCAGCTGCAGCTCGCGTACCAGTGCATCAGTCTGCTTCAGCGGCGTGCCGGCCGGCAGCTTCACCGTCATCTCGAAACGGTCCTGCGCCAGCTGCGGGATCAGGTCGGCACCGAGCATCGGCACCAGCGCCATGGTCGCCACGAAGATGATCGTGGCCACGCCCAGCACCTTGCCCGGGTGCGCCAGTGCGCTCGGCAGCAGGCGCAGGTAGCCACGCTCGGCGCCGGCGTAGGGCTTCATCGCCAGATCGCTGGCCTTGCGCATCACCGGGCCGACCACCGCCACCACGCCACGCCACACCCGCACCACCAGCCAAGCCAGCGCGTAGAAGCTCCAGCGCGCGGTCGCCACGGCACCACGACGGCCCAGTGCCACCGGCTTCTGCCAGCGGTTCTGCGGTTGCCACGGTTCGTTCGGCGCTTCTTCCGGGAACGCCAGCGGCGGCCGTCCCTTCAGCGAGCTCAGCATCGGGATCAGGGTCATCGACACCAGCAGCGAGATCGCGATGGCGATCGCCACGGTCAACGCCTGGTCGCGGAACAGCTGGCCGGCGATGCCATCGACGAACACCAGCGGCAGGAACACCGCGATGGTGGTCAGGGTGGAGGCGACCACCGCCATGCTCACTTCGCGGGTACCGGCGATGGCCGCCTGCAGGATGCCCAGGCCACGCTCGCGGGCCTTGGCGATGCTCTCCAGCACCACGATCGAGTCATCCACCACCAGGCCGGTGGCCAGTGCCAGACCGCCCAGCGACATCACGTTCAAGCTCAGGCCGAGCTGGCCCATGAAGAAGAACGTGGCGATGATCGAGACCGGCAGCGACAGGCTGATCACGAACGTGCTCCAGCCATCACGCAGGAACAGGAAGATGATCAGGATCGCCAGCAGGCCGCCGATCACTGCATCCTTCTTGACGTCGGCGATGGCGTGCTCGATGAAGCGCGACTGGTCCTCGATGGTGGTCATCTCGACGTCGGACGGGAACGTGCCCTTGATCTGCTCCAGGCGCTTGCGCAGCGCTTCGGCGGTGGACACGGTATTGGCGTCGCCCTCCTTGTAGATCGCCAGTTCGACCGATTCCTTGCCGCCCAGGCGGATCACCGCTTCGCGCTCCTTGTAGCCCTGGCGCACGGTGGCCACGTCCTTCAGGCGCACCGGCACACCGTTGGCGACCACGCTGGAACCGCCGCCGGACGATGCGCTCTGCGCCGCCGATGCCGCCGCGATGGCTGCCGCCGAACCGGTCGACGCGGCGATGTTGAACATCTGCTGCAACGCCGAATCCGCAGCACTGCCGTTCGACGCCTGGGTGGTGACCAGCAGGTTGCGGATCTCCTCCAGATCGGCGAACTGGTTGACGGTACGCACCAGGAAGCGCTGCGAACCCTCCTCCAGGCGGCCGCCGGAGATGTTGATGTTCTCGTCCTTCAGGCGCTTGATGACGGTGTCGATCGGCAGGTTCAGCTGGGCCAGCTTCTGCTGGTCGATGTCGACCTGGATCTCGTCCTCGAGGCCGCCACCGACCTTGACCGCCGCCACGCCGCTGACCGGCTCCAGCTTCTTCTTCAGGTCTTCATCGGCATAGCGGCGCAGGCCGGTCAGCTCGCGGACCGCATCGGCATCGCTGGTCGGCGCCACCTTGTTCGACAGCACCAGGCGCATGATCGGTTCGGTGGACGGATTGAAGCGCAGCAGCACCGGGGCCTTGGCCTCCAGTGGCAGGTTCAGCGCTTCCATCTTGTCGCGCACCTCCAGGCTGGCCTGGTCCATGTTGGTGCCCCAGGCGAACTCCAGCACCACATCGCTCTGGCCGGTGCGCGAGACCGACTTCAGCTTGCGCAGGTTCTTGACCACGCCGACCGCTTCTTCAACCGGCTGGGTGATCAGGGTTTCGATTTCGGTCGGCGCCGAACCGGTGTACTCGGTGCGCACGGTCAGCGTCGGGTAGCTCAGGTCGGGCAGCAGGTTGACCTTGAGGTTGCCCAGCGCGATCAGGCCAAACAGCAACAGGGTGACCGTGCACATGGCGATGGTCACGCGGCGGCGGGTAGCGAATTCCACCAGGCCGCCGCGCATGCTGGCGGCGGCGCCGTCGCTCGCCGGCGAGGCACCGTGGTCGTGGCCCGGGGCGGTCATTGCTTGCTCCCGGCCTTGTCTGCCGGCTTGGCCGACGCTGCGACCGTCTTCGGCTTTGCCTTCGGATCGGCGATCACCTGCACTGCGGTGCCGTCGCGCAGGGCGACCTTGCCGGCGGTGACCACCTGATCACCGGCCGCCAGGCCATCACGGATCTCCACCCACGGGCCCTCGGCGTAACCCAGCTTGACCGGAACGCGTGCGACCTTGCCTTCGCGCACCCGGAACACCGCCGGCTCACCATCGTCGAGCAGCGCCAGGCGCGGCACCACCAGCGCATCGGCACGCTGGTCGTAATCGATGCGGATGCGACCGAACATGCCGGGCTGCAGCGCGTGCGCGGCGCCGTCGAAGGCGCTGACCACGCGAAACGTGCCACTGCCCGAATCCACCACCGGCGCGATGCGATCGACCGTACCGGTGAAGCTCTGGCCCGGCAGCGCGTCGGCGGCCAGCGTCACCGGCTGGCCAGCGCGCAGGGTGGCCAGCTCGCGCTCGGGCACGTTGAGGGTGGCTTCCAGCCGCGAGTTGTCGACGATGCGGAAGATCGGCGTGTTGATCTGCACGAAGTTGCCGGTCTTGATCGAGCGCGACGCGATCACGCCGGAGATCGGCGCCACCACCGTGGTGTAGGACAGTTCCAGCGTGGCCAGGCGGTACTGCGCGCGTACGTTTTCCAGGTCGTAACGCAGCTGGTCGACATCGGCGGCGCTGACCATCTGCTGGCCAACCAGTTTCTGCGCGCGCTGGTAGTTGTTTTCCAGCTTGCGCATCTGCGCTTCGCTCTGTGCCACGGCCAGGCGCGCGCGGTCCGGGTCCAGACGCACCAGCGGCTGGCCAGCGCTGACCCGCTGGCCTTCTTCAACCAGCACCGCCAGCGCCACGCCGGAAGTCTTGGCCACCACCTGCGACTCGGCGCGTGGTTCCAGCGCAGCGGTACCGGTGTAGCTGGCCGCGACAGCACGGTGGCTGGCCACGGCCACTTCGACCGGGACCGCATCGACCTTCTTCTCCTCCTTGGTCTCGGCGGCCTTGGCTTCGGAATTGGGCCCTGCGGCGCAACCGCCCAGCAGCAGGGAGGTGGAGATCAGCAGTGCGGCAGCGCAGATTCCGCTGCGACGGCCGGACAGGAAGGTTGGGTGCGACATCGTCAGATCCCTGGAGGATGCGTGGACAGGTGTGGTAGCAAAGTAATGCACCACTTCACGGCAACACCATATCCCAAAGGTCATGGTGTCTTCGTGCCACTGGTCGGCCCGCCCCCCATTTCAGCTAGATGAAACCTGGGGCTATACTCGGGTCGTTCCGTACCCCACGCCGGAACGACCAGACCCGAATCCCCGGAAACGACACCATGCGCCCGCAGCCGCTCGCCGCTTGTCTCGCTCTGGCCGTCCTCCTGCCCCTTGGGGCCGCCGCACAGCCCGCTCCTGCTCCTGCCACACCTGCCCCGGCCCCGGCTCCCGCCGCTGCCCCGGCGCCTGCCGCCCCCACCGGCAACTTCGACAATGGCCGTGTCCTGGCCTACACCTGCCAAGGGTGCCATGGCATCACCGGCTACAAGAACGCCTACCCCAGTTACCGGGTGCCGAAGATCGGCGGCCAGACCCAGCAGTACCTGGCCCAGGCCCTGACCGAGTACCGCCAGGGCAAGCGCAGGCATCCGACGATGCAGGCGCAGTCGATGAGTTTCAGCGAACAGGAGATCGCCGATCTCTCTGTTTACCTGTCCACCGTCAAGTAAGGCCCGCCCATGTCGAAAGCCGCGCATCCGATGCGTCACGCCATCGCCCTGTCCGTTGCCCTGCTGCTGGCCGCCTGTTCACAGTCGCAGGTGGAAAACAGCGAGAAATCCGCCGCCGACCCGGGCCATGCCAGCGGCGAACACGGCTCTTCATCCTCTGCCGGCCTGCCACCGGGCCGCGAGGCCGCCGGTGAAGCCCGCGCCAAGGTGAAGAGCAAGGCCACCAACCAGAGCTGCATCGACTGCCACGGCGCCGACGGCAACGCGCCGATCGATGCGACCTACCCGAAGCTGGGTGGGCAGTACGGTGACTACCTGGCGCATGCGCTGCAGGCCTACCGTGCCGGTGACCGCCAGCATGCGCTGATGACGCCACAGGCGAAGGACCTGAGCGATCAGGACATCGCCGATCTGGCGGCGTATTTCGGCAGTCGGCCGAGCCAGCTGCGGGATCTGCACGGGGTTAAATGACCACGCTGCGCGGATCATGACTGCTGCAATCTGAGGCGTTCATGGGCGTTACTTTTCTTTGCGCGCAAAGAAAAGTAACCAAAAGAAACGCTCCGCCGTCCGCGAGCCGATGCTGCGCACCGGTACCCTGCGCTCCTCGGCCCACCGAGGGACGGCGCGGGAACTCGCTACGCTCAGACACCCGCGCCTCTTCGCCCTCGCCGGACCTGCGGTGCTCGGCTCGCTTCAAGGCGGAATCAGATCAAAAGCCACAGCCGCCCGCCGGGCGAGACGGCCGTGGCAGACGCTCAGCCTTCCAGCTCTTCCCAGCGAGCGTACGCGGCATCCAGCTCGGCCTGCACCTTGGCCAGCTGCTGGGTGTGCGCGGTTACTTCGGCACTGCTGCGGGTGTAGAACGACGGGTCGTTCATCGCAGAGGTCAGCCCTTCGACATCGCCTTCCAGCTTCTCGATGGTCTTCGGCAGCTGCTCCAGTTCGCGCGCTTCCTTGTAGGCCAGCTTGCGCTTGGGCGCAGCCGGAGCAGCGGCCGTGGCGGCCGGTGCAGCGACCGCCGGCTTGGCTGCCGGGGCCGCAGCAGGCGTCGCCAGACTGGCCGCATAGCGCTGCCAGTCGCTGTAACCACCGACGTACTCACCGATCACGCCATCGCCTTCCATCACCAGCGTGGAGGTCACCACGTTGTCGATGAAGTCACGGTCGTGGCTGACCAGCAGCAGCGTGCCGGTGTACTCGCCCAGCAGCTCTTCCAGCAGCTCCAGGGTTTCCACGTCCAGGTCGTTGGTCGGTTCGTCCATCACCAGCAGGTTGGACGGCTGCGCGAACAGCTTGGCCAGCAGCAGGCGGTTGCGTTCGCCGCCGGACAGGCGGGTGATCGGCGCACGCGCACGTTCCGGGGTGAACATGAAGTCCTGCAGGTAGGCATGCACGTGCTTGCGCTTGCCGTTGAACTCGAGGAAATCGCGGCCTTCGGCCACGTTCTCCATCGCGCTCCAGTCTTCGCGCAGCACCGCGCGGTACTGGTCGAAATAGGCGATCTGCAGGTTGGTGCCCGCGTTGACCTCGCCCTTGGCCGGCTGCAGTTCGCCCAGCAGCAGCTTCAGCAGCGTGGTCTTGCCGCTGCCGTTGGGACCGATCAGGCCGATGCGGTCGCCACGCAGGATGGTGGTGGTGAAATCGCGAACCATGGTGCGCTCGCCGAAGGCGAACGAAATGTCCTTGACGTCGATGACCTTCTTGCCGGAGCTGACGCCCTGCGCGGCTTCCATCTTGACGTTGCCGCTGAGGTCGCGGCGCTGCGAGCGTTCGGTGCGCATCGCCTTCAGGCGACGTACGCGGCCTTCATCGCGGGTACGGCGCGCCTTGATGCCCTGGCGGATCCAGACTTCTTCCTGCGCCAGCAGCTTGTCGAAGCGGGCGTTCTCCTGCGCCTGCGCGTTGAGGCGTTCCTCGCGGCGGCGCTCGTAGTTGGCCCAGTCGCCCGGCCAGCTGGTGACCTGGCCGCGGTCGATCTCGACGATGCGGGTGGCCAGCGCACGCAGGAAGCGGCGGTCGTGGGTGACGAACACCACGCTGCCGCTCCAGCCCTTCAGGAACGCTTCGAGCCAGTCGATGGCTTCGATGTCCAGGTGGTTGGTCGGTTCGTCCAGCAGCAACACATCCGGGCTGGACACCAGCGCACGGGCCAGCAGCACGCGGCGCTTCATACCGCCGGACAGACGACCGAACTCGGCCTCGCCGTCCAGGTCGAGCTTGGTCAGGGTTTCGCTGACGCGCTGGTCCAGGCCCCAGCCGTTGGCGGCGTCGATCTTGGCCTGCACGTTGCCGAGCGCTTCGCCATCGAACACTTCGGCATGGCTGAGGTGGTGGAACTCGGCCAGCCACTGGCCCAGTTCGCCGAGGCCGTCGGCCACGACATCGAACACCGAACCGGCGGCGCCGTGCGGCACTTCCTGCTCCAGGCGGGTGACACGCACGCCCTGCTGCACGCGGACTTCGCCGTCATCGGGCTTGTGGTCGCCGGACAGCAGCTTGAGCAGGGTGGATTTGCCGGCGCCGTTGCGGCCGATCAGGGCGATGCGTTCGCCCGGCTCGATCGACAGTTCGGCCTTTTCCAGCAACAACGGGCCGCCGACGCTGAAGTCGACGTTCTGTAGGGTAATCAGAGGCATCCCGCCATTGTACCGGTTGGGGGCGTCGGCCGGGCTGCACCCGGCACCCGCAGAGGCAACGGCCGCGGCCAAAGCAACGTCAAAAGCGGCTTACGGTGGCAAGCGGGTCGGTGTGGGGCTGCAGGACACGCCGTAAACCCGTCCCTGGGGGCTCGATGGCGCCATCCATGGCGCCAACGGTCCTGCAGCCCCACACCGACCCGCCTCTGACAGTTCATCGCGATCTGTCGGAACGGCATTCTGCTCTGGTGGGTGTCGACCTTGGTCGGCACGGTAGATCCACGCCATGCGTGGATGAGCGCTGCAAGGCCTGTCGATGGATGGAATCAACTGGGGTTCTGATGGATTACCCCACCTCCCCCAGCAACGCCTGCAGCCCCGGCAGCCACTGCTTGCCGGGATGCCGTACCAGCCACAGGGTGCGCTGCAGGGCGGGCAACGGGGTCTCAAGCACGCGCAGGCGGCCGAGGGCCAGTGGTTCTTCCAGCGCATGACGAGAAAAACAGGCCAGACCCAGTCCGGCGATGGCGGCCTGCTTGATCGCTTCGGTATTGCCCAGCTGCAGGGTCTGGGCGAAACCGCGCAGATGCGGCAGCAGCGCCTGTTCCACCGCTTCGCGGGTACCCGAGCCGGGTTCGCGCAGCAACCAGCGTGCGCGGCGCAGTTCGTCCAGCGACCAGCTGGCGGGGGCATCGGCGGCAGCCACGATCACCAGCGGGTCCTGCTGCCAGGCGGTCACCTGCAGGCCGCGTTCGTGGCACGGGCCTTCGATCAAGCCGGCGTCCACGTCCAGGCGCTGCACGGCAGCGACCACGCCGGCACTGTTGTCGATGCGCAGGTCGACCTCGGCCTGCGGCGCCTGCCGCAGCAGTTCGGCGATGCGTGGCGGCAGCAGGTAATTGCCGATGGTGGTACTGGCAGCCAGCACCAGCCGCAGCGGTGCCCCCTGCGACGGGTCGCCGCCGGCGGCCAGCTGACGCTCCAGGTCGGCGGCGTTGACCAGCAAGGTGCGCGCCGGCTCCAGCAGTGCGCGGCCGTGCCCGTTCAGCGCCAGGCGGCGGCCGATGCGGTCGAACAGGGGCGTGCAGAAGTGCGCTTCCAGCTCCTGCAGGGCGGCGCTGCTGGCCGACTGCGAAAGCGCAATGGCCTGGCCGGCGGCGGTGGTGCTGCCGTGATCGGCGATGGCGACGAAGACCTGAAGCTGGCGCAAGGTGAGGCGCATGGCTGTTACCCGCTTGATAGGTAGGTTTCACCCATATTATTCGTTTTACAGGTCGATCAAGCAGGCGCACGCTTGCCCCATCCCTCCAGCCCTGCCCCTGCCATGAACGCCCCCGCTCTCTCCTCCTGGTCCCTGCCCGCCCTGCGCCAACGCTGGCAGCCGCGTCTGCCCGGCCTTCTGCTGGTGGGCCTGATCGCGGCGGCGTCGCTGTACCTGGCCGAGCTTCCCTGGTTGCAGGCGCATGGCCTGAGTGCACTGACCGTCGCCATCGTCGCCGGCATCGTGGTCGGCAACACCCTCTACCCGCGGCTCGCGCCAAGCAGCGCGGCCGGCGTCGGTTTCTCCAAGCATTGGCTGCTACGCGCCGGCATCGTGCTGTACGGCCTGCGCCTGACCTTCCAGGACATCGGCCATGTCGGCGTCAGCGGCGTGCTGATGGACGTGCTGGTGGTCGCCAGCACTTTCGGCCTGGCCTGCTGGCTGGGCATGCGCGTGTTCAAGATGGAACGCGAGGCGGCGATGCTGATCGGTGCCGGCAGCGCGATCTGCGGCGCGGCGGCGGTGATGGCCGCCGAACCGGTGGTGCGTGGCCGCGCGGCACAGGTCACGGTGGCGGTGTCGACGGTGGTGGTGTTCGGCACGCTGGCAATGTTCCTGTATCCCGCCCTGTATGCACTGGTGCAGTCGCACGGCTGGCTGGCGATGGACGCGCGACAGTACGGCCTGTTCACCGGTGCGACGGTGCATGAAGTGGCACAGGTGGTGGCGGCCGGCCGCGCGGTCAACGAAGCGGCAGCTGATACGGCAGTGATCACCAAGATGGTGCGGGTGATGCTGCTGGCGCCGTTCCTGGTCGCGCTGTCGCTGTGGCTGGCGCGTGGCGGCAAGGCCGGCGCCGACGGCAGTAAGGCGCGCATCGTGGTGCCGTGGTTCGCGTTCGGTTTCGTGGCGGTGGCCGGTTTCAACTCGCTGCATCTGCTGCCGGCCAGCCTGCAGGCGGGGCTGGTGCAGCTGGACACCGTGCTGCTGGCGATGGCGATGGCCGCGCTCGGCCTGACCACCCACGTTTCGGCGCTGCGCCAGGCCGGACTGAAGCCGCTGCTGCTGGCGCTGATCCTGTTTGCGTGGCTGCTGTTCGGCGGGCTGGCGATCCACCAGGGTGTGCTGGCGGTGCTGGGCTGAGCGGGAGCGTGCCGACCAAGGTCGGCACCCACATGGATGAAGGCCCCAGGACGGGGCCGGCCGCGCGGACGGGTACAATGCGCCATGACTGACTTCTCGACCCTGCCGCTGAGCCCGGCCCTGCAGCCCGGCCTGGATGCCCTCGGCTACACCACCCTCACCCCCGTGCAGGCGCAGAGCCTGCCGGCCATCCTGGATGGCCGCGATGTGATCGCACAGGCGCCGACCGGCAGCGGCAAGACCGCCGCCTTCGGCCTGGGCCTGCTGCAGTCCATCGACCCCAGCCTGATCCGTGTGCAGGCGCTGGTGCTGTGCCCGACCCGCGAACTGGCCGACCAGGTCGGCAAGCAGATCCGCAAGCTGGCCACCGGCATCCCCAACCTGAAGCTGCTGCTGCTGGTTGGCGGCGTGCCGCTGGGCCCGCAGCTGGCGTCGCTGGAAGGCCACGATCCGCATGTGGTGGTCGGCACCCCCGGCCGCGTGCAGGAGCTGGCACGCAAGCGCGCGCTGAATCTTGGCGCGGTGCGCACCCTGGTGCTGGACGAGGCCGACCGCATGCTCGACATGGGCTTCGAGGAGCCGATCCGCGAGATCGCCGGCCGCACCCACAGGGACCGCCAGAGCCTGCTGTTCTCGGCCACCTTCCCCGACAGCATCCGCGCCATGGCGCGTGACCTGCTGCGCGACGCAGTGGAAGTGACCGTGGAGGGTGCCGACCAGGCTCCGGCGATCCGCCACCTGTTCTGCGAGGTGGAACCGGCGCACCGCCAGAAGGCGCTGGCTGGCCTGCTGCTGAAGTACACGCCGGAATCGGCGGTGGTGTTCTGCAACACCCGCAAGGACGTGGACGAAGTAGCCAACTCGCTGCAGCAGTTCGGCTTCTCCGCACTGGCCCTGCACGGCGACATGGAGCAGCGCGACCGCGAGGAAGTCTTGTTGTTGCTGGCCAACCGCAGCTGCAACGTGCTGGTGGCCAGCGACGTGGCCGCACGCGGCCTGGACGTGGAAGAGCTGGCGGCGGTGATCAACTACGAGCTGCCGACCGACGTGGAGAGCTATCAGCACCGCGTGGGCCGTACTGGCCGTGCCGGTGCCAGCGGCCTGGCGATCAGCCTGGTGGCCGGCCGCGAGAAGACCCGTGCCGAAGCCATCGAAGCGCAGATGGGTCAGGCGCTGGACTGGCAGAAGACGCCGCTGGCAACCTCGCGCCCGGCCGAGCTGCCGCAGGCGGCGATGCGCACCCTGCGGATCGACGGCGGCAAGACCGACAAGCTGCGCCCGGGCGACATCCTCGGTGCACTGACCGGCGACGCCGGCCTGTCGAGCAAGTTCATCGGCAAGATTGCGATCTTCCCGACCCGCTCCTATGTGGCGATCGCGCGAGAGCAGGCCAACAAGGCCGTGGCCAAGCTGGAAGCCGGCAAGATCAAGGGCCGACGTTTCCGCGTGCGGATGATGTGATTGAAGCAACGTTGCCAACCACGGTTGGCAACGACGTGACCTGGTAGCGGCCAACCTTGGTTGGCCCATCCGTGGCGCCAGTCGCGAAAGGCGCTGCCAACCAAGGTTGGCATCTACCAGAGCTAATGGCCTGGAGCCGGTAGTTGCCAACCTTGGTTGGCACCCACCCTTCGATCAGAACACCAGTTCGGTGTACAGCGGCAGATCCGCTTCCCAGCGCGCGCGGCCGCCGAGACCGTCGAGTTCGACCAGTACACCGGCGCCGACCACGTCAACGCCCAGGCGGCGCACCAGCGACAACGCGGCGACCAGCGTGCCGCCCGTAGCCAGCACGTCATCGATGATCGCCACGCGGGCGCCGGCCGGCAGCGCATCGGCGTGCACTTCGATGCAGTCGCTGCGGTATTCCAGCGTGTATTCCTCGCGCAGCACCTGGCCCGGCAGCTTGCCCGGCTTGCGCACCGGCACGAAGCCGACGCCCAGTTCCAGCGCCATCGCGGCGCCGAGGATGAAGCCGCGCGATTCGATACCGATCACCGCGTCCAGCTTCTGGTCGCGCCAGCGGTCGGCCATCGCGGTGATGGCACCGCGGAAGTCCTCGCTATGGGCGAGCAGCGGCATGATGTCCTTGAAGAGGATGCCGGGCTTGGGGAAGTCGGCGATGTCGCGCAGGCGGGAGGCCCACTGCGGAGCGACGATGGCGTCGGTCATGTCACGTTGGCTATCTGATGGCGGCATAGGGTACCTGTTCCGGGCGTCGCCTGCCTGTTGGGGGGTATCGGCCGGGCTGCGCCCGGCACCTGCAGAGGCCACCGCGCAAGCAAAAGCGAAAGCAAAAGCCGCATTCCGAGAGATGGCGGGGTGGGTCCGGTTGCGGGAGACGCCGTAAACCCGTCCATGGGGGCTTGGCCGCGGCATCCATGCCGCGGACACTCCCGCAACCGGACCCACCCCGTCTTCGACAGACTTCTGCGATCTGTTGATCCATGCGATGCGTGGATGGATCTCTATCGAAGTCGAATATTTCGAAGATTGAAAGAAGAGCATCCACGCATGGCGTGGATCTACCGTGTCGACCAAGGTCGACACCTACCAACAGCCGCCGGAATCTGTCAGAGGTGGGGCGGTGTCGGAGTGCGGGGTGTCAGCCGCATGGATGCGGCTGCCAAGCCTACAGGGACGTACTTGCGGCGTCCCCGCACTCCGACACCACCCCGCCAAACCACGGAAGCCAGCTCTTGCCTTGGCTTTTGATCTGGCCTCTGCGGGTGCAGGGCGCAGCCCTGCCGAAACCCACCCTCAGGAACTGCAGGACAGCATCGAGCAGCCGGCGCGGTTGTCTGCCCACGCCGGGCGCTTGCCGGCGAAATGCTCCAGCCCGGCACGCTCGGTGTACGGATCACGCAGCACGTCCTGCAGTGCGTGAACGCCACCGAGGTCGCCCTGCTCTGCACGATCGATGGCTTCCTGCGCCAACCAGTTGCGCAGCACGTACAGCGGATTGGCCGCGGCCATCTTCGCCGTGCGCTCACTGGCCGACAGCGGATCGGCCTGCAGCCGCGTCGCATAATCCTGCAGCCACTGCTGCAACGGTGCCTGCACCGCCTGCTGGCGCGCCTCGTCGTAGTACACCGCGTCCAGAACCGTCGCATCCGCTGCCGTCGGATCGATACGCATCAGCGCGCGCCAGGCCAGGGTCATGTCCATGCCACCGTCCTGCATCAACTGCTGCCAGCGCAGGTAGAGCTGCAGGTCGTCATCGTCGGCAGCGGCCAGGCCCAGCTTGGCTGCGGCATCGCGACGGGTGCAGGCCACGAAGGTGGACTGATACGCTGCCAAGCCCGCCTGCAGTGGCGCAACATCGGCAAACAACGGCGACAACGCCTGGGCCAATCGGCTCAGATTCCAGTACGCCACCTGCGGCTGGGTACCGAAGCGATAACGGCGGCCCTGCGCGTCGGTGGTGTTCGGCGTCCAGTCCGGATCGAAATCCTCGACCCAGCCGTAAGGGCCGTAATCAAGTGTGAGGCCGAGCACGGACAGGTTGTCGGTGTTCATCACGCCATGCACGAAACCCACGCGCATCCAGTGCGCGATCATCTCGGCGGTGCGCACCGCGATCTGCGCGAACCAGTCGCCGTACAGCGCCTCGCCCTCCCCTTCCAGCTCGGGGAAATCACGGGCGATGCAGGCATCGACCAGCTGCTGCAGCAAGGCGGTTTCCCCGCGCGATGCCGGAAGCTCGAAGGAACCAAAGCGCAGGAACGACGGCGACACCCGGCATACGATGGCACCAGGCTCGGCGCGCGGATGACCGTCGTAGAACATGTCACGCACCACGTCGTCGCCGGTACCGACCAGCGACAACGCGCGCGTGGTCGGCACCCCCAGATGGTGCATCGCTTCGCTGCACAGGAATTCGCGGATGGACGAGCGCAGCACTGCGCGCCCATCGGCGCCGCGCGAGTAAGGCGTGGGGCCGGCGCCCTTCAGCTGCAGCTCCCAGTGGTGGCCATCCGGCGCGACCAGTTCACCCAGCGAGATCGCACGGCCGTCGCCGAGCTGGCCGGCCCAATGGCCGAACTGATGGCCACCGTAGTTGGCCGCCCAAGGCTGCATGCCTGCATACAGTGCGTTGCCACCGAATACACGGGCGAAGCCTTCGCTCTCGACCTCAGCGGTATTGAAGCCAAGCATTTCGGCCACGTCCGGCGCCCAGGCCAGCAGCGTGGGCGCCGTCACCGGGGTCGGCATCACTGGCGACCAAGCTGCGCCCAGCACTTCACGCCTGCGCGGGCCGGATTCGGGGTCGCCCGGCAGGGTATGCAGCAGGCGGTTGTCGAAACGGGGGCTGTCGGTATCCATGGTGCTGAAGATGGGGGCGACGGCCGCCCTCCTCAATTGCCGCTGAGCGCCTGCAGGTGGCCGCCGTGGGCCTCGGCACGCTGGTAGGCCGGGCGCTCACCGATACGCTTGAGGAAGCCACGCAGTGCCGGCTTGTCGTCGAGGCCACCACCGCGCGCGGCAGCGGCCTGGATCGGGAAGCTCATCTGGATATCGGCCGCACTGAAGCGCTCGCCAGCAAACCACGGGCTTTCGGCCAGGCGGCGCTCCATCCAGTCCAGGTGCAGGCGCCGCTGCGGGCCGATGAAGCCGCGCTCGGCCTTGTCGGCGATGCTGCGTGCGATCGGGCGCGCGAAGAACGGCATCGGTGCGCTGCGGATGCGACCGATCACCAGGGTCAGCAGCAGCGGCGGCATCGCCGAACCTTCGGCATAGTGCAGCCAGTAGCGGTAGGCGATGCGTTCAGCTCCGTCGGCCGGCATCGGTGACGGCGACAGCTGGCGCTGCGTGTCGTAACGGTCAGCGAGGTAGTCGAGGATCGCCCCGGACTCGGCCAGTACCAGTTCGCCATCCTGCAGCACCGGCGACTTGCCCAGCGGATGCACGTTGCGCAGTTCCGGCGGCGCCAGCAGCGTCTTCGGATCACGCGGATAACGGCGCAGTTCGTAGTCCAGCCCCAGCTCCTCCAGCATCCACAGCACGCGCAGGGAACGGGAGTTTTCCAGGTGGTGGACGATGCGCATGGACGGTTCCGCGATGGGAGGATGCATCTGATCTTAGCCCGCCCGGCTGCATGCCTTTTGTAGAGTCGGGCTTGCTCGACTGCTTTCAAACGCGGTCGAGCAAACCCGACTCTACAAAACAGCGGGCAATAAAAAACGCCGGAAGCTTTCGCTTCCGGCGTTCTGGCTACCAAACGGTAGCAGACGGATTAGACCGCCTGCACCTGGTCAGCCTGCATACCCTTCTGACCCTGGACGGCGATGAAGGTAACCTTCTGGCCTTCCTGCAGGGTCTTGAAGCCGGTGCCCTGGATGGCACGGAAGTGCACAAACAGGTCCGGGCCGCTTTCCGGGGTGATGAAGCCGAAGCCCTTGGCGTCGTTGAACCACTTGACGGTGCCGGTCTGACGATCAGACATTTGACTAACTCCTGAAACACATGTTGAAAAAATCGCAGCCACCGGGTATCGGGGCCGAGACTGAGTTGCAGGCGTTGGTAAAGCGGATCGATGAGCGGATCGTGAGATCAACTGCACCAGGCCACGATTCACGGTGACCCTAGCAAACACAGTGGGACGAACGATACGCGTGTTTTCTGCAAAAAGCGATAGCCCGGACGTTCATGGGCAGACCCCGCCCGCTAGACGTGACAAGGGCTGGCAGCCGATCGAGGCTAACTCCGAGCCCCCATTCAGGATTTTCCTACCCTACACTGGGTAAATGACTGAAGCTGAAACCCAAGCTGAACCCGCTCTCCCACGCATCTGGGTAGACGCGGACGCCTGCCCCACCGTCATTCGCGACATCCTGTTCCGTGCCGCTGAACGCGTTGGGATCGAGCTGACCCTGGTCGCCAATCAGTGGATCCGGACCCCGCCCTCACGTTGGCTGCGCTCGATCCAGGTCCCCCAGGGCCTGGACGTGGCCGACAGCGCCATCGTCGAGCGGGTCGCCGCCGGTGACCTGGTGGTCACCCAGGACATCCCGCTGGCCGCTCTGGTGCTGGAGAAGAAGGCGGTGGCGCTGAACCCACGCGGCCAGCTGTACACGCCGAACAACATGGCCGAGCGGCTGTCGATGCGCAATTTCATGGAAGAGCTGCGCGGCGCCGGGGTGCAGACCGGGGGCCCACCGCCGCTGGGCCCGCGCGACCGGCAGCTGTTCGCGGCCGAGCTGGACCGCTGGCTGGCGCGACGCCCGGTTCGCTGAACGACCCTACCCGCTCTGGCCGGGCAGGCACAGGCGACGCTGGCTGCTGAACCGCCTGGGCTCCCCACTCAATGGATCGTCGAAGGCCAGCCCCTGCGCCAGCAGCTGCAGGGGCGCCTCGACCGTTTCATCCGGGCGCAGCATCAACTGCGGATACAGGTCATCGCCCTCGATGGGGGCGCCCAGCATCGCCATATGCACGCGCAGCTGGTGCTTGCGGCCGGTTTCCGGCCGCAACCGGTAGCGCCAGACCGGCCCCTCGGCCTCGATCAGCTCGATCCGGCTGCGGGCATTGGGCTCGCCCGGCACTTCGGCCATGCGGAAGAACGGCTCCCCCGGCACCAGACGACTGTCCCGCTGCAGCGGAAACGCCAGCCCCGGCAGCGCCGGTGCCAGCGCCTCGTAGGTCTTCCCGATGCGCCGCTCGCGGAACAGCCGCTGGTAGGCATCACGCGTGGCTGCCTGGGTGGAAAACAGCACCAGGCCGGCGGTCAGCCGGTCCAAGCGGTGCAACGGCGCCAGCTCGGTGTTGCCGGTGCGTGCGACCAGGCGCGACAGCAGGGTTTCGCGTACATACCCACCGGCCGGCGTCACCGGCAGGAAGTGCGGCTTGTCGGCCACCAGCAGGTGCGCATCCAGATGCAGGATGGTCTCGGCGAAGGGAATCACCGGCTCGTCGGCCACCTCGCGGAAGTACTGGATTTCAAGCCCCACCTGCCAAGGCATGTCCGGCGCCAGTGCCCTGCCCTGCGCATCCTGCACGCGGCCTCGGGCGAAGCGGTCCTGCCATTGCGCACGGTCGATACGCGGGAAACGCGCGCACAGGCCATCGAGCAGGCTGGACCAGTGGCCGGGTGGCAGCTGCAGGCGGCTGGGCAAGGTCATGGCGTCCACTCCGGCCACGGGAAAGAGCGCAAGAGTGCCACCGTTGACGCTGCGCAGACAGACCGGCAACGGACACCCCTGGAGCAAACCTCTATCATTGTCGTCTTTAGTCCACGGATCCCCCATGGCCCTCACCGCCACCATCCGCAAGGCCGAACTGCAGATCAGCGACATGGATCGCGGTTACTACGCGACCCACAACCTGACCCTGGCCCAGCATCCGTCCGAGACCGACGAACGCCTGATGGTGCGCCTGCTCGCCTTCGCCCTCAATGCCGGCGACCGCCTGGAATTCGGCCGCGGCCTGAGCACCGATGACGAGCCCGATCTGTGGGAACACGACTACACCGGCGACATCCTGCAGTGGATCGACCTGGGCCATCCGGACGAATCGCGCATCCGCAAGGCCAGCAATCGCAGCCGCCAGGTGCAGGTGATCAACTACGGCGGCAACGCCTCGGAGATCTGGTGGGGCAAGCAGAGCAAGGGCCTGGCACGCTTCGACAATCTCTCGGTGGTTGATCTGGACGGTGAATTCGTCGAGCGCTGGGGCCAGCAGATCCAGCGCGCCATGCGCTGGAGCGTGCTGATCCAGGACGGTGAAGTGCAGCTGCTCAACGACCAGATCCAGCTCGACGTGATCCCGAACTGGCGCAAGCGCGCCAAGGCATGAGCACGATCCGTTGCGACGTAGTGGTCATCGGCGCCGGTGCGGCCGGGCTGATGACCGCGATCACGGCTGGCCAGCGCGGCCGCCAGGTGCAGGTGATCGACCATGCCAACAAGGTCGGCAAGAAGATCCTGATGTCCGGCGGTGGCCGCTGCAACTTCACCAACACCGGCACCACCCCGGCCAACTTCCTGTCGGTCAACCCGCACTTCTGCAAGTCGGCACTGGCGCGCTACACGCCCTGGCACTTCATCGAGCTGGTCAGCAAGCACGGCATCGCGTATCACGAAAAAGAGCTGGGCCAGTTGTTCTGCGATGTCTCGTCCAAGCAGATCGTGAAGATGCTGGTGGACGAATGCCAGGCGGCAGGCGTGCAGGTGCGTACCGACTGCAGCGTGCAGCGCATCGAGCATGGCAGCGATGGTTTCCGCGTGCACACCACGCAGGGCCTGTTCCACTGCGCCTCGCTGGTGGTGGCCACCGGCGGCCTGTCCATTCCCAGCATGGGCGCCACCGGCTTCGGCTATGAAGTGGCCCGACAGTTCGGCCACCAGGTGCTGCCGACCCGCGCCGGGCTGGTGCCGCTGACGCTCAGCGGCAAGCACCAGGAACGGCTGGCCGATCTCAGCGGCGTCGCTCTGCCCATCGAGGCGCGCTGCAACGGAAAGAGCTTCCAGAATTTCATGCTGCTGACCCATCGCGGCGTGAGTGGCCCGGCGATCCTGCAGATCTCCTCGTTCTGGCAACCCGGCGACGCGCTGGAACTGGACCTGCTGCCCGGCCAGGATGCCGGCGAGTGGTTGCGCCAGATGAAGCGCGAGCGGCCTGCCGCCGAGCTGCGCACGGTGCTGGGCGAGGTACTGCCGAAGCGGCTGGCACAGCGGTTGTGCGAACACTGGCTGCCCGACCGGCCCGTGCGCCAGCTGGACGAGCCGGTGCTGCGCCAGGCCGCGCAGCTGCTGGGCGCGTTCCCGCTGGTGGCCAGTGGCACCGAGGGCTACCGCACCGCCGAGGTCACCCTGGGCGGCGTGGATACCGCCGAGGTCTCGTCCTCGACGATGGAATCCAAGCGCGTGCCCGGCCTGCATTTCGTCGGCGAGGTGCTGGATGTGACCGGCTGGCTGGGCGGCTACAACTTCCAGTGGGCCTGGGCCAGCGGCCACGCGGCCGGTGGCGTGGTGTGAACCACATCGCCGTTCAATGCGTGCAAGGGGTGCGCGCATGGACGGTTCGCCGCGCATCGTGTATCTAGATTTGCAGATTGGGGAGCAGTGCATGCAGAACGCGAACGACATCACCATCCGCCTGCTGATCGTCGATGACAGCGGCGAGAATGCCGAAGCCATCGTCAGCACGCTGCGCAACAGCGGCATCGCGGTACGCCCGTGGCGTCCGCAGGATGCAGCCGAGCTGGCCCAGGTGCTGGCCAGCCAGGCCATCGACCTGGTGCTGGCTTCGCCCTCCCAGGGCATCCCGCTGCCACTGGTGGCCCAGCATATTGCTGCCAGCGGCAAGGATATTCCGCTGGTGCTGCTGGCCGAGCGCATCGACGAAGACGAACTGGTGCAGGCCAGCAGCCACGGCATCCGCGCCCTCGCCCTGCGCCAACGTCCGGAGCATCTGCTCGCCGTGGTCCGCGACCAGTGGGTGGACCTGCAGGCGCGTCGCGGCCTGCGCCGCATCGAAGCACAGATGCGCGAAACCGAGCGCCGCTGCGATGCGTTGATCGCCTCCTCGCGCGACCCCATCGCCTATGTGCATGAAGGCATGCACATCCGCGCCAACGATGCCTATCTGGAGATGTTCGGTTACGAGCATTTCGACGACATCGAAGGCATCTCGCTGCTGGACATGGTCGCCGCCCAGCACGTGGAGGGCTTCAAGCAGCTGCTGAAGGGGCTGAGCCGTGGCGAGGCGCCGCCGCCGCAGTACCAGCTCGACGCGCGCCACGAGGATGGCAGCGCGTTCCCGGCGACGATGGAGTTTGCCGCTGCCACCTACGAAGGCGAATCCTGCCTGCAGGTGGTGCTCCGCCGCCGCATGGAATTCGACCCCGAGCTGGCACGTGAGGTCGAGGACCTGCGCCAGCGCGACCAGGTCACCGGCCTGCTCAATCGCCCGACCTTCATGCTGCAGCTGGAAAGCGCGGTGGCCCAGGCCGGGCGCAGCGAAGGCCAGTTCGGCCTGCTGCTGATCGAGCCGGACCACTACGCGCGCCTGCTGCCGGACATTGGCCTGGCCTCGGCCGACACCCTGATCGGCGCGCTCGCCGCGCTGCTGGCCGAAGTCGTTGGCGAAGACGCACAGCTGGCCCGCTTCGGCGAACACAATTTCGCCGTGCTGCAGGCCGGGCCGTACGCGCAGACCGTGGCACTGGCCGAGCGCATCCGCGAAGCCTACGCCGCGCACGTCTTCAGCATCGGCGCACGCTCGGCCACGGTAACGGTCAGCATCGGTGGCGTGCAGGTGGGCGAGAAGATCGCCAGTATCGGCCAGGTGCTGGCACGAGCCAGCGAATGCACGCAGGCCGCCGCAGAACTGGGCAACACCTGCCGCATCTTCGACCCGGCCGCCGCCGACCGCGTGGAGGAAGAACGCGTGCTGCGCTGGGTCGCCCGTATCCGTGAAGCGCTGGCCGGTGACGGCTTCCAGCTGCACTACCAGCCGGTGCTGAACCTGCAGGGCGAGTCGCTGGAGCTGTATGAGGCCTACCTGCGCCTGGAGCACAACGGCGAACTGCTGAGTCCGACCGCGTTCCTCGGTATCGCGGAGGAGCACGGCCTGCTGGCCGACATCAACCGCTGGGTGGTGTCACGGGCCATCGCGGTGCTGGGCCAGCGTGCACGCGAAGGCCATGCCACGCAGATGCTGGTGAAAGTGACGCCGGAATCGTTCGACGACCCGCAAATGATCGCTACCCTGCGCCGCGAGCTGCAGGCTCAGGGTGTACCCGGCGAACGGCTGTGGCTGCATGCGCCGGAAGCGAAGGTGTTCACTCACCTGCGCAGTGCACAGCAGTTCCTTGCCGAAGTAGCACCGCTGGGCTGCCGCATCGGCCTGGAGCAGTTCGGTTCGGGGCTGGATTCGTTCCAGCTGCTGGCCCACTTCCAGCCGCAGTTCCTCAAGCTGGACCGTGGCTTCACCAGCGACCTGGCAGCCACCCGCGAAAACATCGACCGCATCAGCCAGATCACCGCGCGCGCGCAGGAAGCCGGCATCCGCACCATCGCCGAATTCGTCAGCGATGCCAATTCGATGACGTTGCTGTTCAGTGCCGGCGTGGACTACGTGCAGGGCGACTTCGTCGGCCCGGCGTTGCCGGAGATGGGCTTCGAGTTCGGATGACCGATGGTAGTGCCGGCCGCTGGCCGGCACCACCCAAAGAGAAGGCCGGATTTCGCCGGCCTCTTCGTTGATCAGGTCATGTCGACCAGGTTTTCGATCTTCACGTCCGGATTGACGTCGGCCTCGTAGTCGACACCCTCCACGCCAAAACCGAACAGGCGCAGGAAATCGGCCTTGTAGCCGGCCAGATCGCTGATCTCGTACAGGTTCTCGTTGGTCACCTGCGGCCACAGCGCGACCACCTTGCCCTGCACGTCCGCGGCCATTTCCTTGTAATCGGCACGCAGGCGGCCTTCGTCATCGACCAGCGCGACGGTGTGGCCATCGCCATCGACCAGGTCGTGGCGCAGACGATCGACCGCCACGCCATCGGCCTTGCCGCCGTAGAGGATGTCGTACAGCACATCCAGCTGTTCGATGCAGCCTTCGTGGGTGCCCTTTTCCTTCATCACCTTGAACAGCAGCGACAGGTACAGCGGCATGGTCGGAATGGCCGAGCTGGCCTGGGTGACTACCGCCTTCAGCACCGACACGCGCGCGTCGCCGCCGATTTTCGCCAGCTTTTCGCGCAGGCCCAGCACCTTGGTGTCCAGGTCCTTCTTGGCGGCGCCGATGGAGCCGTTCCAGTAGATCGCCTGGGTGATCTCTTCGCCCACGTAGGTGAAGGCGGTGGTGGTGCAGCCGTTGGCCAGCACGCCGGCATCGGCCAGCGCATCGATCCACATCTGCCAGTCCTCACCGCCCATCACCGCAACGGTACCGGCGATTTCTTCCGGGGTGGCCGGCTGCAGGTGGGTCTCGGTCAGCACTTCCTTGTCGGTATCCAGGCCACGCAGGGTGATCGGCTCACCGATCGGCTTCAACGTGGAGCTGATGATCTCGCCGGTCTTCGGATGCTTGCGGCGCGGCGCGGCCAGGCTGTAGACGACCTGGTCGACCTGGCCCAGATCGGCCTTGATCATCTCGATGGTCCTGGCCTTCACTTCATCGGAGAAGGCATCGCCGTTGATGCTCTTGGCGTACAGGCCGGCTTCGTCTGCGTACTTGTGGAACGCGGCCGAGTTGTACCAGCCGGCCGTGCCCGGCTTGGATTCGGTGCCCGGGCGCTCGAAGAAGATGCCGAGGGTGGCGGCACCGCTGCCGAAGGCGGCGGTGATGCGTGCAGCCAGGCCGTAGCCGGTGGAGGCACCAATGACCAGCACGCGCTTGGGGCCGTTCTGGATCGGCGGGCGCGCGCGGATGTAGTCGATCTGCTGCTTGACCGCGGCTTCGCAGCCGGTCGGGTGGGTGGTGACGCAGATGAAGCCGCGGACGCGCGGTTTGATGACCATGGATACCTCGGGTTGGCAGATGCGGCGCGCGGGGCGCTCAGCAGGAATACGGGCGCGCGCCTGCGCGCGCGAACCGCAGGATCGTAGTGCGCGGGGGAAGATTGCACAACCGACGGCGGCGTAGGGTGGGGTTTGTTCTGCAGGGTTGCACCCTGCACCCGCAGAGGCCGGAGCAACGGCCGGAGCCGGAGCAACTTCAAAAGCTGGGTTCCTGTGGGTTGGCGGGGTGGGTCCGGTTGCGGGGGACGCCGTAAATCCGTCCATGGAGGCTTGGCCGCGGCATCCATGCCGCGGACACCCCCGCAACCGGACCCACCCCGCCTTCGACAGATTTCCGCGATCTGTTGGAGCGGCATCCTGCTCTGGTAGGTGTCGACCTTGGTCGACATGGATGAACTCATTCAATATCTGACAGATGTGTCGACCAAGGTTGACACCTACCAACAGCCGCGCGATCCAACAGCCGCAGGAATCTGTCAGAGGTGGGGCCATGTGGGTTGGCAGGACCGTTGGCGCCATGGATGGCGCCATCGAGCCCCCATGGATGGGTTTACGGCGTGTCCTGCCAATCCACATGGCCCCACCATTCCACGGAATGCCCGCTGTTGCTATTGCTGTTGCCGGCCAGCGGCCGGCACTACCGC